>NZ_JBHVJX010000050.1:24206-48085 GCF_042798755.1 Streptomyces sp. NPDC057743
TTTTCCTCCCGTGGGGGTGGGGGGGGGGGGGGGGGGGGCGGGGGGTGTGTTTGGTGTCGGTGTGTTTTATCCGCCCCACCCCCCCGCCCCTCCGCCCCCGGCCCCTCGCGTTGTGTGTCGGCTGACGGCGGGTTGTGGTGACTCAAGATCCGTTGCCGCGCCACCGGTTGGGGTGTGGTGTCGCAGGGGTGATTCCCGGCTCGTTGTTGGTCGTTCGCTTACGTCGTCGCGTGGATTACCGCCGCGTCGTCGTGGGGCTTGCCGCGGGGGTGGGTGAGGGAGTGGGGGTCGGCGTTTTCCAGGGTGCGGACGCGGTCGATGAGGGCCTGGGGACCGGCGGTTGCTACCAGCGCCGCACATTCGGGCCAGGTGCCGGCATGGAAGACGTCCACCCAGCGGGCGGCGCCGTCGGTCAGCGCGGTCAGGGAGCGGACCTCGGTGCGCGGGGTGGTGCCGGTGAGGGCGCGGGTGGCGACGGAGGGGTCGGCGGCGGCGGTGAAGAAGCCGCCCTCGGCGTTCCGGAGCGCCTCCACGGCGTGGACGTACTCCCGGGCCGCGGCGGCGCGTTCGGCCGAGCCGCGGGGCAGGGCCCGGACCGCGGCGCGCGCCGCGCACACCGCGGGCGGCAGGGTGTCGAGCCGGGTGTCGCGTACGGGATGCACCGAGCCGTCCGTCTTCGCCACGAGCAGTACGGAATCGGACAACACCAGGTGTTCCACGGTGTCCGCGGACCAGCGGGCGGCGACCACCGTCGCCTGCGGCGTGCGGGGGTGAGAAAGGTCACAGGTTTCGCGGTGGGCGTCGGCCGTTTTAGTCAGGGCCGCGGCCAGTACCTCAGGGAGCGTCATGTCGCGGTGTGAAACCGACAGTTCGAGCATTGCGCCCCCCAGGCGCGCGGTGAACCACGGCACGGAATGGACGCAGCCGACGTCCCCCTGAGGCGGGGTCACCCCGTCCAGCAGCACCAGGGCGCCGCCCTCCCCGGAGGCAGGCAGGGCGACCGATGCGTAGTCCTCGTTGGGGCGTTGGGGGTCGCCCGGCTCCGTGGCGAGTGCGATGCGCATGCCGGAAAGTCTGCCGGAGGTGGCCGGAACGCGGCGGTGGACGGGCGGTGTGGCGGGCCGGGTGAGTAAGGGTGGGCCGGGGCCAGTTGGTGGCCCGGGGCCGGCTGCGGGCGGGCATCCTTCCAGGACCGGCACGCATCTCCAAACCCGGTTTGGGGTTGCGCGGGGTTGCGGCCGAAACTGATGTGGCGCGGAAGTTGATGGTCAAACTGCGATTGTTGTTCACTCGTTCAGGTGGCCGGACATGTGTTGCCGAGCCACTGCGCGGCGCCGGTGGAATGGTCGTTTCCCGGATCAACCGGGGTGGTCAGGACGTTCGTCGCGACGCGCAGAGCCGGGCTGTTCCCCTTCGCGGGATGGTGCGCTGCCGCGTTCTTCGCGCAGATCCGACCCGCGAGCGGTGAGCGAGCCGGGTCCGCGACGCCAACACGGCGTGGGCAGGCGAGAGTAGGAATGCGAGCAGCGGTGCGGAAGAAGCGGCTTCGGGGCGGCGCAGGGAAGCCGGGGTCACCGGCCGGATCGGTCTCGGTACCGGGATCCGGTACGGGACCGGGCGCGACAGGCGACGGCGCGGACGGCTCGGGACGGCGTCCCGCGCGGGTCCGCAACCGGCTGGTGGGAGCCGTGGCCGTGGTCGCCGTGGCGGTGTTGGGGGCCGGCGCCCCCGCCGTGCTGACCGCCGCCGACAATGCGGGCGGCAGCCAACAACTGGTCGATCTCGCCGGGGTGAACGCGAAGGCCATCACCCTCGCGCACTCCCTCGCCGACGAGCGCGACGCGATGACCGCGTACGTCGCCGGCGGGCGCACCGGCCGCAACGTCAGCCAGGCGCCCACCGAGTCCCAACGCGCCCAGGTCGACCGGAAGATCGACGACCTGCGCGGCCAGGCCCCCGGCGGCTCCGCCGCGTTCGCCGCCGCCGACAAGCTGCTCAAGCAGCTGCCGGACACCCGGCAGAAGGCGCTCGCCGGGCCCTCCACCGCCGACCAGGTCTACGACTCCTACAGCGAGGTCGTCCAGGCGCTCGGCGGGATCAGCGACGACATCGCCCGGGGCCTGCCCGCCCGGGCCGACGGCGGCGCCGCCGACACCCGTGCGCTGCCCGCCCTCGGCCGGGCCGTCGACCAGGCCGCCGCCACCCGGGCGTTGCTGCTCGCCGGCCTCAAGGCGGGCGGCAGCCAACCGCGGTTGACCGCCGCCGCGCAGGTCGCCCACGTCCGCGCGCAGGGCGCGCTCGGCGACTTCAACCAGGCCGCGAGCCAGCAGGCCCGGGACCGCTACCAGCGGACCGTCAACGGCAGCGACGTCGACACCGCCGAGCGCTATCTGACCAAGCTCACCGACCGGCCCTACCTGGACGCCGCCGACATGGCGTTCAGCCGGAGCCGGGTGGAGGCGGCCCTGACCGCCCGGGTCGGGCTGATGCGGGGCGTCGAATCGGCCCTGGCCACCGCCGAGATCCAGCGGTTGGGCCAGCTTCGCGACGACGATGTGACGGACCTGGAGATCGCGGTCGGGCTGGAGGGGCTCTGCCTGCTGGTGGCCGTCGGCACCGGCATCTGGGCCGCCCGCACCCTGACCCAGCCGCTGGCCGCGCTGCGGATCGGCGCCAAGCGACTGGCGGCCGACCCCGGCCACGAGGAGCCGATCAACTACCAGGGCCGCAACGACGAGTTCGCGGCCACCGTCCGGTCGGTCAACGCGCTGCACGCCCAGGTCGCCGAGACCGCCCGGCGCACCGCCGAACTGGAGGGTGAGCGCAAGCGGTTGATCGGCGGACGGCAGCGGCTGGTCGCCGAGCGGGAGGTCCTCCAGGAGCAGGCGGAGGCGCTCAAGGAGGAGGCGGCCGCGCTCACCGAGCGGCTGGCGGTGCTGCGCACCGGCATCCACGGCCGGTTCGTCAACCTCTCGCTGCGCACCGTCGGCCTGGTGGAGCGCCAACTCGGCGTCATCGAGTCGCTGGAGGAGTCCGAGCAGGACCCGGAGCGGCTGGAGACCCTCTTCAAGCTGGACCACTACGCCGCGCGGATGCGCCGCAACAGCGAGAACCTGCTCGTCCTGGCCGGCGCCGAACAGCACGGCAGCAGCCACTCCGGGCCGGTGCCGCTGCTGGACATGCTGCGCGCCGCGGTCAGCGAGATCGAGCGGTACGAGCGGGTGCGCATCGCCTCGCTGCCGCCGCACGCCCAGGTCGCCGGGTTCGCCTCCGACGACATCAGCCACCTGGTCGCCGAACTCCTGGAGAACGCCACCGCGTTCTCCCCGCCGGACGCCCATGTCGAGCTCTCCGGCTGGCTGTTGGAGAGCGGCGAGCTGATGCTCTCCGTCGAGGACGAGGGCATCGGGATGACCGCCGACCGGCTGGCGGAGGTCAACGAGCGGCTCGCGGACGCCGAGTCCGCCTCGACGTCCGAGACCGTGGACGAGGCGCTGGGCCTCGGCCTGTACGTGGTGGTCCGGCTGGCCGCCCGGCACGGGGTGCGGGTCCAGCTCCGGGAGCGCAAGCAGGGCGGCATCACCGCCGTCGTCGTGCTGCCCGGCTCGATCCTGCCGAACCGGCCGGGGCCGGGGCCGGTGCCCCAGGGCGGGGCGGCGGGCACCGGCGGGCCGACCCTCCCGGGCTCGATCGCCGAGGCCAACTCCAACACCCTCCAGACGCGGGCGAATCGGCTCGACCCGGCCGGCCCGCCGGCCCCTGCGGAGCCCGTAGCACCGACCCCGGCGCCCGCACCGACCCCGGCGCCCGAGCCCGCCCCGGCGTCGCAGGCCGCGCCGGAGCCCGCGCCCCAGGAGCCGGCCGCCCGGCGCGGCCTGGCCGGCGACCCGTTCGTCGCCGCGGCCGAGCGCGCCATCGACGCGGCGGGGCTGGGCACTTCGGCCCAGGCCCCGGCGGAGCAGACCCCGCCGGCCGCGCCCGCCGTACCCGCCCAGTCGAAGGCCGTACCGGAGCCCGTCGCACCGGAGCCCACCGCCCCGGCGCCCGAACTGAGCCCGTACGGCCCGCAGTCGGCCGGCCCGTACGCCTCCGCGGGGAACGCCGCCGGGGCCCCGGGCCAGGCCACCGGCGAGCACACCCGCCCCGGGGAGGCCGCGCCGCAGGGCGCGTCCCCGACCGAGGGCGCCCCGGGCGTCCCGGCGCCCGGGAAGGGCCGGCACGCCGCCCCGGCGCCGGCCACCGCCGACCCGTACGCCACCGGGCCGGACCAGCACGCCCGTCCCGTCCAGGGCGGGGAGTCCGCCGGAGCACCGGAGCCCACCGCGGCCCCGGACCCGGCGTCCCAGGGGGAGGCGGCGCAGGCGGCCCCCGGCACGGCCGGACCACCGCGCCGGACCGCCACCGGGCTGCCCAAGCGCACGCCCAAGAACGTGGCGCAGAAGAAGGCACCCACCGCTCCCCGGCGGACGGGCGCTGCCAACGCCGAGGCACTGCGCCGCCGGCTCGGCGGCTTCCAGCAGGGGGCACGAGACGGCCGGCGCGACGTCGCCGCCGAGATCGCGGAACGTACCGCGGAGCAGACCATCCCACACACCGACACCGACGGAGCGGGGGCCCCGGGAGACAGCCGGATCGGCGAGGAGGCACGCGAGTGATGGCGCAAGCGCCCACTGCTTACGGACACGGGTTGAGCACCCAGGCACGCAATCTGCACTGGCTGCTCGGGAATCTGGTCGACGAGGTCCCCGGCGTCCGTTCCGTCGCGGTCGTCTCCTCCGACGGTCTGCTGCTGCTCTCCTCCGACCCCGACCGGGGCGGGGCCACCGCCGGCCACGGCGGCGAGCAGGGCGGCCCCCGCGGCTCCAGCGCCGACCTCGCCACCATCGTCTCCGGCCTCGGCAGCCTCACCAACGGGGCGGCCAAGTTGATGGACGGCGGCGCCGTCAAGCAGACGATGGTCGCGATGGACGAGGGCAGCCTCTTCGTCATGTCGGTCAGCGACGGCTCGCTGCTCGGCGTGCACGCCACCCCGGACTGCGACATGAGCGTGATCGCCTACCACATGGCCCTGTTCGTCGGTCGGGCCGGCCATGTCCTCACCCCCGAACTCCGCACCGAGCTGCGCAAGTCGATGGAGAACGTCCAGTGAGCAGTAGCCCGAAACTCCCCGTGCGCGGCGGGGAACGCAAACCCGCGCGGGTCCGCCCGTATTCGCTGACCGGCGGCCGGACGCGCTTCGGCCACGTGCTGCTCGTCGAGACGTTCGTGGCGGCGCTGGACGCCCCCGAGGAGCGGCGCGAGCTCACCTCCGGCGGCTGGGGGGACCGCGTGATGCCGGAGATGCGCGCGATCGTCGAGCTGTGCCGGCGGATGCGCTCGGTCGCGGAGATCTCCGCGCTCCTCAAGATGCCGCTGGGTGTGGTCCGCGTCCTGCTCAGCGACCTCGCAGACCAGGGAAAGATTCGCGTCTACGGCACCGGGCACGGCACCGGCCGGCCCGACCGCGCGCTGCTCGAAAGGGTGCTGAGTGGACTTCACAGGCTCTGACACGATAGCGGCCGGCACGGGGCCGGCCGCCGGCTCCACGGCACCGGCCGCCCCGGCCACCGCCGACGACGCGGGGCTGCAGAGCTGGCAGACGGACCGTTCGCAGGCGCCGATCGCCACCAAGATCGTGGTGGCGGGCGGCTTCGGTGTCGGCAAGACCACCTTCGTCGGGTCGGTCTCGGAGATCACCCCGCTCCAGACCGAGGCGGTGATGACCGAGGCCAGCGAGGCGACCGACGACCTGACCGCGACGCCGGAGAAGACCACGACCACGGTCGCCATGGACTTCGGCCGGATCACCCTCGACCAGGAACTGGTGCTGTACCTCTTCGGCACCCCCGGCCAGCAGCGCTTCTGGTTCATGTGGGACGACCTGGTGCGCGGCGCGATCGGCGCGATCGTGATGGCGGACACCCGGCGGCTGGAGGACTGCTTCCCGGCGCTGGACTACTTCGAGAGCTGCGGGCTGCCGTACGTCGTCGCGGTCAACCACTTCGAGGGGACCGAGCTGTACGAGGTGGAGGACGTCCGCGATGCGCTGACCGTCCCGCCCCAGGTGCCGATCGTGGTGATGGACGCCCGGCGCCGGCCCACGGTCATCAAGGCGCTGCTCGCGCTGGTCGGCCACGCGCTGGACGTCACGCCCGAGTAGCCTCCCCCTTCCGCCACCCCCTCCCCCCCCGAACCGCAGGAACGAAAGAAGCGCCGCCATGCGGAAGATACTCATCGTCGGAGCCGGCCAGTCCGGTCTCCAACTCGCCCTCGGCCTCCAGGCGCAGGGCTACGACGTCACCCTGATGTCCAACCGCACCGCCGACGAGATCCGCTCCGGCCGGGTCATGTCGACGCAGTGCATGTTCCACACCGCCCTCCAGCACGAGCGCGACCTGGCGATCAACTTCTGGGAGGGCCAGGCGCCGCGCATCGAGGGCCTGGGCGTCTCGGTCGCCGCCCCCGGCAGCCACGCCGAGCCCGGCGGCAGCCAGCGCGCCATCGACTGGGTCGGCAAGCTGGACGGCTACGCCCAGTCCGTCGACCAGCGGGTCAAGATGGCCGGCTGGATGGAGACCTTCGCGCAGCGCGGCGGCCAACTGGTCATCCACGGCGCGGCAGTCTCCGACCTGGACTTCTTCGCGCAGCGCTACGACCTGACGCTGGTCTCCGCCGGCAAGGGCGAACTGGTGTCGATGTTCGGCCGGGACGCTTCCCGCTCGCCCTACGACTCCCCGCAGCGCGCCCTGGCCGTCGCCTATGTGCACGGCATGGGCCCGCGCCCGGAGCACCCGGAGTTCGACGCGGTGCGCTGCAACCTCGTGCCCGGCGTCGGCGAGCTGTTCGTGATGCCGACCTTCACCGTCAGCGGCCGGGCCGACATCCTCTTCTGGGAGGGCATTCCGGGCGGTCCGGTGGACGCCTTCCAGGGCGTGCGGGACCCCAGGGAACACCTGGCTCTCACGCTGGAGTTGATGAAGACGTTCCTGCCGTGGGAGTACGCCCGCAGCGCCGGCGTCGAACTGACCGACGCCAACGGCACGTTGGCCGGCCGCTACGCCCCGACGGTCCGCAACCCGATCGGCCGGCTGCCCTCCGGCGGCCTGGTGCTGGGCGTCGCGGACGTGGTCGTCGCCAACGACCCGATCACCGGCCAGGGCTCCAACTCGGCCGCCAAGTGCGCCGCTTCCTACCTCTCGTCCATCGTCGAGCGCGGCGATGGCCCGTTCGACGGCGCGTGGATGCAGGCCACCTTCGACCGCTACTGGGAGACCGCCCAGCACGTCACGAAGTGGACCAACGCGATGCTGGCCCCGCCGCCGGAGCATGTGCTGAACCTCATCGGCGCCGCCGGCCAGCTCCAGCCGGTCGCCGACCGGTTCGCCAACGGCTTCAACGACCCCGCCGACTTCGAGAACTTCTTCTTCGAGCCGGAGAAGACAGGCGCCTACCTGGCGTCGCTGACCGGAGCCTGACGGGCTTCTGGCCAGCATTCTTGCGGCCGTTGTTGGTCGTTGTCGGTCGTCGTCGGCACTTGCCGGACGGCCCAGAGACGGCCCGGCGGGGTCGCTAACGTTAGCGACCCCGCTAGCGCCAAATGAGCCTGCACACCTGCGAGTTAGCAGTTAGCAGGCCCCGCTGCGTTGATAGGGCGAGCGGTGCCAGCGGAAGCTCACGCGGGCCCGTCAGGTGCTATCGCTAACCCTTCGGGCTCGGTCTCGCCTGTCATCCACCTGTCGCCTGTCTGTCACCTGTCTGTCGCCTGTAACGCCGAGGTCAGAGAGGGGTACAGGCGCCAGAGAACAGGCTGACGCCCCCTTGCCGGCCAGGGTGACAGGTGACAGACAGGAGTGCCGCGCGCAAGCCGCGCGCCGCGCCGTACGGTGCCGGGTACTGCCGCGCGCCAGCCGCGCGCCTCGCTGCCGTAGCCGCGCGCTGCCGCGCGGCCGGGGCGAATCTGTCGCGCGCTGCCGCGCATGTGTCGCGCAGCCGGTGAGGGTGGATCAGGTTCGCGGGATGACGGTCTGAGTTCGCAGACGGTAGCCGCTGAGCCGTGTGAGGGCCTCCCACACGGTGCCTCCCACAGACCTCCCACAGACCTCCCACATGCCTCCCACAGCTTGTGGGAGTCCCACACGGCTGTGGGAGGCGCTGACCTGCATGTGGGGGTGTGGGAGTCCCACAGAAAACGTCCCCGAAAGAGCCCTCCGAGCCAGGAGAATGGGCCGTGGGCTGCTTCCTGCTGTGGGTGTGGGGCCTCCCACAAGGAGCCGGGCGGCCGGACGCGGAGCGTCACGCTTCAAAGAGGACGCCCTTCGGGCGACGACCTTTCGGCGCCTACGCCCCGGGGCGTAGGCGCCCGTCGGCGGGGCGCTAGATCTAGCAGGCAGCGTTGCTAGGTCTAGCACCCCCGCTAGCAGCCTGAAGGGCGCCTGAGCAGGCATCTAGCGTCTAGCAGTGGGGTGCTGGACGAGCCCCAGAATCCGGGCGCGGGAGGACTCGCACGCTGCCGGAGGTGCTAGGACTTGAGTAGGTGGGGGTTGCCCAGCTCATGCTGGCGCTTAGGCCCGCCGGGCGTGCGGGAGGCGGGTGGTCTCTTCTCCGCCGATGTGGGTAGCCAGGGGCTCTTAGTAGGAGAGAGCCCCCCTCTAAGAGCCTTGCTCCACCTCGTGCTTGTCGAGGGCGCCGTGCGACCGCACCACGGTCGGCGCCGCGCGAAGGCCGCCCCTGCCTATGTAGCGGAAACTTTTTGGATTTGCCCGGCTCACCCGGCTCACCCGGCTCAACCGCAGGTCAGGGGCGTGATCGGGAGTCGGGGTCGCCCGGCTCAAACCCGGCTCACACCCGGCTCAGCCCGGCTCAGCGCCACTGGACGGTGCGGTGGGCGGGCTGGTGCGGGTCAGGGCTAAGAGCTGAAAGGACGCCCTGACGGGCGACGCCCCTCGGCGCACCACTGCCGGACCGGGCGCCGGCCGGTTCGGCGGGGTCCGGCCGGACCGAGGCGGGTGGCCTTCCAAGGAGGGATGGGGCGGGGGTGGTCTCTTCCCTTGGCCGCTGGCGGCACCCGGACAACGGCTGGGCCGATTTCACTCTCAGTACAGGGACCCTGCTCAGGGAGGGAGGGAGAACTCCCTGACTGCCTCCCTCGCTCCAATTCCCCATACTGGCCTGCGGTTACCTGTGGTTAGGGAGGCAGGGAGGCGCTTCGCTGGCCCATCCTTTCCCTCCCAAAGAAGGAGTATCGGGTGAGGGGACTCCTCCCTCCCCGAACGGAGAGTGATGAAGCCTCGACTGATGGAGGCAGGTGGTGGAGGCGCCGGAATCTGATGGAGAACTCCATCAGAGGGTCCACCGCCGCCTCCATCTGACCTCACCTGCGGAAACGCCGCCTTGATGGACCTGGTGGACCTGATGGAGGCCCCCTTCCAACCGGGCTTCACAAGGCCGAATTTCAGACCCTGAGGCACTCCTCGGCGCGGCTACAAAAAACAAGAGGAGCACCCGGCGCCACGGTGCTCCTCTTGTTCGTGCAGTGTGCGCCGCCGGCCAAGGGAAGAGACCACCCCCGCCCCATCCCTCCTTGGAAGGCCACCCGCCTCGGTCCGGCCGGACCCCGCCGAACCGGCCGGCGCCCGGTCCGGCAGTGGTGCGCCGAGGGTCGTCGCCCGTCAGGGCGTCCTTTCAGCTCTTCGCCCTGACCCGCACCAGCCCGCCCACCGCACCGTCCAGTGGCGCTGAGCCGGGCTGAGCCGGGTGTGAGCCGGGTTTGAGCCGGGCGACCCCGACTCCCGATCACGCCCCTGACCTGCGGTTGAGCCGGGTGAGCCGGGTGAGCCGGGCAAATCCAAAAAGTTTCCGCTACATCAGAGAACTGGAGCGGAGCCCTGTCAGGGATGGGGGATCAGATTCCGCGATCGTCGAAACGATGTTGGGTGAGTCGGGCGGGCCTCTGAGCGAGCCAACCGGACACCTCGTTGGGGTCCGTCGTGGTGCGTACGTGCTGGAAGCCGTGCCGGAGGTAGTAGCGGTGCAGGCTGGCGTTCGTAGTCCACGCGTCGAGGCGTAGCCACCGTGCTCCCTGCCGCGCGGCCCGGTCTCCCGCCCAATCGAGAATTTGGCCGCCTAGGTCACGACCGGCGTACCGACGATCGACGGTGAGTTTATGCACGTAAAGGGCGGGTTCTGCGCGCTCCTCTGGAGTCCAGAGGTCCCACAGCTCGGGATCAATGGCATGATCAAGCGTCACGGTCGCCGCCGCTTCACTGTCAGCGCTCTCTCGAATCAAGAAGACCTCGCCGGCCAGCACGCTTGCCGCTATGTGCTCCTCCGGGAAAGGCGTGGACCACTGATCTGTCCCCAGCGGCGCGAGCCACGTTGCCGCATCTCTCCGGAACCGCACAAGGCGCGGCACGTCAGCGAGTGTTGCCCTCGTGATGATCACTCGCTGTCCTCCTGGGGGGCAGTGCGCTCGTAGACGACAACGTGACGGTCACCGGGCAGGATGCAGGACGTGACCTGCACTGGACGGCCGTCACGGTCGTGCCCGGTACTGATCAGTTCGGCGACAGGTGTGCCGGCGGAGAGCTTGAGTCGTTCCACCTCATCAGGTCTCGGCATCCTGACGTAGATCTCGTCTAGGGCCTGCACCAGCTTGCAACCGAGCTCTGCGAGCACCTGGTTGGTACCGCGCTCGACGCTCCCGGGGGTCATCCACTCCGACCCTTCGACCAGCTTCAGGGCCACGTAGGAGTCGTCGGTGGCGAAGGGCTCCTGGCTGTCGACGTAACTCGTTCGCCGCCGCACGGCGACGTGTTCCCCTTCGGCGAGTTGGAGGCGGCGGCGGATCGACTCAGTCGGGAGACAGGTCTCCACTTCGATCGATTGGCTTCCGTCTCGCCCCTCTGACTCCAGCAGGTTCGTGAAGATGTCGACGGTCGGGGGCTTCCGGCGGAACTCACTCTGGGGCCGGTACACGAGGGGACGCCACGCCCGAACGAACACGCCGGCACCTTGCCGACCCTCCACGAGCCCATCCCCCTTGAGCAGGGCAATCACCCGGGCGATGGCCTGGGGGCTGATGTCGTACTGGGCGGAAAGTTCCCGAGTGCTGGGCAACTTGGTGCCGGGGGGGAACTCACCTGAGTCGATACGAGTCCGCAGGTCAGAGGCGATCTGGTGAATCCGCGGCGTGGTGTCGGGGCGACTGCGATTCGGCATGAGGACCAGCTTAGCGGCACTTCTCATGAGAAGAATCGAGCTTCTCATGAGAAGTCGTTGACGGTCGGCCGTCGACCCCTCTACCTTCGGTACATCACTTCTCATGAGAAGTGATTCCGCAAAGCCCGTGCCTCTGTTCAGGGGCACCGCCATGCCTGAAACGGGCTTGGTTTGTCGTAGAGGAGCGGCGTCCCGCCTGCCAGCAAAGTCGCCGCTCCCCGACCCGAAAGGGGTATCTCCATCATGCACGCTTCTTTGGCTGAGCGTCCGGCCCGCCCCCAGAAGTCCGTACAGCCCGCCTCTGGGCCCCTTCCCCTCCTGGTGGAGCGCCGCCTGCCGGGTGAGCTGTTCCCCCGGGTTCCGGTCCGCTCGTTCCAGCTGACCCGGGAGCAGGTTGCCTCCGCGCTGTTCCTCCAGCGCCGCACTTTGGACGTGCTCCCCACTGACATGGAGCTGTTGGACGCGGCGGGGCGGGCGTTGGACTTCCACGGTCTGTCCGGGGTCACCGCCCGCATCGCTGACTTGGAGGCGGAGGACGCCCCGGAGCGCGACGTCAACGACGCTTGGTGCTACGCGTATCGGCTGTGCGTGGAGCACTGGTATCAGGACGCCGTCTCCGAGTGGATCGGCCAGTATCTGATGGCGGCCGCGCTGTACGTCTCCGACGCTCCTTCTACTGCCCTTAGGCGGCTGAGCCCGGCTGAGTTCGATGGGCACCTGGCCGAAGGCGTCGCTCGCATCGGTGTGCGGGCGCTGGTGCGGCTGGGGGATGGCGCGCGGCGCGAGTTCGGCAACCCCCACATGGATCGGGTGCCGGAGAGCTGGCTGGAGGCCGATTACCTGGCCGCTATGCCCAAGCGGGGACGCCGTAAGGCGTGCCACGAAGCCGCGATGGCACGGCAGTTGGGAGGGCCTCGCGCCCTGATGGTCTGGTTCGATGACGGCCGTTACGCGGTCGGAGCGACCCCGCCGGAAAACCCGTTGACCGCTGCCTACGACGCGCAGTTGCGGGCGCGGGCCGCCCGTCGCAAGGCTCGGGTGGCCGCGTGAGTTACCCCCGGCCGCATCTGAATGCGGCCGGCCGTCGGGCGAGGAAGCGCACCCTCGCCCGGCGGGACGGCCGCCGCTGCTTCTACTGCCGAGAACCGTTCACCGCCGATCTGCGGAACGCCACGATCGACCACGTCGCGCCGATCTCCCTGTTCGTCACCTGGCGGACCGAGAACCTGGTGCTGGCCTGCCGCCCCTGCAACACCACGAAGAGCAATCGACTGCCGCTCTCGATGGCGCTGCTGCTGTGCGCCCAGGCGGCCGACCGTGACGCCGGAGTCACGCAGGTCAGCACTCAGGTGCCCCACACCGTGACGCCCGTCGTGACGGCCGTGACGCCTTGGCCCGTCACGCCCGATTGGGTGCTGTTGGCTCGTCTCGCGCACGCCAACCAGTCGGCTTACGCGGCCACTTGGGCGCCCGATCGATCGGCCCTCCCAACCGCCCAACGGTTGATGCCTGACCTGCCGGTTCGGCCCGATCGATCGACCCACCGATCGACCCCCGCCTACGGCGCCGATCGGGACGCCCGATCGACCGGATCGGAGGCCGGTGGTCTCTTTCCGACTCTCACGATTCACCCCGCCGACCGCGATGCGGCGAAGGAGGCAGCGTGACCAGCTTCGACCGCGAAGAAGTACCGCCCCCGACCAACCCCATGGCCGTGGCCCGTCACCTGTCCCCGTACTGGCTGCGCGACGGCGTCCTGACGTTGCGGCACTGGCGCGGCACCTGGATGCGCTGGGAGGACAACTCCTGGCGCGAGATGGACGGCGAGGAGCTCCGGGCGTGGCTCTACAAGCGCCTGGAGCACGCCACTTACACGGTCCGCACGCCCAAGGGCGAGCAGGAGGACCGGGATTGGGCGCCGACGGCGCGGAAGGTCGCCGACCTGACGCAGGCCACCACCGCCGTAACCCACCTCTCGCCGCGCGTCGATCCGCCGGCATGGATCGACGAGGACGGCGCCACGGGGCGGGACGACGGTCCGATGGTGGCGTGCACCAACGGCCTTCTGCGGGTGGCCGATCGGGCGCTGCTGGACCTGACCCCGCAGTTCTTCAACCTGGTGTCCGTGCCGTTCGACTACGACCCGGACGCCACCGCCCCCACCTGGCATGCCTTCCTGAACAAGGTATGGCCGGATGACCCGGAGGCGATCGCTGCGGTTCAGGAGTGGTTCGGGTACGTCCTGTCCGGCCGGACCGACCAGCAGAAGATTCTCCTCATCATCGGCCCGACCAGGTCCGGGAAGGGCACCATCGCGCGGGCCCTGTCCACGCTGGTGGGCGAGGGGAACATGGCCGGGCCGACGTTGGCCAGCATGTCCACGAACTTCGGCCTCTCCCCCTTGCTGGGCAAGTCGTTGGGCCTGATCTCCGATGCCCGACTGGACGGGCGCGACAGCAGCAAGGTGGTAGAGCGGCTGCTGGCCATCAGCGGGGAAGACCCGATCGACATCGACCGGAAGTTCAAGCAGCCCTGGACCGGCAAGCTCCCCACCCGGCTGATGATCCTGTCCAACGTGCTGCCGAACTTCGGTGACAGCAGCGGCGTGATCGCCAACCGGTTCGTGGTGCTGCGCATGGAGGTTTCCTGGCTCGGCAAGGAAGACCCCACCCTCGGCGACAAGTTGAACGCTGAGATGCCCGGCATCCTCAACTGGGCGCTGGACGGCCTCGATCGGCTCCAGCGCACCGGCCGCCTGACCCAACCGGCCTCCTCCCGGGAGGAGATCACGGCCATGCAGGACACCGCCTCACCCACCAGCGCCTTCTTGCGGGAACGCTGCGAGACCGGCCCGGAGTGCACCGTGAGCGTGGACCGGCTCTGGGCGGCCTGGCAGCAGTGGGCCATGGACAGCGGCGTACCGGCCGGGTCGAAAGCCATCTTCGGCAGGAACCTCCTCTCCGTCGTGCCGCAGCTCCGCCGCAGCAAGCCCCGCGGGCCCGACGGCTGTCAGGTGCCCACCTATACGGGCGTCGCTCTCCTCTCGGACCCCGACCTCGACCTCATGGGGCCCACGCCCCCGGCAACCGGGCGCCCCGGCATCTACAACCGGCCCCCGGGCGAGGAAACGAGCGATGCGGCGTCCACCCTGCCGGGTTTGCGGTGCTCGGTGTGTGAGCGGCCGATGGCGCCGGAACTCACGGCCGCCGGACACCTCGTCCATCCCGACTGCCATACGTCGCTCACCGAGCACCACGACGCCCCGCCCGCCGGTTCTCCGGCCGCGGGCATCAGTGGGCCGAATGTCGGCCCGTGCGTCCGCTGCAAGACCCCCACCGTCCGCTACGGCCCCTTCGGCACCCCCCACTGCCGCAACTGCCGCTGATAGCCCGGAACGGAGACACCATGCCCAGCCCTACGGCCACACTCCGGCGCGGCTTGCCCGATCGCTACCTGACGCCCGAAGACCTGGTTGCCCTCTTCTCCCTGGAGAGCGTCGAGACGGTCTACGCCTGGCGCCGCAAGCGCACCGGCCCGCCCGGGTTCCGCGTCGGCAAGCACGTCCGCTACGACCCCGACGCCGTTCGCGCCTGGATCGACCAGCAGACCGCCCAGGACGACGAGTAGCCACCCGCCACGGTGCCGCCGAACCACCGGTCGGCGGCACCGCCCGGCAGCCCGTTTCGACGCCAGCGGCCCGCACTTCGAGGGTGCCGGACCCCGTTCCGGCGACAGGGGCCCGCACTTCGGGGGCACCCGCCAGCGTTTCGGCGCCAATCGTGCCCGTTCCGACGCCAGCCGTACCCCTCTACCGGCCCCGCCCGGTAGAGGCGCCCCTCTACCCCGGTAGAGGGGGCCGGTAGAGGGGTCTGACCTGCGAAGTAGCGGGGGTAGAGGGGGCGGTCGCCCCCGCCCCTCGCCCCCGAAAACCCACTTCACCCAGCACGCCCACACCGAGGAGAGAACCAGCATGTCCACCCGCACCGCGGCCGACGACTACCACGGCAAGCCCCGCCGGTACCGCGTCTACCTCATCACCAACGGCAAGGCCAGCAAGGCCAAGACCTTCCGCACCCACCGCGAGGCCCAGCGCTGGCTCGCCAAGACCAGGACCACCTACCTCCGCCACGACGCTCCCTGACCGCCATCAAACGTGGGGAGGCGTTTGGGGAGGCACGGAAATCCTGGGGAGTCCTCCCCAACCGCCTCCCCAGCCCGCCTCCCCAGACCTGACCAGCACAGACACCCGTTTTGGGGAGCCTGGGGAGGCTGGGGAGTTGGCCCGCGCAGGGGCCCAGAACCCCTGAAAAGCGCCTCCCCGGCACCCCTTCACCGCCTCCCCAAACACCCTCCGTGCTAGCTACCGAGAAGGGAGTCAGCCGCATGGCTGGCCACATCCAAGACCGCTGGTACAAGACCGAGACCGACGCCAACGGCAAGACCACCCGCGTCAAGACCGACCGCCACGGCACCGGGTTGCGCTACCGCGCCCGCTACATCGGCCCCGACGGCACCGAGAAGTCCAAGAGCTTCCGGGACGGCCAGAAGCGGCTTGCCGAGAAGTGGCTGAGCAACATCGAGGCCGACATGTCCCGCGGCGAGTACGTCGATCCGCGGGCCTCCCGGACCACCTTCCAGCAGTACGCCGAGAAGTGGTTGAAGGCGCTGGAGGCGGACCCGAACACCCTGGAGTCGATGCGGTCCCAACTCAAGCTGCACGCCTACCCGTACCTGGGGACACGCCCGCTCGGCTCGTTCAAGCCGGGGCACATTCGGGAGTGGACGGCAGCGCTCAAAGAGGCTGGGATTCCTGGCCCGTACGCCCAGGTCATCTACGCCAACGTGCGGGCCGCGTTGAGCGCGGCGGTGGACGACGGGCACCTGACCCGCAATCCGTGCTCGGCGCGGTCGGTCAAGCCGCCGGCCGTGGAGCGCAAGCGCGTGATGCCCTGGTCTGCGGAGCGGGTGTTCGCGGTGCAGCATGCCATGCCGGAGCGCTACCAAGCGATGGTCGACTTGGGGGCGGGGTGCGGCCTCCGGCAGGGGGAGATCCTCGGTATCGCCCTGGACGCGATCGACTTCGACACCGACACGGTTCACATCGTCCAGCAGCTCAAACTCAGCAACAGCAAGCCAGTGTTCGCCCCGCCCAAGGGCGGGAAGCTGCGCGACGTGCCGTTGCCCGGGCCTGTGGCTGACGCGCTCCGGGCGCATATGAAGCGGTTCCCGCCGGTGGAGATCACGTTGCCGTGGAAGGTCGGGGGCGGGCCGTCGGTGACGAAGCAGCTCATCTTCACCGCGCAGGGCGGTAATCACGTGTGGCGGCCGAGCCTCAACGAGGAGGCGTGGAAGCCGGCCCTCGCCGCGGCCGGGGTCATCCCCGAGCCCGAAGACAAACGGGATGGCTACCAGGCCGCACGGGAACACGGCATGCACGCCCTGAGGCACTTCTACGCGTCCGCGCTCCTGGACGGCGGAGAGAACATCAAGGCCGTCAGCGAGTACCTGGGGCACGGGGACGCCGGGTTGACGCTCCGGATCTACGCCCACCTGATGCCAAGTAGCCAGGAGCGGACGCGGGCGGCGATCGCGTCCGTCTACGACAAGGCCCAGAATCCGCGCTGACGGCCCAGAGACGGCCCACGGAGCACTGTAGGTCTGCTAGTTGACGGGAAACCGCAGGTAGCGGGCCTACGGCCTTGCGTGTGTACTTCTCCGAGCCGGAGAAGACCGCCGCCTACCTGGCGTCGCTGACCGGCTGACCCAAGGGCCGGCGAAGGGGCCGGCGGCCGTTCGCGGACCGCCGGCCACCGGCGTCAACGGCGCTTCCTCCAGGGCCACTTGAGGGCGAGGCCGGCCTGGCCCTCCGGGACGTAGGTGTACCGCCAGCCGCGCGGCAGGCCCAGGCGGCCCGGCGGGCCGGGGACCCGGCGGTAGACGTGCACCTGTGGCGGCCGACCGTCGTCGCGGGGGACCGGGATCTCGTAGCTCTTCGGGGGCAGCCCGGTGGGGCCGACCAGGACGGGCAGGACCCGGCCGTCCAGGGGACCGCCGACGAAGAGGGTGTTCTCGCTGCGCACCGGCTCAAGTCTTACAGCAGGTGGGCGGCGTCGCTGACGACGGGGAGGAGGCGGCGCGCGAAGTCGCCGGCCGGCCCGTCGTGGGCCTCCAGCTTCAGCGCCGCCCGGATCACCCGGGCGGTCTCCGCGTCGCGGGCCGCGGTGGCGGTCATGAGCGCCACGAAGTGGTCCACCAGCCAGTCTCGCAGCTCGGCGCGGAGCGCGGCACGCGGTGCGGCGCCGGCCGTCCCAGGGCTCGGGGGAGAAGTCGAGAGCTCGGGAGAGGAGTTGAGCGCCTGGGGAACGGCGCTGGTGCTTGCACCGGAGGGCTGCTTGTTCTCGTCGAGCCAGATCAGCGAGGCGGCCTCGACCGAGGCGATCCACATCCGGACCGTCGTCCGCAGCCGCGGGCTCGGCTCCGGGGCGCCGAGGTGGAGCAGGATCTGCTCGGCCGCGGCCCGCCGGACCTCGTCCACGATCGCGGTCGTCCGGGACGTCTCCACCACGCTGCCGCCCTGGAGCAGCGCGGAGAACCCGGCGTCGTGCTGGTCGACGAAGGTCAGATAGCGGTCCAGGGCGCGGCCGAGCCGCTGGGTGAGCGGGCCGGTCTCCGGCTCCGCGAAGCACTGCTCCAGCTCGTCGGCGGCGCTGCGCAGCGCCGCCTCGTACAACTGCTGCTTGCCGCCGGGGAAGTAGCGGTAGACGAGCGGCCGCGAGACCTCGGCCGCGGTCGCGACGTCGTCCAACGAGACGTCCTCCGGCGCGCGCTGGGCGAACAGGCCCAGCGCCGCGGCCAGCAGCTGGCTGCGGCGCTGCTCCACGCTCAGCCTGCGGTAGGCGGGTCTGGGTACTGCTGGGGCGGTGCCGCTGCCGTTCATGAACAGCAGCGTAACCGCCGGGGTTTCAGCGTCGTACAGGTGCTCGGGTCCCACCGGTCGCAGAGGGGGCGATCAGGCCAACAGCCCCGAGCTGCGCCACAGTCGGCGGCCGACGCCGCGCAGCACCCCGATGTCATCCAGGAAGTCGGTCAACCGGCGGGCGCCGTTCTGCATGACCTCGCGTCGGTGGCCGCTGGCCTTTACCTGGGCGACGGCCTCGTTCCGGTCCAGGCCGACGTTGGTGTAGACCTCGGGGTTGACGAACGCCACCGCGAAGATCCGGGCGAACTCGCCGGAGGTGACCCGGGTGAACTCCTGCGACCACTTGGGCGCCGTCACCATCTGCCGCCGCAACTCCTCGCGGGCGTAGCGCACGTGCCGGGCCTCCTCCACCACGTGGATCCGGGTGACGCCGCGGACCAACGGCTGCACCCGCTCGTCGGGGAAGGTCAGCCGCTGCATCCAGTCCAGCACCTCCTCGCCGAGCAGGGTCGCGGTGAACGAACCCGGAGTGGTGGAGATCGTCTTGAAGAGGCGGCCGAGGTTGTGGTGGATCCGGCTCACCGGGTACCAGGGCGTGTCCCCGCGGGAGATCAGCCGGGCGAACATCTTCGAGTGCCGGCACTCGTCCTCGATCTCGGTGAGCGCGTACCGGACGTGCGCGCTGGTGGCCGGCTTGTCGTAGATGTGCCGGACGAGCAGCTGCATCAGGATCATCTCGAACCAGATGCCCAACGAGGCCAGCGCCGCGGCCTCGTGCTGGGAGAGCAGGATGCGCTGCTCCAGGCTCATCCGCCGCCACAGCGGGGTGTCGTAGAGCGACACCAGCTCCGGCGGCCAGAACCACTTGCCCTCCTCGAAGGGCGCGTCCCAGTCGAGCTCGGCGTCGGGGTCGAAGGAGTGCTTGGCGGAGGAGGCGAGCAGCCGCTCGGCGACCTGCTCCCGGTCCTTGAGGACCCCGAGGGCGTCCCGCAGGACGTCGATGTCCGCCACGGTCATTGCGGTGGGCGCGCTCGTCATGGCTCTGGCTACACCTCACGGTCGAAAGTTACCCGCGGTCACATGCGGCTCCCTCTTATGAGACTGCGCGTCAGCAAGCGCGTCAATCCCTCGCGCACGACTTCTTGACCCGCCGGTAACGAGCGTGTGAACCTGCCAACGGCCGGCCCCGCAGCGGGCGTTGGCGCGCCAAGGAGGTACCGGACGGTGTCCATCCGAGAGCTGTACGTACGAGACCCAGGCGATCCCCTCTGGACCGTGCCGGCCACCGGCGCGGCCCGCTTCAACTGGGAGTACGACGAGGGGCGCGACCGGCTGCTGGCCCTCTACCAAAAGGGCAAGGACAAGCAGTGGGACGCCACCACCCGGATCGACTGGGACCTGGAGGTGGACCCCAAGGACCCGCTCGGCACCCCCGACGAGTCCCTGGCCCTGTACGGGACGAAGTACTGGGGCCGGATGACCGAGAAGGACCGCGGCGACCTCCGACAGCACTTCACCGCCTGGCAGTTCAGCCAGTTCCTGCACGGCGAACAGGGCGCGATGGTCTGCGCCGCGCGGATCGTGGAGTCCGTCCCCGACCTCGACGCCAAGTTCTACTCGGCCACCCAGACCATGGACGAGGCCCGGCACGCGGAGATCTACGGCCGCTTCCTCAAGGACAAGGTCGGGATGCTCTACCCGGTCGACGACAACCTCCAGGCGCTGCTGGCCGACACCCTCGCCGACTCCCGCTGGGACATGCCCTACCTCGGCATGCAGGTCCTCATCGAGGGCCTGGCGCTCGCCGCGTTCGGCATGATCCGCGACACCACCAACAAGCCGCTGCCGCGGCGGATCCTCGCCTACGTCATGCAGGACGAGGCCCGGCACGTCGCCTTCGGCCGGATGGCGCTGCGCGACTACTACCGACAGCTCACCGACGCCGAGCTGCGCGAGCGCGAGGAATTCGTCATCGAGGGCTGCTACTTGATGCGCGACCGGCTGCGCGGCGCCCAGGTCCTCGCGGACTTCGGCATCCCGCCGCGGGAGGCCGCCGAGCTCACCGAGGGCTCCGCGTTCCTCCAGCTCTTCCGGAAGCTGCTGTTCAGCCGGATCGTCCCGTGCGTGAAGGACATCGGCCTGTGGGGCGAGCGCCTCCAACGCGCCTATGTGGACCTCGGCGTCTTCGAGTTGGGCGACGCCAACCTCGATCTGCTGATGACCCAGGACGAGGAGCTCGCCGAACGGCTGGACGCCGAGCGGTTCGCCACCGAGGAGGCGGCCCGCACGGCGGAGGTGGCCGAGGCCGTCGCCCGGGGCGCCGACGCCGAGTGAACTCCGCGCCCGCCGTGGCAGGATCCGCCCATGGACACCGACGACCGACGGCGCGCCGCGGTGCGCGGCAGCATCGAGGGCCTGGCGCACGGCGACGCCTTCGGTGAACGCTTCTTCCCGCTCCTGGGGACCGAGGAGGAGGCCCGCGCACTGATCGCCGCCCGCCGCCTACCCCCCGACCCCCACTGGCACTGGACCGACGACACCGCCATGGCCCTCGACCTGCTGGCCGTCCTGGTCGAACACCACGAGGTCCAACAGCCGGCGCTGATCGCGCGGTTCGCCGCCACCCACCGCGCCGACCCCGGCCGCGGCTACGGCCCCGGCATGCACGCCCTGCTGTCCCGCGCCGCGGTCGCGCCCGACGACTGGCGGCAGTTGGCGCACGCCCTCTTCGGCGGCGAGGGCAGCCTCGGCAACGGCGCCGCCATGCGGGTCGCCCCGCTCGGCGCCTGGTTCCACCACGACCTCGACCGCGCCGCCGAACAGGCCGCCCGCTCCGCCGAGGTCACCCACGCCCACCCCCAGGGCGTCGCCGGCGCGGTCGCGGTGGCCGTAGCCGCCGCGCTCGCCGTCCGCGGCACCCTGGCCCTCCCCGAGATCGCCGCCCGCACCCCCGAGGGACCGGTACGCGACGGTCTGCTCCAGGCCGCCCAACTCCCGCCCGACACCGCCCCCGAGACCGCCGCCACCACCCTGGGCAGCGGCCACCGCGTACGCGCCGAGGACACCGTCCCGTTCGCCCTCTGGTGCGCCACCCGCCACCCCGACGACCTCCCCACCGCCCTGTGGACCACCGCCGCCGGCCTGGGCGACGTGGACACCACCTGCGCCATCACCGGCGGCGTCCTGGGCGCCCGCACGGGGACGGGGGCACTGGGGGAGGAGTGGGCGCGTAGGCGGGAGCCGTTGCCGACGTGGCTCGACGAGGTGTGATCACGACACACGGAAGGGGGCGGGGGCGGAGGGGCGTGTTGTCGGACGCGAAGCGAAGCAGTCCGACAACACACCCCGGAGCCCCCGAACCGGCACCACGACGCCACCGGGGCACACCCCCGGCGCCCCGAGCCGAGCCGGCCGGAACCGCCTGCCCCTCACCCCGCGAGGAACCCGCCCAACTCCTCGTCCAGCCGCGCTGACCGCAGCTCCGGCAACGCATGGTGCCCCACCCCCGGCACCGTCACGACCCGCGCCCCCGGCAACACCCGCCCCGCCACCGCAACCACCCTGTGCACGTCGTGCGCCCGACTCCCCCCGGCCACCAGCACCAGCACCGACGCCCCGGCGGCCCCCAAGCGCCCGATCTCCGGCTGCGCCCCGGTGACCGGCCGCACGCCCCGGAACTCCCGGCCGCCCACCCCCATCAGCCGCACCACCTCGGGCGCCACCCCCGGACCACCGCCGCACTCCCACGCCAGGAACCGCCGGGAGGCGGCCTCACCGGGCCGGACCAACAGCGGTACCGCCCGCACCAGATACGACGCCCGGTACCCGGCGAAGACCTGCGTCGGATCGAGCAGCACCAACCGCTCCACCCGGTCGGGCGCGTGCACCGCGTAGCCCGCCGCGATCCAGCCCCCGTACGAGTGCCCCACCAGCGCGACCCGGTCGAGCCCGAGCCCGTCCAACAGCCCGTCCAGCCAGGCCATCAGGTCGGCCGGGCGGCGCAACGGCCGCCCGGCGGGCCGGGTCAGCCCCGGCGTGCCCGGCACGTCCACCGCGTGGACCCGGTGCGTCCGGGCGAGTTCGGCGACCCGCGCGTACCAGCCGGCGGAGGTGGTCCCGCCACCGCCCAGCAACACCAGCGGCGGCCGCCCGACCGCCCCGCAGGCGTTCACCCGCGTGGTGCCGAACTCCCCCTCCCGCTCGACCCGTTCGACCGGCACCGGCCAGAGCGCCAGGGCCCGCCCGTACGCGGCGCGGAACGCGGGGGACGGCGAGGGCGCGGACGGCGCGGCGGGGCCGGAGGGCGTGGGGCTCGCGGACACGGGTACCTCCGGTGCGCGGAAGACGACGGACGGGCGCGGTGCCCGACCGCACGCCTCGCAAGTGCCGTGCCCGTCAGGACAGTTGGTGATCGTACGTCGCGTACCGCCTACCGCCTACCGTCGTCCGGACCGGGCCAGCCACCGGCCCTCGTGCCGGGACACCTCGATCGGCCGCCCGAAGCAGGCCGTCATCCGCTCGCCCGTCAGCACCTCGGCGACCGGCCCGAGCGCCTGCACCCGCCCGTCGCGCAGCAGCACCGCCCGGTCGATCGCCGGGGACAGCTCCTCCAGGTGGTGGGTGACCGTCACCGTCGCCAACTCCGGCCGCCCGACGGCCAGTCGGTGCAGCGCGTCGATCAGGTCCTCCCGGGAAGGCAGGTCCAGGGCGTTGAACGGCTCGTCGAGCAGCAGCAGCGACGGGTCGGCCATCAGCGCGCGGGCGATCAGGACCCGGGCCCGCTGGCCGCCCGAACAGACGCCGAACGGCCGCTCCGTCAGCTCCTTGCAGTCCAGCTCGGCCAGCAGCTCGTGGGCCCGCTCCCGGGTCTCCCGGTCGTACTTGCGCCACAGCGGCTGCACGGTGCCGGTCGCGCCGGTCAGCACCACGGTGTGCGCGGTCGCGTCCTGCGGCACCTTCTGGGCGCTGGACACCAGGCCGATGGCGGCCCGCAGTTCGCGCACGTCGACGCGGCCGAGCCGGTGGCCGAGCACCTCGACGGTGCCGACGGTGGGGAACATCAGCGCGCCGATCAGCCGCAGCACGGTGGTCTTTCCGGCGCCGTTCGCGCCGAGCAACGCCCAGTGCTCGCCGGCGCGCACGGTCCAGTCGATGCCGTCGAGGATGACCTGGTCGGTGGTGTAGCGGCGGACGCCGACGCCGGCGAGGGCGGCGATCACCCGCCCCGTGTCCGGGAGTTGGGGTTCCGAGGGCTGCGAGGGACTCATCGCGACAGGTTAGCTCGCCGCGCTTGGCGGGCCGCCCACGTTGTTGGCTGTCCCGCCGTGGCGCCTGCGGCGCGGGCTTTGTGTCCGCTGCGCGGGGCTGTCGGGGTGCGGTGACGGGCCTCCGGGGGCGGTATGCCAGACTGCTTCGCTTTACGTCTGGCCTACCGCCCCCTCCGACCCGTCCCCTCCCGTGGGTGGGTGGATTTCTGTGGGTGGGGGCTGGCCCTTGTGGTCCCCCGACGGTCACTGCCCGTTGGCTGGGGCCGCCTGTCCGCTGACGGTCACCACTCAACCGTGCGGCCCGAGTTGGCCCACCGGGCGGACGTGGCAACCACCGTTCTTACCCACCCCCCACGGGAGGGGACGGGCCGGAGGGGTGGGGGGGGCCGACGTAAAACGAAGCAGTCTGGCACCCCCCCCCCCCCGGGCCCCCCCCC
>NZ_JBHVJX010000051.1:0-46087 GCF_042798755.1 Streptomyces sp. NPDC057743
AAGGATCAGACGAAGGCCGCCCTCATGTCCGCTGAACTGCGAAAACGCTGATCAAGTTCGAGACACGTTCGAGACTGGGACTCAAAAAACAAGCTAAGTAAGCTGCAGTCGGTGCCAGATGGCGATCGGGCGCCCGCCCGTGTCGTGCTCGGGCGGGTCCGGGAGGGAGCCCGCGCGACTGCGGGCGATCCGGCGGGCGGTCCATGCGGCCGGGGTGTGTGCAGCACGTCGTCCGGCGGGGTGTGTCCCGCCTCTCTTCGGTCGTTCGGGCGGTTGATTTCGGCCGTGGCGAGGAGCGAGCGCTGCGTCATCTGGCCCGCCCAAATCTTCGTGTGCGCAAGCGGCATCGTCCCGCCCGCCAGGGCCCGGAACGACATCTCCCGGTGTACGTCGAAGAGCGGGCCGCCCGCGAGTATCTGCCAAGTAGGCGGTCGCCTCTCGGTGTTTGGGCACGAGCTCCCCAGGTCCGTCGGGGCTCGGCCCGGCCCCGGTGAGTTCGCGGCGTCGACGCCGGTGTCATCGTACTCGCGTTTCTCAACAGCGCACAGTTGCTTGCCTTGATCACTTCATCGAGGCGGAAAGCGCGTATGCCAGAGCATGCTGTCGCAGAGAGCTCGTGGCACGGTCGGTGAGTGTGTAGCAGGCATCTGTGGGGCTGGTATGCGCTCTGTCGCTCCCGCCGCTGACCGTCCTACGATCGTCACTTCGCGTATGACGGCGGGGGGCTGGACATGGCGGCAGGGGGATCGGCGTCGCGACGGGCGCAGGAGGCGCGGCGGCAGGAGCGGGTGCTGCGAGAGCAGTGGCGGGCGGCCTGTCAGCAGGCTCGCCAGTGGGAAGCGGCAAGTGAGGGCGAGCGAGGCGTTGTCGCCCAGCTGCTCGTGCTGACCGCGCGCGGATGGCGACTGCTCGTGGACCGGCGCTGGCCAGGAACTCGCACATCGAACGCGGACATGTTGCTGGTGGGACCCGGCGGTGTCTTCGTCATAGACGTAAAGAACTGGCGCTCTGCCCCAGAGGTCGCGGACGGAAAACTGTGCGCCGGAGGCGAGCCGCGGGACGACCAGGCAGTCAAGCTGCTTGCTGTCACGAAGGCTGTCGAGGGCGCGGTGGCATCCCTTGGTATGTCCCCCGTGGCAGTCCAGCCCCTGATGGTGTTCGCAGGGCAGCGCATCGATGCCGACCTTGGCAGGATACGACTCCTGGGTGAGCAGGAAACCGGTCCCTCACTGCTGTCACAGCGGCTCAGGCTACGGCCGGAGTCGGTCCGCGCCATCGCCGATCATCTGGAGCGGGTCTTCCCGGACTACGAAGGGGCGACGGTCACCCAGCAGGTGCTGCCGGCGTCGCAGCGACCCCAACACGATGCCTCTGATGGGCTGTTCGACCTGCAAGGGTTGCGCGACGCCGCCTTGGAGGAGGGGATGCGGGCGCCGATCGAGCAGTGGATGACCTTCCTGCACCCCGACCAGGTCGCGCTGGTGCGACGCAACTGGTCGGGCCCGGCACGCGTCAGCGGTCCGGCAGGTACCGGTAAGACAGTGGTTGCCCTGCACCGCGCCGCCTACCTGGCCAGGCGCACGACCGGCCGCATCCTGTACGTCACCTTCGCCAACAACCTGCCCCGCGTGCAGAGTACGTTTCTCAAGACCATGGCTCCGGCCGTCGCTGACCGGGTGACCTTTAGCAGCCTGCACTCCTGGGCGCAGGAGTTCTTGCAGGAGCGCGGCGTCCCGGTGAGGCTGCACGGTGACAAGGCGGAAACGGCCTTCAGCCTCGCCTGGAAGCACGTTGGGCGCGAGAGCCGTCTGGTCGAGATCGATCCGGCACCGGCCTACTGGCGTGAGGAGATCGACTACGTCATCAAGGGGCGTGGCCTCACTACGTTCGAGGAGTACGCGGCCGTCCCCAGGCGACGGCGGAAGGCCATCCTGCGCCGGGCCCACCGGCAAGCCGTGTGGGAGCTGTACGAGGCATACGAATCGTTGCGCGGCGAGCGTGGTGTGCATGACTTCAATGACGTCCTCTCGCTCGCCCTCACCGAAGCAACACGCCATCGTGACCGGCCTTTGTACGAGGCCGTCATCGTCGATGAGGTGCAGGACCTCACCCTTGTCGGAGTACGCCTGCTGCACGCGCTCGTTGGCGACGCGCCCAACGGCCTGCTGCTTGTCGGCGACGGCCAGCAGGCCGTGTACCCAGGCGGCTTCCGGCTCTCCGATGCGGGCATCGACATCCGCGGCGATCGCGGACAGGTCTTGCGCACCAACTACCGCAACAGCAAGCAGATCCTGGACACCGCCCTCACCGTCGTGGCCGACGACGCGTTCGAGGACCTTGACGGCCTGACCACGCCAGGCCGTCGCGACGTCGACCTCACTTACCACGATGGGCACGTGGCCCGGGTCGCCAGGCCCACGGTGGACGCTCACGACAAGGAACTCCTGGACGCCGTGCGGGCCCTGCCCGACGGTGCGCGCGCCGACACCGCGGTCCTGTGCCCCTCTATGCGGGCCATCGGCCACTACCAGCGCCTGCTCACCCAAGCGGCCATTCCGGTATGCCTGTTGGAGCACTACGACGGCCACGCCGTCGACGCGGTCAAGCTAGGCACCTACCGCAGGGCCAAGGGCCTGGAGTTCAAGAACGTCTTCCTGCCTCAGCACGACACGAAGCTCCCACGCGAGACGGTGGCTGACGCCGCCGACGGCACGAAAACGCCAGAGACGGCTCAGGAACGCGAGCAACTGCTGCGCAGCCAGCTCTTCGTGGCCATGACCCGGGCTCGCGACCTGCTCTGGCTCGGTAGCGTCACCGGGTAGGGGCGGGGCCAGCGCGGTACGCGCCCGGGCTCCGTTCTGTCGGAGTACGCGCCGCATCAGAGGGCGAGCTTCGAAGGTGTGCTGGGCCTCCGCGCGCGGTCCTACCTGGCTCACCGTGCAGTCTAGGTTCGCCGCAGCGGCCGTGCGGTCCCGTGGCGGGCGGGGCCGTGCCGGTGGTGTGCGGCGGGATACTGGGCAGTCACCTAAGAAGGGTGATCCCCAAGAGGCCAGCGGTGATGACCGAAGCAACTGTGACCATCGGGCACCATTTGGAGAATTCGTAACTTTCCCGCTTGATCCCTCTGCGCTGCTCGTCAAGGTATTTGAGATATGGCTTCCTGTAAGGGAGTAGACCAATCGTGAGGCCGTCCATACGAATGAATAAAGGACTAGCATGTGCTCGGCGCTCCAGTGCTGATATTGCATGCGGCCCACTATGATCAAGCCGATACAGCATCCAACGGAAACTGTGAAGCGCAGTGCCGTCGCCTTGCGCATCTTCACGTACTTATCTATGGCGAAGCAGAAGGTGAAAGTGGCAAAAGCTGCCATGAGAAGCAAGTAGGGGAAGGGGAGGCGAGCTAGTACGTCCGATCCTTTCGGAGGTGTGCCCAGGCTGACAGTGGGGGTGTCCCGCTGTCAGCCTGGGGCGTTCTTTGCGGCATGCCTGTCTGGTTCGAGCGACCTGCAGCCCGAACAAGCCTGTGACCGGCGATGTGAGATCGTGCGCGAACCCCGTGATTATTGCGCCGATCTCGGTGCCCTTCGTGACTTCCCGAAGTCGGCCAAAGCTTCAATCTATTTGGGTCGATTGAAGGGAAGCGGGCCTAGTTCGAAGCTGCTTCCGATGGATTCTCTGAATTCGCGACTATTCATTCCGTAGCCACGTCCAGTGAAAAGGGCGTTGAGTCCGGCAAAGCCGCCAGGGGGGGGCAAATCCAGGGGGCGTGCGGAGTCGAGATGGAGGGCGGGATGAAGGGGAGTCCTGGCGAGCCGGCTGCACCGGAAGAGCTGGCCCGCTTTGAGGCCGAGTTGGCGCGGTGCAAGAAGGTTCGTAGAGCCGCCACGGCTGCACTGTGGTGCGCGGCTTCCGGGGCGCTGAGGCCCATTGCGGATGCCACGCCCACGACAAGCTCCCGGGAGCGGCGTCTCGACCAGGGAGAACGTCTAAAATCAGACAACGATCACTGTTCTGTCTTCTGGTGCAACACGGTCAACTGCCCCGTGTTTCGGATTCCTTGGCGTTTTTGGTGACGTACCGGTCAGGCCGTTTCGGGCATGCATTCTTTTTTCGTCTTGCATGTGAAATATCATGATTCATACCTTGTGGCGCGATCAAGGGGCATGACGCCGAGCTCATGCCCATGCGAGGGGAGGATCCGCCAGGGATGGAGAAGACGATCGTTGGGCTAGCCGTGGCAGGTGCGGCGCTGATGAGGGCCTCGCCGGCCTTTGCCGCATACGAGAGCCACTCGCCGTCCTCCAGGGCGGGGTCATGGAGGCACAGGAACGACACCCAGGTCGCGGTGATGATCCATAAGTCCCCTACGAAGGCTCACGCGGTGACAGACCTGCGGACCTGCAACTGGGTGCCGGACAACGACGACCAGTGCAGCCGCTGGGAAATCCGCGGCTGATCCTCACCGTGCGCGGCCTGGCCGGCGGGCCGCGCGGTGAGAGAAGGCGTATTGGCAGGGTGGGAATGGCGGTGTGTGCCTCCCACCCTGTCGGTGTTGTGAGTGGATGTGAGAGAGGAACCAGTGGGGCAACACAACGGTGAACGGGCCGGCGAGTGCGTACTCAATATCAGCGGGCTTCACTATGCGATAGCTGATCGTGTGCTGCTGGCCGGGTTGGACCTTCAGGTTGGAGCGGGGGAGTCGGCCGCAGTGGTCGGCCCCAGCGGCAGTGGCAAGAGCACACTGCTCGGCTGCATATTGGGGCTGATTCGACCGTCTCAGGGGCGAGTTGAAGTGGCCGGCCGGGATGTTGTTCGGATGCGGCAGCGTGCTCTGGAGCGTCATCGCAGCCGTCACATGGGGGTTGTCTTCCAATTCGGCGAGTTGCTGCCGGAGTTGACACCCGTGGAAAACGTCGCCTTGGCGGCTTTGTTGGGCGGAGCGCCGACCGGAGAAGCCTACGAGCGTGCGGAGGGTCTCCTGCGCGACCTGGGCGTTCCCTTCGATGGCGTGCCGACCGGTCAGCTTTCGGGTGGGGAGCGACAGCGGACCGCAGTGGCCCGCGCGCTGATCAACCAGCCCAAGATTCTGTTGGCGGACGAACCGACCGGCGCACTCGACCGTGCCACCAGGGATGCCGTCTCGGGGCTGCTGTTCGACGTTCCACGACGCTGGGGTTGTGCGCTGGTGGTGGTAACCCACGACGTCGAAGTCGCGGAACGCGCCGACCGTTGCCTGGAACTCACCGGTGCCGCACTCGCGCCGCGGACGGCGGGAGAGCATTCGTGAAGCACAACTCCCTTTCCTGGCAACTGCTGCGCATGGGACGAGCGGCCGGAAAGCGAGTCGGCGGCGGCCGTGCGCGTGCGGTGGCGCTTCTGCTCGCCACGGCCGTCGTGGCACTCGGACTGACGTCGGTGGTGGCAACCTACGCCGCGTACGACGGAATTGAGCAGCGGACGAACGCCCGCAGCGTTCAGTTCCACGACGCCCATCCGGACCGGCCGGTTGCGGCCCTGGCGAAGCCGACCTTTGACGAGATCGGAGGCAGACAGTTCAGCCTGGTCTACGCGCGCCCGCTTTCCGGGCACGCGCCGCTGCCTCCCGGCGTCGACCATTGGCCCGCGCCGGGCCAGGCGCTGCTGTCCCCCGAACTCAAGCGCCTGCTCCAGGAAGAAGGCGCACCAGACAGGTACGGCACGGTCGCCGGCATCATCCGCAACGAGGGCCTGGCGAGCCCCGGCGAGCGATACGCCTACGTCAACCCCACAGACCGGCAACTCGACAAGCAACGGGCCTTTCCCATCGTCGGCTTCGGCTCCGGAGGCATGCCGACCGGTGATGTGCGGTTCATCGCCGATCGTGGCAAATTCCTGACTGCCCTCTACCTGCTCCTGCTGCCTGCCGCTGTACTCGTGATTGTCGCGGTGCGCATGGGTTCCGCCGGGCGGGACAAGCGCACGGCTCTGGTGAGTGCGCTCGGTGGAGGCTGGCGCCATCGCGCTCTGCTCAATCTTGGTGAAGCTGCCGTCCCCGTGGTGTCGGGTGCTGTTCTAGGGACACTGCCGGCGCTGGCCGTGCAGGCCATCGGGGATGTACGGCTGCCGTGGATCAACTACTGGTTGTCGTCCTCGGATCTGCGTCAGTGGTGGGGAGCCGTTGCCGCCTCCGGCCTCGCGGCCGCCATCGGAGTGCTGCTCCTGGTGTGCCTGGTGCACCGCCCCGCAGCGCGCCGCAGGTCTCGTTCGACGAGGCTGTCGGCCGGCAAGACCCGCGCGTTGCATTGGGCGGCCGTTGCCTGCCCGATCCTGCTCTTCGCCACTGTCTGGGGGCCGGCGCAACTTGACCCCTCGCACTACGCCGACCTGCGGATGAAGCTCTACAACGCCGGCGTTGTGGCGGTCATGGCGACGCTGCCGTGCGCTGTCGCGGTGGGAGCCGCAGCTCTTGGGCCTTCGCTGGCCCGCTGGTCGCGCCGCACGGGCGACGCCGGTGCCCTGATCTCTGGCCGCCATACCGCGGCGCACCCCGGTGTGGTGGCACGCTTGGTTGCCGGGGTCAGCATCGCCCTGGTCCTGGTCAGCCAAGTGCAGCTCAAGAACGCCCAGTTCGGGGAGAACGCGAAGGCAGCCCAAGCCACGGCGGACCGCGTCGGCCACAGCGTGCTGCTGGTGAACGTCACGGGTGACGTACCACGTAAGCGCCTGAAGGACGTACTCGGACATCTTCCGGCCGGGACGGAAATGTTCGCCGTATACCGCCCGAAGAATCCCGATGCCTCGGTGCCCGCCCGTATCCAGGGCCGGTGCCAAGCCCTCCGGACCTTGCAACTCCCTTGCTCTTCGCAGTCCACGACCGTCACGTCGCGTAGTGCCGATCAACGCCTGACCGAGACCTTGCGATGGGTGAGCCCGGTCATCGACCGCGTTGAGGTGCAACAGGCACCGCCGCTTCCGAACGACTCTTCCACCGCCCCCGAGAGGCTGGTCCTCGTCTCTGCCAACGGCCAGGATCTCCCTCAGGAGAGGATCAGGCAGCTGCTGCGGGACGAACTCCCGGTCGCTGCGGCGATTGCTGATCCCCCGGGAGCGGAGTGGCTGGTCGGAGCCAGGGAAGCGGTCGCGCACGGTAAATGGGTAGTGTTCTTCGGCGTGCCAGGCGTGCTCATCGTCGCCCTGGCAGTCGCGCTCGCCAACCTGGCGGAGTTCCTGAGGTTCAGCCGCAAGGTCGCACCACTGAGCGTGCTCACCGGCCAGCGGAAGATCTACTACTCCACCGCCGCCTGGGCGCTCCTCGGACCGCTGTTGGCCTCGATCGTCTCCAGCGTCATCGCGGCAAGCTGGCTGGCCGCACCACAAGAAACCCCGGCCGACGGCATCGAGTTGTCGAACGGCGTCCTCGCCACCACGGCAGGCGCTCTTGCCGTCCTCGCCCTCTTCACCTGGTGGTGGGGAGCGCGAGCCGCCGTCCGGCAATCGCGCGAATGGCGCCCTTACGGGGAATGACGCACCGCTGTCGCGGGACCAACGGATGGCAACCGCATCCAGGCAGGACAAGAGTGGCTGTCACCAGGTCCCGCGCCAGTGCGGCAGGCCGAATCCCCCGGCTCACCAGGAACTCCGCCCTGGCAGCGTGAGGTCTCGTGCTCCGGTCCACCGCCAGTCTCCGTCTCAGTTGTCCAACAGGGCTTCGTATGTGCGGCGTTGAAGGCGTCGTCGGCGCACCTGGCGTGGCCCCGCGGACCTGGACGCAGTTCTCGCTCTGGCCTTCGTAGCGCTGCTCCCGATCGAACTCCGGTTGCGCACCATGGAGAGTCGCGTCGATGACGTGCTATCCGTGCGTGCGGTTGCGGGCCGGTCGGTCGTCGCTCGGGGGACCTCCTCGTGGAGGAGCTGGGTGAGCGTGGCCAGTTGGGGGTTCGCGCGGTCGGTGCGCCAGATTAGGCCCAGCTGCGAACGGGAGGTAGCGCACGTCACTGCGGTTGGCGCGCTCGGGCAGGGGGCGGCAGACCAGCATGGTGTGGTCGTCGGTGGCCACGAGTGCGAGGCCCCCTTGGGCGCTGGTGATGCTCTTGGTGGAGCGGATGGGGGCGCCGGCGGGCGTGGCGCGCGGTACGCGGGCGACCATCCAGTAGTCGGGGGCGTCCCCGGTCGGGAGGAGGATGTCCAGGCCGGCCAGCGCCTCGACGTGCACGCGGTCGGAGTCGGCCAGCGGGTGGGACGAGGCGACGGCGAGGAGCCGGTCCTGCGGTGGGAAGCGGAAACCGATGGTCAATTCGGCCTCCTGCATCGGGAGTTCGACCACGGCGGTATCGAGCTTGATGTCGAGCACGGCCGAGGACGGGGAGCCCAGCGGAGGGGCCGAAGTCGACGGAACGCCTCGGTGACTTCCTCGTAGATGCTGCCGTGGAAGCCGATGCGCAACTGGCACAGGGTTCCGCGGCCGGCCCGCTCGCGGGCTTGGGAGAACACGGTGAGCAAGGACTCGTAGGTCGGGCGTACCTCGTCGACGAACTGTGCGCCGAGCCGGGCCAGTTCCACGCGCCGGCTGGTGCGCTTGACGAGCCGCACGTCGACACGTCGTTCGAGGGCCGCGCCGATGCCCTCAGATGACCGGCTCACGCCCTGCGCGGCCGGGGGCGGAGAGGGGAGAGCCACGGTGGTCATCCGCGTGATGCCCCGTGGCGGCCTTCGGTGCCTCTTGCCGTCAGGAACGTCAGCCTGCTGGGCCTGTGCGTCGTAGACGCCCGGCCGGAAGCTGGGTGGACGGAGCAGCCGCCTCGATGCGATATGATCATGGTGCAACTTCGGCCCGCGGACAGCGGGTTGGGGGCGTGCGTCTGTGGTCCAAGGAAAGACGTCCACCAACCGGTGGGAGATGCAGGTGCAAGGCCTGCCGGGCGCTCCACCGACAAGGTCCCTTCCTCATCCGAGGAGGGGACCTTCGTCGTTGGCAGTCACCATCCGGCCCCGTCATCGGAGGGCGGCCGGGTAGGTCGGTGGTTATTCGGTTTGGCCTCCTTGGGCGTGAGTTGTTGCGTCAAGAAGTCTCGTTGGGGAGTCCCGTGGAGAGGGGGCGGGTGGGTGTCGTGGGGTGGGGGTGGTGGGAGTGGAGGAGGGTTGTGATGAGGTCTACGACCTTGTTGAGGGTTTGGGGGGTGGTGGGTGTGGCACCGTCGAGTTCGGGCAGGCCGTAGTGGAGCAGGGCGCGGGAGAGCAGGTCGGACTGCTCGGCCTCGCAGATGCCCAACTCGGCGCCCAGTAGGGCGTATGGGGTGATCAGGCCCTCGGGGAGGGACAGGGTGCGGGCGTAGAGCGCCCGGACCGTCGTCATCAGCTCCCCGCGGTCCGGCACGGCGGTGAGCGTGGGTGCCGATCCGGCGGGCGCGGGGCCCGATGCGGCCGACGGCTTCGGCGATCCGGCGGTCCCGGCGGCGCCGGATGCGTCGCGGAACGCCGTCACCCGCCGGCTCACCAGTTGGACGACATCGCGACCCGCCGCCGCCCAGAAGGCGGCGAACTCCCGCTCCGTCAGCTCGGGGGCCAGCCGCGCCCGTAGCGGCTGGAGGCAGTCGCCCACCGCCAGCCCGGCCTCCCTGAGCGCGGTCAGCGTGTCGGGCAGCCGTAGTTCGTCGCCGTGTCCGGTGTAGAGGGTGGGCAGCACGGTGACGGAGTGGTCCGCGCCCTCCTCGCTCAACGTCCGGTGCACCAGGCAGGAGAGGGTGGCGCCTCCGCCGGTTTCGACGAAGGTCCGCTCGCCGTGCCCGTGCAGGGTCCGTACCGCGTCGGAGAAGCTCTTGGTGAGGGGCGGGTCGGTGAGGTTCCCGGTGGGGTTCTGGGAGGGGGTTGTTGGGTGGGTGAGGTGGTTGGCCAGTAGGTCGGGTAGGGGCTCCGTGGGTCCGTAGCGGCGTCCGAGGAGGGGGGAGTGGACGGGCGCCGTCAGTGGGTGTTGGGGCAGGTCGCGGACGGCCGCCGCGAAGCGGGGCGCCATCGTTGCGGGCGAGGGGGTGTGCGGCGCGGCGAGTTCGGCGTAGCGGATGCCCAGTCGGTCGGCCACCGCCTTGACCTGGTCGATCGCCTCGCGCGGCCCGCTGAGCACGGTCCGCGCGTCGTGGTTCTCCGAGGCGACGGACAGCAGCGGATGGTCCACCAGGCCCACGAGGTGGGCCGCGCGGTCCGGGGAGATGGAGAGCGTGAGCGTTGCGCCGCTGGCGGCGTCCCGGTCGCGGAGCAGGTCGCTGCGGTGGATCACGATCCGCGCGCCGTCCCCGACGGAGTAGCCGCCCGCGGCCACCAGGGCGGTGATCTCGCCGAGGCCGTGTCCCATGAGCACGCCGGGGCGCAGCCCGTGGTCGGCCAGGATCCGGTGCGCGGCCAACCCCGAGCCGTAGACGGCTAGTTGGGTCACCCAGGGCTCGTCGGCGGCCAGGCGTGCGGGGTCGGCGGGTTCGTCGTCGAGCAGCAGATCGGAGAGGCGGCGTGCGGAGAGCTCCTCGGTGACGGCGTCGATCTCGTCGAATACGGCGCGGACTTGGGAGTACCCGTGGTGGGTCCGGCGCAGCGCCGGTCCGTCGAAGCCGCCCTGTCCGGGGAAGAGGAGTACGGGGCCGCCGGTGCCATCGGCCCCATCGGTGCCGCCGGTTGGCGTGCCCTGAGTGCCCTGGTCAGCGCGGCGTCGTTGGCCGCGTAGCCGGAGGGGAAGATCAGGGCGGCTTCGGTGCCGTGCAGCGCGGCCAACTCCTGTTCCAGCAGCACGTGGTAGTGGTTGTTGCCCGAGATGTTGCGGGAGCCGCCGCTGCCGGCACCGGTCTCGTCGATCGCCCGGTGCATCGCCTCCAGGACCAGCGGGTGCTGGCCCATGCCCAGGTAGTCGTTGCTGCACCAGACGTTGATCCGGCTGTCGGCGTCGGTGTCGTGGCGCAGGGCGCTGGGGAAGCTGCCGGCCTCGCGCTGGACGTCCAGGAAGGTCCGGTAGCCGCCGCGGGCCTTGAGACCGTCGATCTCGGCGGAAAAGAACCCGTGATAGTCGAACAACGATTCCTCCAGGAACACAGGAACATGCGAGCGCATGAACAAGGGAATGCCGCGCTCCACGTAACGGAGCAGGCGGTCGCCTCAAGGGAAAGTCAGTAACGGCGGACGGGAATCCGTTCCGCTGCCAAGAACGTATCCGCGGCGCCGGCCGCTGTGAAATGTCATGCCCCTTCCGCCTATACGGAAGGGGCATGTCTTGGGCGCCTGCGGCGGTGTCGGAGGTCGTGCGTCGGCGACTTATGTCGTCGGCGTATGGATGGTGCGCCTCGGTATTTCTGTCGCGTCCGCCGGATCATTAGTGTCCTGGACCGTGGACGGACATCGAAGGGACCGAAAGGCTGCGTTGCTCGGCTCAGTGCCCGGGTGCGGCCTCGTCGGCGTCGCCGGCGAGCGCCCGCTCGGCGCGGAAGCTGTCGACCAGGGTCTGCAACAGCCCCGGATAGCGGCCGTCCAGGTCGTCCCGGCGGAGCGAGATCCAGCAGCGGGTGCTCTCCGAGCGGGTGCGGGTCACCCCCGCCTCCCGGAGGGTCTTGGTGTGGTGCGATGCCGTCGACTTGGGGGTCTCGCCGCTCAACTCCCCTGAGGTGTACTCCCGTCCGTCCATCAGCCGGGCGACCATGCCGAGCCGTGTGTCGTCGCCGAGCGCGTGCAGCACGTCGGCGAGCCTGATGTCCTCCGTCGCGGGGTGTCGGTATCTGCGCACCTCGTCAGGATCGCACACTCGGTCGCCGGTGCGCCCCCTACCTGCTATGTTCAATGTTCTCGAACTTCGAATGATTGAGAGGAGTCGACGGCGCATGCGTCGCATCCTGCTGCTGGCCCTGGGTTCGTTCGCCCTCGGGCTGGACGCCTACGTCATGGCCGGTCTGCTGCCGGTCGTCGCCGGTGACCTTCATGTCTCGGCCTCGGCCGCGGGCCAGATGGTCACCGTCTTCACGCTCTGCTACGCCCTCGCGGCCCCCGTTTTCGCCACCGTGCTCGCCGGGCGGCCCGCTCGCGTGATCCTCTCCCTGGCGCTGACCGTCTTCACGCTCGCCAACGCGCTCTCCGCGCTGTCGACTTCGCTGACGATGCTGCTCCTCGCGCGCGCCATCGCGGGCATCGGCGCGGGCATCTACTCCCCGCTCGCCGCGGCCACCGCCGCCTCCCTCTCGCCGGCCGAGCGCCGGGGCCGGGGGCTGGCGATCGTCATGGGCGGCATGAGCATCGGCACCGTCGTCGGCGTCCCGGTCGGCGTGGTGCTCGCCCACCACATCAGCTGGCGCGGCACCCTCTGGCTGGTCACCGCGCTGGGCTTCATCGCCCTGCTCGGCGCGGCCACCATGCTGCCCAAGCTCCCGGCCTCGCCCCCGCCGGCGCTCAAGGAGCGCATCGGCGTGCTGACCAACCGCCGGGTCGCGCCCATCGCGCTGGTCTCCTTCCTCGCCGGCATCGCGAGCCTGGGCCTGTACACGTACCTGGCCTCCTTCCTCTCCGACTCCGCCGGCCTGTCGGACCCGACCGGGTACCTGTGGGCCTGGGGGATCGGTGGCGTGGTGGGCAGCCTGTGCGTGGGCCCGCTGGTGGACCGGACCAAGAAGGCGTACGGCATCGCCACCGTCATCTTCGTCCTGCTGGTCCTCTCCGAGGCCGTGCTGCCCGGCGTCGCCTCGACCCACTGGGGCCTGATCCTGCCGCTGATCGTCTGGGGTGCCTCCGGCTGGGCCCTCCAGGTGCCCCAGCAGCACGAGTTGATCGCGGCCGAGCCGGAGCACAGCTCCGTCGCCGTCTCGCTGAACAGCTCCGCCGTCTACCTGGGCAGCGCCGCGGGCTCCGCGCTCGGCGGTCTCGTCCTGGCCTCCGGTGTGTCCCCGTCCGGGCTGCCGTACTGCACGGCGGGGGTCGCCCTGCTCGCCCTGGTGCTGCATCTGACGCTGGTCCGGTGGGGCCGGCGGCGCTCGATGGCGGCCCAGGGTGTGGCGCCGGTCGCCGCGGGCGTCGAGGAGAAGGTCTCCGCGTAGTCCCACGGTCCGGCCGGGCCTTTTCGAAAAGTCGACCGCAGCCCCGAATGCGAGAAAAGCATTCGGGGCTGCGGTGAGTTTTCCTATCTATTCGGAATGCGTATAGGGGTTCTCGAATCGGTATTTCCGTCCGTCTCGGAAACCCCTTACGGTCTCCCACCATGAATACCGATCCACGGCCCGCCACCCTTGCCGACATCGACGAACTGATCAGGCTGCGCGGCTTTCTTCTGGATACCGGAACGGGGCACTACGTATCGCCCGACCCCGCGGCCGGCCGCGTCTGGCGGGAGCGCTACCGGGACTGGCTGCACACCCACCTGGAATCCTCGGAGCAGATCTACGTCGGGACCATCGGTTCGCCGCAGTGCCTCAGCGCCTGTGCCATCGCCGTCATCGACCATCGCGCGCCGACCCATGCGTACCCCGACGGCAAGGTCGGCTGGGTCCAGACGGTGGTGGTCGATCCCGTCCGGCGCGGCGAGGGCCTGGGCAAGGCCGTCGTCACGCACGTCCTGGACTGGCTGAGCGGGGCGGGCGTACCCGAGGCCGTACTCCAGACCACGCCCTCGGGTACCGGCCTCTACTACCGCCTCGGATTCCAACCGTCCGGCGAGGACCTGCTCTTCAAGCAGCTCGGCGGATCCGCCGAAGCCACCGGGCCGCGGTCGCTCTGACCCCCGTCACCCCGGCAACCAGCCCCACACCCACACCCACACCCCACCCCCACAGATCCACTGCGAAGGGAAACGGAACATCATGAAGGTCGCCATCGTCGGACTCGGCTACGCGGGGACCCGCTTCCGCACGGCATTCCGCAACGTCGCACGGGAGGCCGGCACCGCGCACCGGCTGTCGTTCGCGTACGTCGGACGCCACCGCACCACGGACGAGATCCCCTACTACCCCACCGTGACGGCGATGTTGGCGGGATTCCGGCCGGACGTCGTGGTCGTCAGCGTTCCCGAGCACGCCCGCGCCCAGATCTTCACCGAGCTGGCCGGCTACACCGGCTTCGTCGTCTCCGAGAAGAACCTCGCCACCTCGCGCGACGACCTCGACCTCGTCGCCAAGAGTCTCGCCGACGTCTCCGGCTTCAACCTGGACCTCGTCGAGCGCTACTCCGAGGCCACCAGCTACCTGCGCGCGTACGTGCGCGCGCACCAACTGGAGCTGGTGCGCGCGAACTTCATCTGGGGCAAGGACCGGATCAACGACCACCGGCCCACCTCCGGCGTGCCCAGCGAGGTGGTGCACTCCCTCGACCTGGTCCCGTGGATCTGTGGCGGCGGGCACCGCCTGGAGGTCGACACCGCCATCGGCACCCGCTCCGACTTCTCCGTCTCCGGCCCGGAGGTCCTGGACAGCGTGGCGCTGACGGCGCGGCTGGGCCCGGGCGCCGTCACCGGGTACAGCAGCTTCGTGCACATCACCCGCAAGCGGGAGGTCGACTTCGTCTTCCGCACCCCGGACGCGGAACTGCTCTACGCCAGCATCGTCTTCGACACCCCGGTCTGGGACGCGGACCACCTGCGCATCTGGCAGCGCCGCGACGACGGCGACGAGCTGATCCACGAGCTGCGCACCGACGGGGAGGCCGGCGACCCGGAGCTTCGTACCGTCATCAAGCTGGGGCGGCTGGTGCGGGACGTGACGCGGTTCGTCGAGGACGGCACCCGGCCCGAGGTGCCGTTCGCCTCGCTTGCGGACTCGCTCTCCCTCCAGCGGCTGCTCAACGACGTGGAGGGCCGCGCGCGCACCGTCGGCCCGGTGGCGTACTTCCCGGACGGCCGGGCGGCCCTGGCGGAGGTGGACTGGGAGCGGCTGGGCTGAGCGTCAGCCGGTCTGTACGTCTGGTTCTTGCGGGAGTTGTCGATCGCGGTCGGCAGCGAGAAGAACGCGGGGATGTGCCGTCCGCTCGCGTGGACGCGGGCGGCCCGCTCCAGCGCGGCCGGTGAGAGCGCCGCCGGCCACAGCCCGCCGTCCGCCGCGAAGGACTTCTGCGGTGCGAAGTGGGAGACGTCCGGCTCGGCGAGGTCCACGCAGTCCGCCGGCGCCCGAGGTGGCGTCCACGACGACCCGTGCTCCCTCGTCCGCGCCGGCCAACCGCTCGATCAGGGCGTCCAGCGCCACGGTGCGTACCTTGGAGGGACCCGCACCGAAACGAGGGTCAACGGGCCTGAGGGCAGCGGGGATCCGGAGTTCAGCCATGCCGCAAACGTAGGCGGTCCACCGGGACCGAGGGCCCCGCATGCCACTGCAAGAGACACCGCCCCTGGCCGAAAGTGACATCGCGCCCCCGCTTCCGGTGTCTCCTTGGGCGCACCGCGCTGCTCCTTCCGTACGCACCGCACCGCCGCCCGACGGCCCGCGCCCTAGGCTCCCCGACGTGCCGCTTCACCAGCGGCGATGCCCCGATCCCAAGGAGCCTGTGGTGAACACAACGGTGAACACAACAGATGTGGGTATCCGGCACCTGCGTGCCTTCCTCGCGGTCTGCGAGTCCCTGAACTTCACTCACGCCGCCGACGCACTGGGCACCAACCAGCCCAGCCTCACCCGTCGGATCAAGCGCCTCGAAGAGTCCCTCAGCACCCGGCTGTTCGACCGCACCACCCGCTCGGTGCGCCTGAGCCCCGAGGGCCGGCGGCTGCGCGACGAACTCGCCCCTCTCCTTCCCCGTCTGGAACAGGCCCTCTCCTTCCGTACGGACCGGACGGCGCCGCTCCGCTTCGGCTTCACCTGGCTGCTCCCGGACGGCTGGGTCCAGGACGCCGTTGCCCGCTTCGAGGAGGAGACCGGGGCCGAGGTCGAACTCGTGCGCCGCGACGAGCGGTACGCGGGCGTCGACCACGGCACGGTCGATGTGGCCCTGCTGCGCGGCACCGTGGACACCACCGGCCTGCGCGTGGTCCCCCTCCAGTCCGAACGCCAGGTCGCGGCCGTCCCCTCCACATCGCCGCTCGCCCGCGCCGCCGGCCTGAGCCCCCAGATGCTCGCCCCGCACCCCCTGGTGGTCAACACGACGTGCGGGCCGGCCCAGTTCGACGAGATGCACGCGACCCACGGGGACCATGAGGGCTCCGGTGGTTCCGGGGGCCCCGAGGGGCACCGCTCCTCGCCGCTCATTCCCTGCAAGAACTTCGACGAACTTCTCGAACTGGTCGCCGCCGGCAAAGGCAACGGCATCGTCCCCGAACCGGCCCTCCGCCGCCGTCTGCACCCCGCCGTACGCTTCGTCCCCCTCACGGGCGCCCCTCAGGTACCCGTCTCGATGGCCTACCCCCTCCAGGGCTGCCACCCCCTCGCCCAACGCTTCACCGTCGCCGTCAAGGAAGCCCTGGCGGAACACAGCCGTGGGCAGACGCCGCCGCTCTGTCCGCTTCGCGCGCGGGCGGCGGCCTGAACCGGCCCGCTGCCCGACCGCCAGCCGAAAGGACCTCCCGCACCATGCCGGATACCGACGGCAGTCCCGACACCCTGTACGTCACGATCCACGGCCCGCACCATCCCGACCGCCAGTCCGATCGCCGCGCTCCTCGTCAACGTGACCTCATCGGCAGCCTGTTCAGCCAGCTCGCCCGCTTCGACGCCACCGTTGTGGACGTGGAGCAGGTCCAGCTGCGCGGCCGCCTCGCCCTGTGTGCCCAGTTCGCCACCCCGTCCCGCACCACCGTGACCGAGCGCGAACTCCAGTCCGCCGTACGGCAATGGGCCACCACCCAGCAGGTCCACGCCGAACTCACCCAGGCCGCCCCCACCCGTACGGCATCCCGGCGCAGCCACGTCACGGTCGTCGGCCACCCGCTCACCGCCCGCACAACTGCCGCACTCACCCAGGCCCTTCACGACGCGGGCGGCACCATCGAGCGCATCACCCCGCTCGCCCGCCGCCCCGTGACGGCCGTCGAGTTCGATGTCACCGGCGTACGGACCCACGTCCTGCGCGGCGTCCTGTCCGCCCGCGCCCGCGACTTGGGCGTCGACCTCGCGGTCTGTGCGGCCGGGCTCTCCCGTCGGGCCCGCCGTCTGGTCGTCATGGACGTCGACTCCACCCTCATCCAGGGCGAGGTGATCGACATGCTCGCCCGGCACGCCGGCCGGGAACCCCAGGTCGCCGCCGTCACGGCCGCCGCCATGCGCGGCGAACTCGACTTCGAGGCATCGCTGCGCGCCCGCGTCGCCCACCTCGCCGGCCTGGACGCCACCGCCCTGGACGAGGTCCGGCGCGCCGTCGAACTGACCCCCGGCGCCCTCACCCTGATCCGTACGCTGCACCACCTCGGCTGCCGCGTCGGCGTGGTCTCCGGCGGCTTCACCCACATCACCGACCACCTCGCCCGGCGCCTCGGCCTCGACTTCGCCCACGCCAACACCCTCGAAGTCGCCGACGGTCGGCTCACCGGCCACCTCACCGGCCCGGTCATCGACCGCCGGGCCAAGGCCGAACTCCTCATCCGTCAGGCCGAACGGGCGGGCATCCCCCTGGCCCACACCGTGGCCATCGGCGACGGCGCCAACGACCTCGACATGCTCAACACGGCCGGCCTCGGCGTGGCCTTCAACGCAAAGCCCGTCGTCCGGGGCGCCGCCCCGACCACCCTCAACGTGCCGTTCCTCGACTCGCTCCTCTACCTCCTCGGCATCCCTCACGAGGAGCTGTGGGGATGAGGGCGTAGCCGGGAGCGGGAGCGAGCAGAGCCGACGGGGTCGGTCCCGTGATCCGGGACCGACCCCGTCGGCTTGTGTGGCGTTGGCGCCCCGGGTGGGGGCGGGCCGTTACGCGGCCTGGCGGCGGGCCAGGGCGTCGGCGGTGGGGCGGCGGCCCGGGGCGAAGGCGTCGACGGTGCCCGCGCCGCTGCCCGGTTCGGCGTCCCAGGAGCGGATCTTGGCGGCGACCCGGGCCAGCTTCGCGTCGCCCGGACCGACGTCGATCTGGAAGTGCGACTGCTTGGGCTGCGGTTCGTCGCCGCCCCAGCGCACGGTGCCCTCGCAGTCGGCCAGGATGTCCCGGATGACGGCGACGTCCTCCGGGAAGAAGCAGTCCCGGGCCCCCAACGGGTAGGCGTCCGGGCGGACCGTGAAGGCGGTGCCGGAGAGGGCGTTGCTCTCGAAGCCCGCGGCCACCGCGCGGTCGACGGTATGCCCGGTGACGTCCTTCCCGGTCAGGCGGTGGTCCACCTCGTAGTGGAAGCGGCGCAGCGCGTACAGCAGCACGGTGGCGACGTCCCCGGTGCGCAGCTCCACGGTGAGGTTGCTGCCCTCCACGACGTGGTGGGCGATGCCGTCGCCGGTGATGCGCCAGCCGTTGGCGCTGGTGTCCCCGCGCCAGTCCTGCTTCTTCTCACCGGGGGCCGCCTCGGCGGCCAGCGCCGGGGTGGCCAGGGCGGTGGCGCCGGTGGCCAGGAGCAGGCCGCCGCCGGCGACGCCGAGCCCGCCCTTCAGCGCGCGGCGCCGGGAGAAGACCTTCGTATCGCTCATTCCACTTCCTGTTCCGGTCGGTTTTTCCGTTGTGTGCGTGCTTGATGTAGGGCCATGCCGAGGCAGACCACCACGGTGGCAATTCCCAGGTAAATCAAGGGATTTACGTAAGCGGGGACAAGCTCGTAGGTGGCGTTGCATTTGTTGGAGAGGGGGAACAGGCTGCCGGGCCCGGCGGCATCCGGGTCCCATTGCTGACCGTGATTCAGTCGGCAGGTCTCCTCGATGTCGAACGGAGAACCCTCGAACACGCCCCAGGCGTACATGGAGATAGTGCCGAGCAGGCCGCAGAAGGCCCCCTCGACCCAGCGGCTGACCCGCACGCTCAACCAGGAACGGGACAGGATCCGACACGCCCAGTACAGGCACACCAGCGCGACGACCGGTATCGCCAGCAACTGCACTGTCCCTACTGCTCTTTCGAGGAAATGCAAAGGTGGAAAACCTCCAACGACCAATGAGTGCGGTCCCGGTGCGTCAGTGGTCGTGCGCCGGGACCGCACCTGCTTCTATTCCAGGCCGACCCGCTCCACCAGCGCGTCCGCGAACCCCTGGCAATATTCGTCGAGTTTGCCGGACGGCAGCATGGAGGGCGTCGGCACCCCCTTGACCTGGTTCTCGATGATGCCGGTCCGCATCGTGGTGACGAGGCCGTCGCTGCTGGTCAGCATCGAGTGAGCGGCGGCCTTGGCCTTGCCCGCGGTGCCGCCGAACCGGTCGTTGAAGAAGTGGGAGAACCTCTTGAGGAACCGCCCGCCGTCGCCGTAATGCGCCTCAACGGCCTGCGCGATGTTCTTCTTCTTGGTCTTGCAGTCCTGGCCGAGCAAATAGCCGTCGGTGTCCTCGATCAGGTCGGCGTAGCCGAAGGATGAACGGACGCCCGGACGCGCCAACTTGTCCTGGCAGTACTTGTAGCCCGAGGAGTAGTTGTCGGAGTCCCGGCGCCATTCCGCGTACAGCGTGTAGAGGTCTCCGGCCCACCCCATGATTTCGCCGTAGTAAGCGAATTCCGGGCCGCCGACCTTGGCTTGGCCCTCCGCGGCCGCCATGATGTGCTGCGGGTCGAGCGTGTACCCGGTGGACGGGTCGTTGAACTCCTCCAGCACCTCCATGCCCTTGCCCTTCGCGTACGCGATGAAGCCGGCATCGGCGGGGTTGAGCAGGGTCTGCCACAGGGTGCCGTTGTACTTCTTGGACCGGCAGAACTGCATCACCAGTCGGTTCGGGTCACCCTTCCCGTACGCCTTGGCGAGGTCGTAGAGCTTCGAGACGTAGGCGACGAAAGCGCCCGCTGGATTGGCGGACTTGTCCACCGAGGCGACGCCCGGGTCGGTGTCGGGGCGCCAGATGTCCTTGTCCAGCGGGAAGGAACCCCCGTTGGGACCGTTGAAGGAGAATTCCTGGATCTGGTTGAGCGACCAGTTGTCGGGGTTGGGGAACCCGAGGTTTCCGGAGAAGCCCCAGGACATTCCGGAGACGAACGACCAGCGCGCGTAGGTGTGTTTCGACACCTGCGCGCACACGTTGCGCGATCCGTAGACGCCGTGCAGGTACTTCTTGCCCCGGCTGTTCAGCGCGGCGACGACCCCGTTGAAATAGGGGACGATGTTGCTGGCTATCTGCTCGGTGGTCGCGTCGTAGTCGACGGCGAAGTAGATGACCGTGCCGGCGCCGAACCCGAGGCCCTCGGCGGTGTCATGGGCCCGCAGGCCGTGCTGGTATCCGTAGGAGTAGCGGAAGTCCTCCAGGTCCCGTGCGCCGTACTGCCAGATCGGGAAGACCTTGAGCTTGGCGGAGAAGATGTCCGCGAGCTCCTTCTTGGTCATCGGCTTCTCGGTGTTGTAGCCCGGCGGTTCGGCGAGGTAGCGGCCGATGATGCGGTAACCGGCGGCGTAGAGGTCCTTCGCCCGGGCCGCGGTGATCCGCCGGCTGGTGTCGCAGCCGGTGCCCTTGCGGTCCGGGTCGCCGGTGGAGACCAGCAGCTGCGCCCACGTCGCGAAGTCGCCGCGCTTGGACTGCGGGAGGTAGGAGAACCGCTGGAAGGCCTGGACGAATTGGGTGAGCTTGTCGTCCCAGGTGGACTTGAAGGTGGTCTCGTAGCTGCCCACCGGCTCGTTGAACACGCAGGCGGCGGAGAAGAGTTGGACCCAGATGCCGCTGTCGCCCTGGCCGATGTTGTGCTTCTTCAGGCCGTTCTTGGTGCTGGGGCCGAAGTTGCCGGTGGCCTGCTCGTCGGGGACGCCCAGCTCGTACTGGATGGCCTTCATCAGGGCCTTCTGCACGTCACGGGAGAAGTGGCCCTCGGCGGGGATGAGGTAGAAGTTGGAGCGGCCGTAGTAGCGGCCGTTGAGCCACTGCTGGATGGACCGCACCTTCTTCGTCCCGCCGGCCTGGAGCACATAGGCGTCCATGGTCAGTAGGGCCTTCATGACCTTGGCCTGGACGGCGCCCTTGAGGGCGGGGTTCAGGCCGGCGTCCTCCATGAGCTTGGCCACGGCACCCTGGGTGTTGAGGGTGAAGTTCCCGTTGATGTCGCCGGCGTGGTAGCCCTTGCAGAAGCAGGCGGCCTGGACGATCTTGATGAGGTTCTTGTTCTTCTCGTCCAGCTTGATGCCGCCGCGCGCGTCGATCTTGCCGATCGTGGACGGACCGAAGCTGTCCGACAGCGCGGTGATCCCCAACTCGTGCTGGAGGGCGCGGGTCAGCGAGAACATCGTCGGCCAGCCGGTCTTGCCGTTCTCCGGGCACGCGTTGTACCCGGCGACGTTCTTGTAGGTCGCGTTGACCCACTTCTGGGCCTTGAGGACCATCTCGTCAGCCATGGCGGCGGTTGTCCTTTTCATTCATGTGCGTTGGTGCCTACGCGCCTGGGCGGGGCGGTGGAAGGGCAGGGCTGGGCGACCACCGTGCGGGAGCGCGCTCTCGGGGCGCTCTCCGGGCGCCCTCCGCCCGGTATCGACCCGCTCTCCACCGGCTGCCGCGCCGGTGGAGAGCGGCGGCTCGTCCCGGATCAGGCGAGGCTCTTGGGGCGCAGATCCGACCAGTTGTGGGCGATGTGGGCGAGGCACGCCTCGCGGCTGTCCGGGCCGAGCGCCGTTCTCCAGCCGGCGGGGCGGTCGACGAAGGACGGCCACAGGGAGTGCTGTCCCTCGTCGTTGACCAGCACGTAGAAGCTGCCGGTGGGGTCTTCGAAGGGGTTGATGCGGGTCATGGGGAGGTGGCCTCTCTTGGGGCAGGGGGTGGCGAACTCGGGTGGGTGGCCGGTCAGTTCTGGTCGGCGCGCCAGGCGAGGCGGTCGGACACGATCCGGGCCAGCTCCCGCGCCTGGTGCTTGACGAAGTAGTGGCCCGCGCCCGGGAGGACGGACAGCTCGACCCCGGAGGCGAAGTACTTCCAGTCGAGATGGCCGCTCTCGAAGCCCTCGGTGGCCTCGTCCGCGTCGCCGATCACCACGTGCACCGTGGACTCCAGCTGGCGCTCCCAACCGGTGCGCGCGGCGGCCTGGAAGCGGGCGCCCTGCACCATGTCGTGGCGCACGACGCCGAGGACGGTGCGCAGGTCCTCGTCGTCGAGGGCGCCCTCGAAGCCGCCCAACGAGCTGAGATAGCCGTGCAGTTCGGCGTCGGTGCGGGTCAGTGCCGCGTCCAGCAGGGATTCCGGGTCGGGGTCGGGGAGCGCCGCGCCGACGAAGACGAGCTCGGGCGTTCGGCCCCGCCGCTCCAGTTCCCGCGCCACCAGCATGGTCAGCGTCGAGCCCGCGCAGTGCCCGTAGAGGGCGAGCGGGCCGGTGACCGACGCGGTGATCTCCGCGACGATGCGGTCGGCCGCCTCCGCCCAGCTGAGCAGCGGCTCATCGGGCACGGAGGGGTCGTGGCCCGGCAGTCCCGCCGCCAACAGCTCGATGTGCGGCGGCAGTTGCTCGGCGAGCGGCTGGTACGCGGTGGCGGCGCCGCCCCCGTAGGGGATGCACACCAGCGTCAGCGCGGCGCCCTGCCCCCGGTGGGGCGTCAACCGGTTCAGTACGGGGCGCTCGCCGCCGGTCTCGGCCAGCGTCCGCAGGCGGGCGGCGAGCGCCTCGGGGGTGGGGTGCTGGAAGACGTCGACCACCGACAGCCCCTGGCCGAGGCGGCGGGCGATGCGGACCGCCTTGAACGAGTCCCCGCCGAGGTCGAAGAAGGTGTCTTCGATGCCGATCCCGGTGGCGCCCAGCAGCTCGCCGAACGCCTCGACGACCTGCTGTTCCAGCGCGTCGCGCGGCGGGGTGGCGGTGTGCGCCCGGGGCCGGGTGGGCTCGGGCAGCGCCCTGCGGTCCAGCTTTCCGTTGGCGGTGAGCGGGAGTTCGGCGAGCGTCACCACGGCCGCGGGGACCATGTGGGAGGGCAGCCGCTCGGCCAGGGCGGCGCGCAGCTGGGCCGGTTCGCAGGCGGTGCCGTCCTCTGGCACCGCATAGCCGGTCAGCGCGGCGTCGCCGACCGCGTCCTTGCGGACCACCACCCGGCCGTCCCGCACCCCGGGCAGCGCCCGGAGCGCCGCCTCGATCTCGCCCGGCTCGATGCGGAAGCCGCGGACCTTGACCTGCTCGTCCGCGCGGCCCAGGTACTCCAGGCGCCCGTCCGCCGTCCAACGGGCCAGGTCGCCCGACCGGTAGAGGCGCGATCCCGGCGGGCCGTACGGGTCGGCGACGAAGCGCTCGGCGGACAGTTCGGGGCGGTTCAGATAGCCGCGCGCCACCTGCTCGCCCGCCACGTACAGCTCGCCGGTCGTCCCCACGGGCGCCGGCTGGAGGCCGCTGTCCAGCACGTACACCCGAAGTCCCGGCAGCCCGGCGCCGATCAGGCTGCCCGGTTGCTTCGCGGCGGTGACCGGGTCCAGCGCGACATGGCTGACGTGGACGGTGGTCTCGGTGATGCCGTACATGTTCACCAGGACCGGGGTGTCGCCGTGCCGCGCGTACCAGTCCGCAAGCCGACCCAGGTCGAGGGCCTCGCCACCGAAGACGACGTAGCGCAGCGCGAGTTGGTCGCCGAGGTCCGGGGCGTCCTGGTCGGCCTGCATCAACTGGTAGAAGGCGGACGGGGTCTGGCTGAGGACGGTGACGCGCTCGGCCACCAGCAGGGCGAGGAAGTTCTGCGGGGAGCGGCTGTCCGCGTACGAGACCACCACCAGTCGGCCGCCGTGCAACAGCGGGCCCCACAACTCCCAGACGGAGAAGTCGAAGGCGTAGGAGTGGAACATGGTCCACACGTCGTCGGCGCGGAACGCGAAGAGGCCCGCGGTGCCGGTGAACAGGGCGGCCACGTTGCGGTGCGGCACCACGACGCCCTTGGGCCGGCCGGTGGAGCCCGAGGTGTAGATGACATAGGCCGGGTGGTCCGGCGTCAGCGCGCGGCTGCGTTCGTCGGCTTGGAGATCGGCGGTGGACAGCGACCCGGTGGCGGCGCGCACCCCGGGGTCGTCCAGCAGCAGGACGGGCAGGTCGGACGCCGGGAGTCGGCCGGCCGTGGCGCCGTTGGTGAGCAGGAGCTCGGGGGTCGCGTCGCCGAGGATGTAGGCGATGCGGTCGGCCGGGTAGTCGGGGTCGACGGGCACGTAGGCCGCCCCGGCCTTCACCACCGCGAGCAGCGCGACGATCAGCTCCGCCGAGCGCGGCAGGGCGACGGCCACGAACCGCTCGGGGCCTGCGCCCCCTTCCACGAGCAGCCGCGCCAACCGGTTGGCGCGCGCGTTCACTTCCCCGTACGACAGCGAGAGGCCGTCGCAGGTGACCGCGGGGGAGCCCGGGGAGCGCCGGACCTGCTCCTCGAAGAGCTCGGCGAGCGTCGCGGGCGGCACCTCGTCGGCCGGCTGCCCGCCCGGGCTCCACTCCGCCACCAGTTGCTCGCGTTCGGCGGGGGCGAGCAGGTCGGCCCGGCCGACCGGCTGCGCGGGGTCGGCGACGGCCCGCCGGAGGAAGGCGGCGAAGTGGTCGCGGTGGCGCCGGACTTCGTCGGCGTCGTAGACCGCCGGGTTGGCGTCGAGGTGGATGCGCAGGGCATCCGGCAGGTCGTAGACCGCGAACATCAGGTCGTCGACCGGGCCGAGGGCGAGGTTGCGCAGGGTGCCGCGGTGGCCGCCGAACGAGAGGTCGTAGTCGAAGCGGAGCACATTGATCTGGGGGCCGAAGACGCGCCCGGCGTCCCCCAACCGCCCCAGGTCCCGGCGCAGGTCCTCGTACCGGTAGCGCTGGTGGCGCAGCGCCTCGCCGGCCTCCCGCGCCACCTGTCGGACGAGGTCGGCGAGGCTCGTCTGCGGGCGGACGGCCAGCCGCAGCGGGATGATGTTCGACGCCATGCCGGGGGTGCTGCGCACCGCGGGGCCGCGGGCGGGGACGGGCAGCCCGAGCACGATGTCGTCGGCGCCGGTCAGCCGGTGGACGTAGGCGGCGGTGACGGCGATGACCGCCCGCGGCCAGTCGGTGCCGAGCCCGGCCGCCAGCTCGCGCAGCGCGGCCCGCTCGTCGGCCGGCACCTCGAAGGTCTCCCGCACCAGTGCGCGGGCGAGTGGCGCGGAGCGCTCCGAGAGGCTGACCACGTCCAGCAGGCCGGCCATCCGCTCCCGCCAGAACTCCCGGTCCACGGCGAGGTCGTGGGAGTCGCGGTAGGCGCGGTCCTCGTCCACCAGGTCCCGCAGCCGACCGAAGGGGGAGGCGGGCACGGGCTCGCCGGCCGCGAGCGCGGTGTAGACGGCGGCGACCCGGCGGGCCACCAGCGAGGTGCTCAGCCCGTCGAAGACCAGGTGGTGCCAGCGCTGGTACCACAGGTGCCGGTCCGGTGCGACGGTGAGCACGGCGTGGGTGAACAGCGGTCCGCGGCGCGGGTCGAGGGGCCTGGCCAGGTCGGCGCGCAGCCACTCCTCGGCGGCGCCGTCCGGGTCGGCCGCGGCGCTCAGGTCGAGCAGCTCGACCGGGATGTCCCGGGCGCCCGGGGGTAGTTCGACCCGCTGCGAGGGGCCGTCGTCGCGCTCCGTTCCCCGGGCGTGCGGCGCCTCGGCCTCCAGGAGGGTGTGGCGCACGGCGTCCCTCAGGAGCGGGACGTCGAGGGGGCCGGCGATCTCGACGCAGTCCGCGATCGCGTAGACCGGATTGTCCGGGGCGAACTGCTGCGCGTACCAGATCCCCGACTGGGCGGCGGTCAGAGGCAGTTCGGCGTCCCGATCAGTTGCTGTTCCCATGCCGGGAAGCCTGCGGCGCGGCGATCTCGGCCCGCTCTCGACCCCCTCTCCACCCTCTGGTGATCATGGAAACAAAGGTCGCAAGCCGCATCACTCGATGAACTAGAGGACATTGCACATAAGGGCTGCATAATCTACGGTCATTACGAGCAAAGGGGAGGCAAAGCGACAAAGCCTCCGCGGCGCCTGAAAGAGCACCACAGCACTGAGGCCGGCACCCGCTTCACGCCGGCTGACGGGGGATTCGCACATGACCATCGGCATGCCCGCCCAGCGCGCGGGCGACCACATCCGCATCCGGATCGGCCTGTTGGGGCCCGTGACCGCGGCCACCGACCGGGAATTCCTCGCCATCCCCGGCGAGCGACAGCGCAAGGTGCTGGCCTCGCTGGCGCTGAGCCCGGGTCAGGCCGTCCCGGTTGACCGACTCATCCAGGACTCGTGGGGCGAGGAGCCGCCCCGCACCGCGGCCGGACAGCTCCAGACCAGCATCTGGATGCTGCGCCGCGCACTGACCGACGCGGGGGCGCCGCACGGCGCGGTGCTCTCCCACGGCTCCAGCTACCAACTGGATCGCACCGCCTTCGTCTTCGACACCGAGGAGTTCCGCGCCGCGGTGCGCGAGGCCGGCGCCCTGCAGCGACAGGGCCTGCCCGAGCGGGCGGCGGAGCGCCTGAACGCGGCGCTCGACCTGTGGCGCGGCCCGGCCCTCGCCAACGTGACCAGCCCGTCCCTGCAGGCCCGGGCGCTGCGGCTGGAGGAGGAGCGGCTCGCCGCGCTGGAGCAGCGGATCTCCCTGGACATCGAGGCGGGCCGCTACGAGCACGCCATCGGGGAGCTGTACGACCTGGTCTCCCAACACCCCTTCAGGGAGGGCTGTTACGCCGACCTGATGCTGGCGCTGTACTGGTCGGGACGGCAGGCCGAGGCACTGGCCGTCTTCCGGGACGCCCGCACCACCCTCTCCGACGAGCTCGGCATCAGCCCCGGGCCGCGCCTGACCGGGATCGAAGACGCCATCCTGCGCCAGGACTTGGCGTCCCTGACACCCTGCGGCGTCTGACCCGGACCCCCGGCCGGCCGCTGCGCACCTGCCGCGCAAGCCGGCCAGGCCCTAATGCGCAAACACCTCGAACAGCACCGCCGGCCGCCCCCGATGACGGGCGGCCGCCCTGCGCAGCGAGCGGTTGAGGAACTCGTCGGCGTAGTCGTGCGGGTCCTGGTCGGGGGTGGTGGTGAGGGCGGCCAGGTAGGTGGCGTGGGCGGCCAGGGAGGCGATGGCGCGGGGGACGCCGGGGCCCACTTCGACGGCGTGGGTGGGGCGCGGGGAGCCGGCCACCGCGGTCCAGCGGACGCCGGGCCAGGGGTCGAGGCCGTCGGTGTCGGCGAGTTCGGGGAAGATCCAGCGGTTGCCGGCGTCGGCGGCGGCGTCCAGGACGGCGCGGCCCACCACCCGGTGGTCGGGGGTGTTCCACTGCGTGCCGAACCAGGTGTCGCGGTGATTGAGCGTCAGCAACAGCTCCGGGCGGTGCCGGCGGACCGCGGCGGCCAGATCGCGGCGGAGCGCGGTGCCGGCCTCGATGACACCGTCGTGGTGGCCGTCGAGGAACTCCACGCGGTGGACGCCGACATGGGCCGCCGCGGCGCGCTGCTCGGCCTCGCGGAGCGCGGCGCACGCCGGCGGCGCGAGGCCGTCGATGCCCGCCTCGCCCCGGGTGACCAGGAGGTAGCTGATCTCCCGCCCGGCATCGGTCCATTCGGCGATGGCCGCCGCGGCGCCGTATTCGAGGTCGTCGGGGTGGGCCACGACGGCCAGCGCCCGCTGCCAGTCGTCGGGCATCGGGTGGAGGGAGCTGACGGCGGCGTTCTCGATCGGCATCGCGGCCCCTTTCGTGCGCGGTCACGATGCTGACACGGTTGGATACGGACAGTGGCGAAGAGTGGGGTGGGTCGGACGTTCGAGTGGGGTGCGGGGCGGGGGTGAGCTGCGCACATCACTTTTGGTGAAGGCTTGCGGAGAGGTTGCGGCCGACAACGCGCGGTTGCCACGCTGTTGCTGACCGTCAAGCTGTTGGGAGGGGCACGTGCCTTTCGGTGAGCAGCCCGCGTACCTCCGCGTCGCCGGTGACCTGCGCCAGAAAATCGTCGACGGGGTGCTGGCCCCGCACACCCGCCTCCCCTCCCAGGCCCGCATCCGCGAGGAGTACGGCGTCTCGGACACCGTGGCCCTGGAGGCGCGCAAGGTCCTGATGGCCGAGGGCCTGGTCGAGGGCCGCTCCGGTTCGGGGACGTACGTACGCGAGCAGCCGGTGCCGCGCCGGATCGCCCGCGGCGGCTTCCACAGCCGGGGCTGCACGCCGTTCCGCCAGGAGCAGACGGACGAGCGGGTGCGGGGCACCTGGGAGTCCAACAGCGAGCAGGAACCGGCCAGTTCGGCGGTGGCCGCCCGGCTGCGGATTCCGGTGGGCGCCAGGGTGATGCGGACCCGCTACGTCTTTCGCGCGGAGGGGGAGCCGTCGATGCTCTCCACCTCCTGGGAGCCGCTGGAAATCACCGGGCGGACGCCCGTGATGCTGCCCGAGGAGGGGCCGTTGGCCGGGCGCGGGGTGGTCGAACGGATGGCGGCCATCGACGTGGTGGTGGACAACGTCGTGGAGGAGGTCGGAGCGCGGCCGGGCCTGGCCGAGGAGGCGATGGCGCTGGGTGGGGTGCCCGGCCATGCGGTGTTGGTCGTCTCCCGGACGTACTTCGCCGGCCGTCGACCGGTCGAGACGGCGGATGTGATCGCGCTCGCCGCCCGCCATCGGGTCGCATACCACCTGCCGGTGAAGTAGCGGCGACTTCCGGGCGCCGCGGACATCCTGGCTGGCGCAGGGGCTCCGAGAGGTGCCCGAAAAACTCCCCGTGTTCGCCAAGTCGACGCCCTGTATGGGGATCCCATGCCATCCTCAGGGCCGACAGGCCGCGAATTCTGGCCGACTTCCCTGTCCGATTTGGCGTAATTCTTCGGGGATTGTCGCCCGAGGAGCGGTGTTGGAAACTTCACAGACCCTCAACTCGGCGGGATTTTTTCATCTGTGTGGGAACCGGATCTTCGGTTTCGCTCATACGATGGCGAAGTTTGTGCACGGCACGGGGGAAGACCAGGAGACCAGCACGTGAGCACGACGAAGACAACGAGTGCGGAGCAGGGTTCGCACTCGAACTACCGTCGGTCCCTAGGGACCATTGCCCTGACCGCCACTGGTCTCGGATCGATCATTGGTTCCGGCTGGCTGTTCGGGGCCGAGCGCGCCGCGGCCATCGCCGGCCCGGCCGCGATCCTTGCCTGGGTCATCGGCGCGGTCGTCGCCCTGACCATCGCGCTGACCTACACCGAGCTCGGCTCGATGTTCCCCAAGGCGGGCGGCATGGTCCGCTACGGCCAGTACTCGCACGGCTCGCTTGCCGGGTACCTGGCGGCCTGGGCCAACTGGATCGCCATCGTCTCGGTGATCCCGGGTGAGGCCACCGCCTCCGTCCAGTACATGAGCAGCTGGAACTTCGGCTGGGCCAAGGCGCTCTTCGACGGCAAGGAGCTGACCGGCTCCGGCGTCGCGGTGGCCAGCGTCCTGCTGATCTTCTACTTCTTCATGAACTGGTTCGCGGTCTCGCTGTTCGCCAAGACCAACACCGCGATCACGGTCTTCAAGGTCGTCGTGCCGATCCTCACCGCGGGTGCCCTGATCCTCGCGCACTTCGACACCGGCAACATCGACCGCGCCGGCGGCTTCGCCCCCAACGGCTGGAGCTCGGTCTTCAGCTGTGTGGCGCTCTCCGGCATCGTCTGGGCCTACAACGGTTTCCAGTCGCCGCTGAACCTCGCCGGTGAGGCGCGCAACCCGGCCCGCTCGCTGCCCAAGGCGGTCGCCTTCTCGATCGTCATCGCGCTGGTCATCTACCTCGCGCTCCAGGTCGCCTTCCTCTTCGCGGTCCCCTCGGGAGACCTGAGCCAGGGCTGGGGCGGGCTCAACTACCACTCCCCGCTCGCCGAGCTGGGCCTGGCCTGGGGCCTGAACTGGCTGGCGCTGCTGCTGTACGCGGACGCCTTCGTCTCGCCGTCCGGCACCGGCATGATCTACGCCGCCACCACCTCGCGCATGATCCAGGGCGTCCAGGAGAACGGTCACCTGCCGGGCGTCTTCGGCAAGGTGGACGCCAAGACCGGCATCCCGCGCCCGGCGCTGCTGCTCAACCTCTTCGTCGCGTTCCTCTTCCTCGCGGTGTTCCGCGGCTGGGGCTCGCTCGCCGAGGTCGTCTCGGTCGCCACCGTCATCTCGTACATCACCGGCCCGGTCGCCGTGATGGGTCTGCGGCGGCTGTCGCCGCAGATGAAGCGGCCGGTGAAGCTGCGCGCGATGCCGGTCATCGCGCCGATCGCGATGATCTTCGGCTCGCTGGTCCTGTACTGGGGCAAGTGGCCGCTCACCGGCAAGGTCATCCTCATCATGGCCGTCGGCCTGCCGGTCTGGGCCTGGTACGAGATCGGCCGGCCGTGGAAGCAGGGCCGCAAGCCGCTGCCGGAGCTGCTGCCGCACCTGAAGGCGGGCGCCTGGATGGTGATCTACCTCCTGGTCATGGCGGCCGTCTCCTACCTGGGCGGCAAGGAGTTCGGCGGCAAGGGCTACCTGCCGCAGGGCGTCGACCTCGCCGTGGTCGCCGCGATCGCGCTGGCCTTCTACTTCTGGGGCGTGCGCAGCGCCTGGCGCAACCCGACGCTGATCAAGGTCGAGGCCGAGATGGCCGCGGCGCAGGACGCCGCCGAGGCGGCCGACGGCAAGGCCCCGGCCGGCGCCTGAGCGGCGATACGCGGCCCGCTCCGGCCCCTGCCATACGGACATAACTGACCCGAATTCCTCGGGTTTCCGGCCACTCCCGGTCGCATCTGGACTCCCAGGGCGCCCGGGAGTGGCCGGTTCGGTCTCTCTTTGTGTAAATCCATATCCGGTGCGTAAAGGTCGGGCGTAGGCTCGGGCATATGCGGATTGCGATTTCGGCATCAGCACAGGAGGGGCGCGCCGCGGCGCGCTGCGCGGCGGACGGAGGGGCGCAATGACCGAGAACGAGACCGCGTTGCCCTGGCTCGTCATCCGCCAGGACGAAGGCGGCAACCGCTATCGCGTCGGCCGCTATGCCACCCGAGCGGAGGCGGAGCGGGTCGCCGAGCGCCTCGACACCCGCGGCAATCGGCGGCTTTACGCGGTCGAGCGGGCCTCGTAGGGGGCATCGTGCGGCGCGCGGAGCGGGAAGCGGGAGGCCGGCGGGGGACGTAGGCTGCCGCGCATGACGACGGTGCGCGTAGTGGTGGGCGGTGCGGTGTGCGAGCGGGGGCGGTTGCTGGCCGCCCGACGGAGCGCGCCGCCCGCGTTGGCCGGCCGCTGGGAACTTCCCGGCGGCAAAGTGGAGGACGGCGAGACGCCGGAGCAGGCGCTGGTGCGCGAGCTGCACGAGGAGTTGGGCGTCGACGCCGCCCCCGTGGAGCGCATCCCCGGCGAGTGGGTGCTGCGGCCCGGCTACGTGCTCCAGGTGTGGACCGCCCGGCTGGTCTCCGGCCGGCCCGAGCCGCTCCAGGATCACGACGAGCTGCGCTGGCTGCGCCCCGGCGAGGAGCGCGAGGTCGACTGGCTCGACCAGGACCGCCCGGCGGTCGCCGAGGTGATGCGTCGGTTGGGCAGTCGGCCCGCGGTGGGCATCCCGGGCGCGCGGCTGTAGCGCGGGGGTCCGGCGCCGGGCGCGCCCTGATGGGCGGTGGGTCGCGCACCGCCCCGGACCGGCCGCCGGCACCCGCCCGCCCAGGGCGTGCGCCACCGCCACGACGGCCCGTCGCGAGATGCGCCATTTGTGCCATAGTGCCCGATTGAAGGCGGTACTTGCCGCTTGATATCGGGTATGTCCTGGTTGGCCCTCTTCGGTGTGGGCCGGGTACGACGGGGGACCCCTCGGCCTGGGAAGTGATCGGCGTGAGCGACGGCGCAGCGGCAGAGGTCCCTCAGTCCGGTCCCACCGATCTCCGCGGGCGCGGCCGGAACTGCGGTGCGCCGAGCGCGGAATGGAGCCTCCCGGCCGACCCCGGCGCGGTGCGCACCGCCCGCACCATGGTCCGTCAGGTGCTCGACGACTGGGGGTTGGACGGCGCGGCCGACGTCGCGGTCCTCCTGGTCAGCGAGCTCGTCACCAACTCCCTGCGGTACGCCAGCGGCCCCATCGGCGTGCGCATGGTGCTGCTCGGCGCCGGCGCGCTGCTGGTCGAGGTCTCCGACCCGCTGCCCGATCCGCCCCAAACCCGCACCGCCGCCCCCGACGACGAGGGCGGCCGCGGCCTCCAGCTCGTCGCGCACAGCGCACGTCGCTGGGGCACCCGCCAGGGAAAGAGCGGGAAAACCGTGTGGTTCGAGCTGGCGGTGGCTGGTTAGGAGTGATGGGGGGTCCTGATCGTTGCCATTTCATCGACATTTTGTAGATGGCCTGCGATCGAGACTGTGCTGTGATCGTGAAGACCGTGTTCCGGATAGCCGACGTACTGGAATACTCGGCAGGTCCGGTCCGGGCACGATGAGCTGGAGGGGACGGGGCTCGTGAGTGAGATGTCATCTGGCGGGGTGGTACCCGCACGCAGCGATGGCCTGGAAGACGCGTACGGTCCGAGGGACCCCCAACGCCGTCACCATGCCCACGAGCCGCAGGGCCCGCCCGTGTGGCAGAGCAGCCGGCCCGGCTCCATCTACGACTACATCAAGGTCGCCTCGTTCTCGCTGGGCCCCGACGGGTGCATCGATCAGTGGAGCGAGCGCGCCGAGCAGATGCTGGGCATCCCGGCCCGCTACGCCCTTGGCAAGGACCCCGTCGAGGCGTTCGTCCCCAGCGAGTTCCGCGAGACCGGGCGCCGCAAGGTGTCCGAGATCCTCGACGGCCGGGAGTGGACCGGACTGGTGCCCTACCGCCGGGAGGCGGACGGCGCACCGGAGGGGCTCGCCGAGATCTATGTGATGCCCACCGAGAACGAGGACGGCGCACGCGGCGCGGTCTGCCTGGTCGTCGACGTCCGGGCGCTGCGCGGCATCGAGACCGACCTCGCCGCCGCGCAGGCCGTGTTCGGTCAATCCCCCATGGGCTTCACCCTGTTCGGCACCGACCTGCGGCTGCTGCGGGTCAACCAGCGCTTCGCCAGCGTCTTCGGCGGACCGGTCAGCAAGTACCGCGGCGGCACCCCGCACGACTTCCTGCCCCGCCCCGAGGCCGACCGGATGACCGCCGCGCTGCGCCGCGTACTGGAGACCGGCGAACCGGTCAGCGAGATGCAACTGGTCGGCGTCGTCCCCGGCGAGGAGGACCGCCGCCGCTGGTCGGTCTCGCTCTACCGGCTCCACGGCGCCAGCGGCCGCCCCATCGGCGTCGCCGCGCTCGCCTCCGACGTCACCGGCCGCCGCCGCGCCGAGCGCGAGGCCGCCAACGCCCGCCGCAACCTCGCACTGCTCAACGAGGCCGGCGCCCGGATAGGCAACTCCCTCGACCTGGAGACCACCGCCCGCACCCTCCTCGACGTCGCCGTACCGCAGTTCTGCGACCTGGCGTCGGTCGACCTCTACCAAGGGCTGCTCTCCGGCGACGAGGCACCGCCCGGGATGAGCGACGGCAGCGCGGAGCTGCGCCGGGTCGCCTTCGCCAGCGCGGTCTCCGACGCCCCGCTGCCCGGCGGGGTGCCCGGCGAGGCGGCCGTCGCGGTCGGCGCCGTGCACCGCTACCCCTTCAACTCCCCGTGCGCGGCCGCCCTGCGCACCGCCCAGGCGCAGGTCATCCCCGGCCGGGACGGCGACGGCGGGCCGGAGCTGGGCGCGGTGGTGCACTCCACCCTCGCGGTGCCGATGGTCGCCCGGGACACCGTCGTCGGCCTGGTGCGCTTCTCCCGCACCAAGGGCAGCGAGCCGTTCGGCGAGCGGGACACCGCGCTGGCGGTCGAACTGGCCGCGCGCGCCGCGGTCTGTATCGACAACGCCCGGCTCTACCGCCGGGAGCACGAGCGCGCCCTGATACTTCAGCGCAGCCTGCTGCCGCCCGGCGACCCGGAGGCCGCCGGGCTCGACATCGCCTGCCGCTATCTGCCCGGCACCACTGCCACCGAGGTCGGCGGCGACTGGTTCGACGTCATCGAACTCCCCGGCCACCGCACCGCGTTGGTGGTCGGCGACGTGATGGGCCGGGGCCTGCGGGCCGCGGTCGCGATGGGTGAACTGCGCACCGCGGTACGGACGTTGGCGCTGCTCGACCTGGAGCCGGCCGAGGTGCTGGGCGCGTTGGACGAGATCGCGCAGGGGCTGGGCGGCAGCGGGGACCGGGGCGCGGGCGCGCGGTCCGGGCGCGGCCGCCCGGCGTCCCGGGCCGGCCAGGACCGCCCGGCCCGGGACGCCGACCTCTCCGAGGTCTACCTCGCCACCTGCGTCTACGCCGTCTACGACCCGATCACCCGCAGGTGCACCTTCGCCAACGCCGGCCATCTGCCACCGGTGTTGGTCGAGGAGGGCGAGGAGGCGATGCTGCTCGACGTCCCGCCGGGGATGCCGCTGGGCGTCGGCGGGGAGCCGTTCGAGGAGATCGAGGTCGAGGTGCCGGACGGCGCGCTGCTCGCGCTCTACACCGACGGCCTGGTGGAGTCCCGGCACCACCCGTTGGACGAGGGGCTCCAGGCGTTCCGGCGCGCCCTGTCGGACGCCGACCGGCCGCTGGAGGACGTCTGCGACCACGTCCTGGGCGCCCTGGACACCTCGCACGGCGAGGACGACATCGCGCTCTTGATGGCCCGGGTGCACGGGCTGCCCAAGGACGCGGTGGGCGACTGGAGCCTGGCGCCCGAGCCGCGTTCGGTGTCCCGGGCCCGGGAGTTGGCCCGTGACCAGCTCACCGACTGGGGGCACTCGGCCCTGGTGGACACCACCGAGCTGCTGGTCAGCGAGCTGGTGACGAACGCCCTGCGGCACGGCCACGGCGAGATCCGGCTGCGGCTGCTGCTGGACCGGACCCTGGTCTGCGAGGTCTGGGACGCCGACCTCGCCCAGCCGCGGCGCCGGCGGGCCCGGGACACCGACGAGGGCGGCCGCGGCCTCCAACTCGTCGGCCTGTTGAGCGAGCGCTGGGGCAGCCGTCGCACCCCGCGCGGCAAGACCGTCTGGTTCGAACTCGCCCTCCCGGACGGCGACTCCACACCGGTGGACCCGGCGGAGGCCCTGCTGAGCCTGTTCTGAGACGCCGGGCGCGGGGGCGTCGCCCACGGAGGCGTTGCCCACGGACGGGCGCGGCGCCCACGAGGGCGGTGGCGTCCACGAGGGCGGTGGCGTCCACGAGGGCGGTGGCGTCCACGAGGCGTCCACAGGGGCGGCGGCGGGGACGGCCGCGCACCTACCCTGGGCGAAAGGGGGGCCATCGGCCCCGTAAGGGACCTCCCGTACGGGCCGTCTCACGCCTCCCGGACGCGCCGGGCGGCCAACTCCGCCTCGCGGACCACGCGTTCGACGTCCACATGCGGCAACGTGCCCCCCGACACGCGCAGATGGCCGTCGATGAAGACCTCGCTGACGTTCGGCGGCTGGCCGTTGAGGACGATCTGGCTGGTCCAGTCGGTGCGCGGGGCGAAGTTGAGCGTGCCGGGGTCCAGGACGACGACGTCGGCGCGCTTGCCGGGCGTCAGCGAGCCGATCCGGTCCGCCATGCCGATGGCCTCCGCGCCGCCCAGCGTCGCCATCCGCAGCACCGCCGGGAGGGTCGGGTGGATCCCGGCGTCCTCGTGCCGGGCCCGCTGGAGGCCGACCGCCGCCTTCATCAGGTTGAACATGTCCGAGGTGTCGTTGGTCCCGCCGTCGTGGCCGAGCCCCGCCTTCACCGCGTGCCGGTGGAACGCCGGCAGTGGGCAGATGCCGGACGCCAGCCGCATGTTGCTCAGCGGACAGTGCGCGATCCTCACGTCGTGCTCGCCGGTCAGCGCGATCTCCGCGTCGGTGAGATGGATCGCGTGGTTCATCAGCAGGTCCGGGCCGAAGGCGCCGACCTCGCGCAGCGAGCGGATCGGGTCGTCCTTGCGGTCGTGGCGGCTCTCCAGGACGTGGGAGTTGACCATCACGCCCAGGTCCCGGGCGAGTTCGTGGAGCGTCCGCAGCTCCTTCAGCCACGGCATTCCCGCGTGCACGGCCACCTGGACGGAGGCCAGCGGCAGCGGGTCCAGGAAGTCCTTCTTCACCCGGGGGATGAGGTGGGCGTTGGCGGCGCTCTGGGTCGCGGCGTAGACGAAGCGCAGCCCGGAGTCGTCCAGCGCCCGGACGTACGTTGCGCTGGTGTCGTAGGGGAGCGGGTGCACCCAGTCGACGACCGTGGTGACGCCGGTCCGCAGGACGTCGAGCGCGGCCAGGTGGACGAAGCGGTACATGTCCCGCGGGTCGATCCTGGGCAGCGCGGTGCGCTCGCAGTCGCGCAGCCAGCCGGTGACGTCCTCGCTCGCGCAGCCGCCGCGGATGCTGGACTGCCACAGGTGGTTGTGGACGTCGACGAAGCCCGGCAGCACGATCCGGCCGCGCACGTCCAGGACGCGGGCGCCGGCCGGGGCGGTCAGGCCGCGTCCGACGGCGGCGACGGCGCCGTCCCGGAGGAGCACGTCGACGCCGTTCTCCCACTGGCCCAGCGGACCGTCGCCCACCCGGGGGTCCATGGTGAGGACGAGGTCCGCGCCGCGCAGCAGCGTGGTGCGCCGGCCGCCGGGGGCGTGGGGCGGGCCCGCGGGGCGGTCCAACTCGGGGAAGCCGGCGGCAGCGGCCAGCGGGACGGTGCTCAGTCCGGCCAGCACGCGCCGTCGGCTCATTCTCGGAAGATTCATTCCGTTCTTATACCGCGGGCGTTCGAATCCGCGGTAAGGACGTTTTCGGTCACCTGATGCAACGTCAGAAAATCGGCATCGCCGGCCACTTGATTGCGGTCCGGGTCATTCCGTGCGGCGACGGATCTTGTTCCCGAGCCACACCAGAGGGTCGTACTTGCGGTCCGCGGCGCGCTCCTTCAGCGGGATCAGCGCATTGTCGGTGATCTTGATGTGCTCGGGGCAGACCTCCGTGCAGCACTTGGTGATGTTGCAGTAGCCCAGCCCGTGCTCGTCCTGCGCGGTGCGCTTGCGGTCCACCCCGAGGGCCGGCGCGGCGTCCAACGGATGCATGTCCAGCTCGGCGATCCGCATCAGGAACCGCGGACCGGCGAACACCGGCTTGTTCTCCTCGTGGTCCCGGACGACATGGCAGGTGTTCTGGCACAGGAAGCACTCGATGCACTTGCGGAACTCCTGCGACCGGTTCACGTCCTCCTGCCGCATCCGGTACTCGCCCGGCCCCAGCTCCGCCGGCGGCACGAACGAGGGAATCTCGCGCGCCTTGGTGTAGTTGAAGGAGACGTCGGTGACCAGGTCGCGCAGGACCGGGAAGGTCCGCATCGGCGTGATGGTCAGGGTCTCGGTGCGCTCGAAGACCGACATCCGGGTCATGCACATCAGCCGCGGCCGACCGTTGATCTCCGCGCTGCACGAACCGCACTTGCCCGCCTTGCAGTTCCAGCGGACCGCGAGGTCGGGGGCCTGGGTCGCCTGGAGGCGGTGGACGATGTCCAGCACCACCTCGCCCTCGTTCACCTCCACCTCGTAGTCACGGAGTTCGCCGCCGTCCGCGTCGCCCCGCCACACCCGGAAGTGCGCCTGGTAGGCGCCGGTCCGCGCCTGTGTCTGCCGCTCGCTCACCGGCTCAGCTCCTCGTCCGTCAGATACTTCACCAGCTCGTCCTTGTCGAAGAGTTCGAGGAGGTCGCGCCGGATCGGTGGGGTCTCCCGGCGGGAGAGCCGGATCTGTCCCAGCGCCGGGTTTGGGCCGTCCGACTCGGGCCGCGCGTCGGCGAGTTCGCAGACCAGGTTGACGTTGCGCCAGCGCCGGTCCATCTCCGGGTGGTCGTCGCGGGTGTGGCCGCCGCGGCTCTCCGTGCGCTCCAGGGCGGCCCGCGCCACGCACTCGCTGACCAGCAGCATGTTCCGCAGGTCCAACGAGAGGTGCCAGCCCGGGTTGTACTGCCGGTGGCCCTCCACCCCGGCCCGTCGCGCCCGCGCCCGCAACTTCGCCAGCCGCTCCAGCGCCTCGGCCATCTCGCCCTCCCGGCGGATGATGCCCACCAGGTCGTTCATCGACTGCTGGAGCTCCTGGTGCAGCGCGTAGGGGTTCTCCGGCCGGTCGCCGCCGTCCTCGGCGCTGAACGGGCGCAGCGCCTCCGCCTCGGCCGCGTCGATCCCGCGCTCCTCGGCGGGCGGCCGGCGGTGCAGCGCCGAGACGTACTCGGCCGCGTACAGCCCGGCGCGGCGGCCGAAGACCAGCAGGTCGGAGAGGGAGTTGCCGCCCAGCCGGTTGGAGCCGTGCATGCCGCCGGCCACCTCGCCGGCGGCGAACAGCCCCGGCACCCCGGTCGCCGCCGCGGAGTCCGGGTCCACCTCCACCCCGCCCATCACGTAGTGGCAGGTCGGGCCGACCTCCATCGGCTCGGCGGTGATGTCCACGTCCGCCAGCTCCTTGAACTGGTGGTGCATGGACGGCAGTCGGCGCCTGATCACCTCGGCCGGCATCCGCGTCGACACGTCCAGGAACACCCCGCCGTGCGGGGAGCCGCGGCCCGCCTTGACCTCGGCGTTGATGGCCCGGGCGACCTCGTCGCGGGGCAGCAGCTCGGGGGGCCGGCGGTTGCGGTCGGGGTCGTCGTACCAGCGGTCGCCCTCGGCCTCGGTCTCGGCGTACTTCTCCTTGAAGACGTCCGGGACGTAGTCGAACATGAACCGCTTGCCGTCGCTGTTGCGCAGCACCCCGCCGTCCCCGCGCACCGACTCGGTGACGAGGATGCCCTTCACCGACGGCGGCCAGACCATCCCCGTCGGGTGGAACTGGACGAACTCCATGTTGATCAGCGGCGCCCCGGCCAGCAGCGCCAGCGCGTGCCCGTCCCCGGTGTACTCCCAGGAGTTGGAGGTCACCTTGAAGGACTTGCCGATGCCGCCGGTGGCCAGCACCACGGCCGGCGCCTCCAGCACGAAGAAGCGGCCGGACTCCCGGTCGTAGCAGAAGACGCCACAGACCGCGCCGTCCGTCTTGAGCACCCGGGTCACCGTGCACTCCTGGAAGACCTTCAGTCCCCCCTCGTAGGAGCCGGAGACCCGCTCGTCCTCCTGTTGGAGCGAGACGATCTTCTGCTGGAGGGTGCGGATCAGCTCCAGGCCGGTCCGGTCGCCGACGTGTGCCAGCCGCGGGTACTCGTGGCCGCCGAAGTTGCGTTGGGAGATCCGGCCGTCCGCGGTGCGGTCGAAGAGCGCGCCCCAGGTCTCCAACTCCCAGACCCGGTCCGGGGCTTCGCGGGCGTGCAGTTCGGCCATCCGCCAGTGGTTGAGGAACTTCCCCCCGCGCATGGTGTCCCGGAAGTGCACCTGCCAGTTGTCGTGCTCGTTGGCGTTGCCCATGCTGGCCGCGATGCCGCCCTCGGCCATCACCGTATGGGCCTTGCCGAACAGGGACTTACAGATCACCGCCGTCCGCATCCCGGCCTCGCGGGCCTCGATGGCGGCGCGCAGCCCTGCGCCGCCCGCGCCCACCACGACCACGTCCCAGGTCTGCCGGTCCACATGCGCCATCCGTGGCACACCTTCCCTCGAAGTTCCTTGGTTTTCCTCGGAGTTGCCCCGTCAGAAGAAGCGTGGGTCCTCGAACGCCCCGCTGGCCAGCAGGAAGACGTAGAAGTCCGCCAGCGCCACGCTGATCAGGGAGGCCCAGGCGAGCAGCATGTGGCGCGCGTTGAGCCGGCTGACCCAGCCCCACAGCCGGTAGCGCACCGGGTGCTTGGAGAAGTGCCGCAGCCGGCCGCCGACGATGTGCCGACAGGAGTGGCAGGAGAGGGTGTAGGCCCAGATCAGCGCGATGTTGGCGAGGAAGACCAGTGAGCCCAGGCCCATGTGGCCCCAGTGGTAGTGCGCGTCGCGGAAGGTCAGCGCGGTGTCGTAGGTGAGGACGCCGGCCACCAGCACCGCGAAGTAGAAGAAGTAGCGGTGGACGTTCTGCAGGATCAGCGGGAAGCGGGTCTCGCCGGTGTACTTCTTGTGCGGCTCGGCGACCGCGCAGGCCGGCGGGGAGGCCCAGAAGCCGCGGTAGTAGGCCTTGCGGTAGTAGTAGCAGGTCAGCCGGAAGCCCAGCGGGAAGATCAGGATCAGCAGGGCGGGGGACAGGCCCCACCAACTCCCGAAGAGGTCCCAGTTGGGCCCGCCGTGCATGGTGCGGCAGTTCTCCGCCAGGCACGGCGAGTAGAACGGCGAGACGTAGGGGGCGTGGTAGTAGTCCGCGTTCGCGAACGCCCGCCAGGTCGAGTAGACGACGAACGCGAGCAACCCGGCGGCGGTGCCGGCCGGCGCCAGCCACCAGCGGTCGGTGCGCAGGTGGCGGGCCGGGATGGCGGCGCGCGAGGCATCGCGCACGCCGGTCGGCCCCGATTGCGGTGCGGGTTCGATGCCAGTGGCCAACGTATTCGTCTCCGTCCTTTAGGGCGCGTGCCGGTCCTTGGCGCCCAGGCCCTCGTCCTCGGCGTCCGTCCACAGCGCGGAGTTGTAGGGGGTGTCCGGGATCGTCACCATCTCGTCCCCGCCCTCGGTGCCCGGGGCCGGACGGGCGCCGGCCAGGCCCTGCTTCAGCAGCGCGAGGCTCTCCCGCAGATGGTCCGTGTCGCTGCGGACCCGGCGGACGTCCAACCCCCCACCGATCCGCGTCTCCAGCTTTCCGACCGCCTGGACCAGGGCGTCCAGGCTGCGTTCCACCGCCGTCAAGTCGTCCTGTACCGACATCACATGCCCTCACTTCGTGACGTGTGGTGGGCGATCTCATGCGCCCGAGAGTGTCGCGCGTCACAGTAGGGCTTGGGAAGGGGGCAGACGCGAGTACGACTCGAACCGGTGCGTTGCGATCGGACGCCGCTCACCATGTGTCGAACTCCGGTACGAGCGGGGCGGGATGAGGGCGCGCGCCGCGGCCCGCGCGCCCCTGGGAGCGTCGGCCGGTGGACCGGGGGTTGCGCCGGGCGGGTGGCGTTGACCGGACCCCCGACGTGTCGGGCGACCCGGAAGCGGACGGTCACCTTCAGTAGGGAACCCATAGATGTGATGAGCCGCAAAGTCGGCCGGACGTGTTGCTGCGGGTCGGTGCGGCGCGGGCGAGCCCGGAGGGAAAGTCATGACCGACCACGTCAGCCCAGGCGGCGCGGTGTGCCGGAGGCGCCGCTGTGCCGCGCTCGTCGCGGTGGGGGCGCTGCTCCCGCTGCCGGTACTGGCCGGATGCAGTCAGGGCGACACCGCGCCCTCCGTCGCCCAGTCCCAGGACATCGCGCCGGCCCCGCGCGGGATGGTCAAGGACGGCGGCACGGTCCGCTGGGCGATTGACGGACTGCCCAGCACCTTCAACGCCTTCCAGAGCGACGCCGACGCGGCCACCACCCGGGTCGCCGGCGCCGTGCTGCCCAGCCTGTTCACCCTCGACGGCAGCGGCCGGCCGCAGCGCAACGCCGACTACCTCACCGCCGCGGACATCCAAGCCCGCGAGCCCCGACAGGTCGTCACCTACGAGCTCAACCCCAAGGCGCGGTGGAGCGACGGACGGCCGCTTTCCGCCGCGGACTTCATCGCCCAGTGGCAGGCGCTGCGCGGCAAGGACAACGCCTACTGGACGGCCCGCAACGCCGGTTACGACCGGATCGCCAAGGTCGAGGCCGGCGCCAAGCCGCACCAGGTCAAGGTCACCTTCGCCCGCCCCTACGCGGACTGGCAGGCGCTGTTCACCCCGCTCTATCCCAAGAGCGTGATGGGCGAGGCGAACGCCTTCAACGACGGGGTGCGGGAGAGGCTCCCGGTCAGCGCGGGGCCGTTCCTGGTGCGCAAGCGGGACGCCGACCGCGGCACCGTCACCCTGGTCCGCAACCCCAAGTGGTGGGGCGACCGGGCCAAGTTGGACCGCCTGGTGCTGGAGGCGCTGCCCCGGGACAAGCGGGCCAGGGCACTGGCCGCCGGCTCCGTCGACGTCGCCGCGGTCGACCAGGGCGCCGCCAAGCGGGTCGCCCAGGCCGCCGCGCCGGCCACCGTCAAGGCCGCGGACGGCAAGGCCGCCGACCGCACCGGCACCGCCCGGCAGGGCGCGCTGCGCGGCTACACCATTCGCAAGGCCCTGGAGCCCGCCTACACCCAACTCGCCCTCAACGGCAGCGCCGGGCCGCTCGCCGACGACCGGGTGCGCCGCGCGGTGGCCCGCGCCATCGACCGGCAGGCGCTCGCCGACACCGTCCTCAAGCCGCTGGACCTGCCCGCCAAGCCGCTCGGCAACCACCTGCTGCTGGCCGGCCAGCACGGCTACGAGGACCACAGTGACGCGATCGGCGAGGCCGACCCGGACGCGGCCAAGAAGCTGCTCGCGGACGCCGGTTGGAAGCCGTCCACAGGGGGCGGGTCGCAGCCGGCGGGCGAGGAGCAGGCCGGCGTCGGGCGCGCGGTGACACCGGACCGGCGGGACGACGGGGACGGGGCCGGCAGCGAGGACCCGGACGTGGACCGGCCCGGCGACGGCACCTCCGTCGACCAGTCCGGCGACGCCGGGACCGACGACCGCCACCCGCAGCGGCCGGGCGCGGGCGAGGCCGGGGCCGAGGCCAGGGCGGACCGGGACGGCGCCCGCCCGGCCGCCGCCGAGGCGCCGCTGTCCTTCGCCGGGGCGGTCGGCTCCGAGGTCCAACAGGCCGCCCTGCTGCGGCAGAGCGCGGCGTTCTACAAGGCCGGCGCCTCCGAGGAGCAGGCGGTGGCCCACGGGGACACCCAATCCGCGGCGTACGGGAAGTACCGGCAGTACAAGCAGCGGGCCGCGCAGGCGCTGGGCGCCGCCGAGCTGATCGAGACCGGCCAGGCCCCGCATCTGCCCGGAGCCGCCGCCGGTCACGCGGCGGCGCTGCGGGCGGGCAACGGCCTGCTCGCCGCCCAACAGGCCGACACCGGGCGCTCCCCGGAGGCGGCGGCCGGCCGGGCCCCCGGTCGGGCGCCGGTGATGAAGAAGGACGGCCGGCCGCTGGCGCTGCGCTTCGTCCTCCCCGACGGCCCCGGCTCCGAGCAACTGCGCACCGTCGGCCGGCGGATCGCCGGGATGCTGAACCGGATCGGGGTGCAGACCGCGATCCAGCGGGTCCCGGACGCCAGCTACTTCAAGGACCACATCGCCTCCGGCGACTACGACCTGGCCCTGTACTCCTGGCCCGGCACCGCCTACCCGGCCACCGACGCCCGGCCGATCTTCGCCAAGCCGGAGCCGGCGCCGGACGGCTCGCTGACCGTCGAGCAGAACTACACCCGGGTCGGCACCGACCACATCGACCAGCTCTTCGACCGGGCCGCCTCCGAACTCGACCCGGACGCCGCGCACACCCTCGTCGAGCAGGCCGACGCCCGGATCTGGGCCGCCGCCGGATCGATCCCGCTCTACCAGCGGCCGGAACTGGTGGCCACCAGGAAGTCGCTCGCCAACATCGGCGCGTTCGGCTTCGCCACCCCCCGCTTCCAGGACATCGGTTACACGAAGTAGAGGTCCCACCAAAGCCGAAGTTCGAGGGGAAACCGCAGGTCAGAGTGGGTTTGTACGGGCTGGGGCGGCCGTTGCCGCCGCAGCCCCGTACCATGGGGTGAGGCCGTGGCGTGTCCAGCCCGGCAGGGCCCGCGTAACTACCGAGGTACGCGCAGCCGACCACTCACTCCAGGAGTACGCCGCAATATGGCCACGCGCCACGACATCCGTAACGTCGCCATCGTCGCCCACGTCGACCACGGCAAGACCACCATCGTCGACGGCATGCTGAAGCAGGCCGGTGCCTTCGCCGCCCACCAGCTCGAATCGGTCGACGACCGGGTCATGGACTCGAACGACCTGGAGCGTGAGAAGGGCATCACGATCCTCGCCAAGAACACGGCGGTGAAGTATCACCCCAAGGACGGCGGGGATGTCATCACGATCAACATCATCGACACCCCCGGCCACGCCGACTTCGGTGGCGAGGTCGAGCGTGGTCTGTCGATGGTCGACGGCGTGGTCCTGCTCGTCGACGCGTCCGAGGGCCCGCTGCCGCAGACCCGCTTCGTGCTGCGCAAGGCGCTCCAGCAGCGCCTCCCCGTCATCCTGTGCATCAACAAGACGGACCGCCCGGACTCCCGGATCGACGAGGTCGTCAACGAGACGTACGACCTCTTCCTCGACCTGGACGCGGACGAGGACCAGATCGAGTTCCCGATCGTCTACGCCTGCGGCCGTGACGGCATCGCCTCGCTGACCAAGCCGGACGACGGCACGGTCCCGGCCGACTCCACGAGCCTGGAGCCGTTCTTCTCCACGATCCTGGAACACGTCCCGGCCCCGACGTACGACGAGGCCGCTCCGCTCCAGGCGCACGTGACCAACCTGGACGCCGACAACTTCCTCGGCCGTATCGCGCTGCTGCGCGTCGAGCAGGGCGAGCTGCGCAAGGGCCAGACCGTGGCCTGGATGAAGCGCGACGGCTCGATCCAGAACGTCCGCATCACCGAGCTGCTGATGACCGAGGCGCTCACCCGCAAGCCCGCCGAGATGGCGGGCCCCGGTGACATCTGCGCCGTCGCCGGTATCCCGGACATCATGATCGGCGAGACCCTGGCCGACCCGGAGAACCCGGTCGCGCTGCCCCTGATCACGGTCGACGAGCCCGCGATCTCCATGACCATCGGTACCAACACCTCGCCGCTGGTCGGCCGTGGCGGCACCGGCAAGGGCGCGGACGCCAAGGCCGCGGTCAAGGACCGCAAGGTCACCGCCCGCCAGGTCAAGGACCGCCTGGAGCGCGAGCTGATCGGTAACGTCTCGCTGCGCGTCCTGGACACCGAGCGCCCCGACGCCTGGGAGGTGCAGGGCCGCGGTGAGCTGGCGCTGGCCATCCTGGTCGAGCAGATGCGCCGCGAGGGCTTCGAGATGACCGTCGGCAAGCCGCAGGTGGTCACGCAGGAGATCGACGGCAAGGTGCACGAGCCCGTCGAGCGCATGACGATCGACGTGCCCGAGGAGCACATGGGCGCCGTCACGCAGCTCATGGGCGTCCGCAAGGGCCGGATGGACAACATGTCGAACCACGGCTCCGGCTGGGTCCGCATGGAGTTCGTCGTCCCCTCCCGCGGTCTGATCGGCTTCCGCACGGAGTTCCTGACCCAGACCCGCGGCACCGGCATCGCGCACTCCATCCACGAGGGCCACGAGCCCTGGTTCGGCACCCTGGCGACGCGCAACAACGGCTCGCTGGTCGCCGACCGCGCCGGCGCCGTCACCGCGTTCGCGATGACGAACCTCCAGGAGCGCGGCGTGCTGTTCACCGAGCCCGGCACCGAGGTGTACGAGGGCATGATCGTCGGCGAGAACTCGCGCTCCGACGACATGGACGTGAACATCACCAAGGAGAAGAAGCTCACGAACATGCGGTCCTCGTCGGCCGACTCGTTCGAGGCGATCGTCCCGCCGCGCAAGCTGTCGCTGGAGCAGTCCCTGGAGTTCTGCCGCGACGACGAGTGCGTCGAGGTGACCCCGGAGGCCATCCGCATCCGCAAGGTCAACCTGGACGCCCGCGAGCGCGCCCGCGCCGCGTCCCGCGCCAAGCACGGCTGACGCCGAAACGGCACCCCGAGCGCCCCGTCGGACCCCGGTCCGGCGGGGCGCCGCCGTATCCGGGCACGGGGGACGGCCGGCGGCCGGGGACTGTCAGTGGTCGGTGGGAGGGTTGGTGGCATGACGGAGAACCACGTGACGGAGCACGCGACGACCGACCCCGCCGCCGCGGTCGGCACCCGGATCGAGGCCGGACAGGACCTCGCCACCCTCATCAACGTCTTCACTGTGCGGCCGGAGCGGCAGGCGGAGTTGGTGGCGCTGCTGAGCCAGGCCACCCAGGAGGTGATGCGCCAGATACCCGGCTTCGTCTCGGCCAACCTCCACGCCAGCACCGACGGCGAACGGGTCGTCAACTACGCGCAGTGGGAGAGCGCGGACGCCTTCCGCGCCATGCTGGTCAACCCGGTGGCGCAGGAGCACCTGACGCGCGCCGCCGAGCTCGCGGAGTCCTACGAGCCGCATCTCTACACCGTCGCGGCCGTGCACCACATCTAGGCCCTGTCGTCAAACTCCCGCCTGCCGTCCGGCGCCCGGCACGCACTCTCGCCGCACCGGGCGACGACCCCAGTACGTCCAGTACAGGGGC
>NZ_JBHVJX010000052.1:0-42774 GCF_042798755.1 Streptomyces sp. NPDC057743
CACCCGGCACGGCAGCGCCGGCCCACCCTCGGCGGGCCGGTAGCCGCAGGTCACCTCCGCCTCCCCGGAGAGCGCGGCGAGCACCTTGGCGTGCGCGGCCAACAGTACGGCGTTCAGGGGGACTTCCTGTGCGTCGGTCCACTGGTCCAGACGCCTCACCAGGTCCCTGGGAAGCGGCTGTTCGTGGACCGCGATGCCGGGCTGCGGTTCGGGGGCCCATCGCGGGATCGCGGTGAAGCCGCCCGCAGTGAGGGCCTGCCGCCAGTACTCCCGGTCGTCGTCCATGGACTTGGTCATCGTGCTTCCTCCGTTGGCTCGTGTCGTGGCGGCGCTGCTGGCCGGCCGTGGCGAGGCGATGGTGACGGGTGTCGTGCTGGGTGAGTGGCGGGTGGGTGGGCCCGTCAGCTCGGTGCGGTCTTGGTGACGGCCGCGCTGCGGGGTTGAGGGTTCCGCAACGGCAGTTGACTGCCGTTCGTTGGGCCGGGTGCCTGCGCGGTGTCTGTGGGAGCGTGAGCGGTGTGTTGGCTGCGGTTGCCCTGGATCTGCACGGCCGGGTTCCCCGCCCACCGGGCGTTCCGGGGCACCTCTTCGCCCTTCATCAGGAAGGAGTCGGCGGCCAGTACCGCGCCCTCCTCCATCGTCACGCCGTAATGCACCAGCGCGCCCACCCCGACGGTGCATCCGGCGCCGAGCGCGCTGCGGTCGGACTTGAAGGTGCCGTCCTCCTGCGAGTGGCACTGGATCTTGCTGCCGGCGTTCAGGGTGCAGTCGTCGCCGATGGTGGTGAGCGTGCGTTCGGTGAGGTAGCAGCCGTCGTCAAAGACCCGACGGCCGAGCCGGACGCCCAGCATCCGCCACAGGACGTTCTTGAACGGGGTGCCGTTGAAGGCGTTGAAGTGGGTGTCGGGCACCTTCCACAGTCGCTCCTGGTGCCAGAAGTGCGGGTCGTAGATGGAGCACACCTGTGGTTGTAGCGGGCGGAACCGCGTCAGGCACCGTTCGACCAGCGCGTAGTAGACGGCGGTGAAGGCCATGACGCCCACCAGGAACCCGGCGTCCAGCAGGTTGCCGAGCCAGTCCTCGCGGTTGGCGGTCGCCACGCTCAACACGGTCAGGCCGAAGAAGTGCGCCCAACGGATGAGCAGCACCAGGCCGATGGTGCGGAGGTTGTACCGGTTCTTGGCGGCCAGGCGGTGGCGCAGTTCGTCGCCGCTGCGCAGGTGGTCGAAGCGGCTGTCGCGCTCCACCGTCCGCGGGATCTCGAAGCTGGGCGAACCCAACAGTCCCACGCCCTCCCGGATTTCGCCGTCGAGCGGCACCATCACCTTGGTGGCCAACAGGCAGTTGTCGCCGGTCCGACCGCCGGACGGATAGGCGATGAAGTTGCCGAGGAAGTTCTGCCTGCCGATCGTGGTGGGCACGACGCTGAAGGACGTGCCGGAGAACTCGGCGTTGATGATGGAGAGTCCGTCGGCGACCATCGTGCCGCTGCCGACGCTGTTGGAGAACGGTGACTCGTGCTGTACGGCGCTGCCGAAGTTCGAACCGGTCTGCTCGACGTGGGAGAGGTCGTATCCCAGGCTGCGCAGGTAGTGGACGATGTAGGAACTGTCGCCGAACAGCCAGATGAAGAACTTCAGGTTGGTCATCCGCGCCACCGAACGGTGCACCGCGTAGCGGAAGCCGTACAGCGGATACACCGCGCCGGGCTTGATGACCCGGTGCAACAGGCGCGGGACGGTGGTCAGCACCGCCAGTCCGACGATGACGAAACCGAAGAACAGCACGAGGGAGAGCAGTAGGGCGTTGAGGTAGAACACCGGTGAGGTGAGGGGTTGTTCGTCCAGGTCGCCCTGGCCTCCCAGCACGGGCACCCCGCTCCAGAGCAGGGAGAAGAGCGAGATGGTCAACGGCACGGTGATCAGCAGTGTCTTGGCGAGGGTGAGCACTCCGAAGGCTGCTCGTCGGAGGGTGCCGCACTGGGTCGGCGCGACCCGCACGTAGTTCAGCTCCGTGGGTTGCGCCGGCGAGCCGTGCCACCGTCGGCCGGCCGGCACGGCCTCGCCACGTTGGAGGGTTGAGGTGTGGCCGAGTTGGGCCCCGTCGCCCAGCGCGGTGTCGATGTCCAACACGGTCCGCTCGCCGATGAAGACGTTGCGGCCGAGGGTGACTGTGCCGGTCTGGATCCGCCCGGCGTGGGCCCGGTAGCAGAGGAAGAACGAGTCCTTGCGGAGCACGCTGCCGGTACCGATGGTGAGCAGGTCGGTGCAGACGGGGACGTGGTGGGACAGGATCGTGACGTGCTTGCCGATCCTCGCGCCGAGGGCCCGGAGGTAGAGCACATACCCGGGGCTGCCGATGAGCAGCACTATCGGGTTGGCGTGCACCAACACCTTGACGATCCAGAAGCGCAGATACGTCACTCCCCAGACCGGGAACTCGCGGGGCGTCCACCGTCCGATGAGGATCCACTTGACCATGACCGGAAACGAGCACAGGCCGACGAATTCGGCGCTGCCGAAGACGATGGCCCGCCCGTAGACGCCGACGAGCCCCGATCCTCTGGAAACCCAGGCGTAGCCCCTCGTGGTGGCGAGCGCGACGAGGTAGGAATACCCGAGGAAGAACGCCAACTGCGCGGCGCCACACGCCACATAGCGGACGGTACTTCCGGGGTGCGGCGGTTCTACCGGGATCTCCGCATGGGCGGTGGACGCGGCTGCGGGCTGGGGGATGGCATCGACCAATGCCGCCGCCAGACTTCGGATCGTGGAGTGCTTGTAGACGTCCTTCATCGATACCGGCGGCAGGTCGTCGCGTTTCCTGACGCGGGCACAGAAATGCGCCATCACCAGCGAGTCCGCGCCCAGGTCGTCAAAGAAATGACCGTCGAGCGACACTTGTTCGACGCGCATGACTTCGACCAGCAGCGCGGAAAACTCTTTCTCCAGGTCAACTGTCGCTCTGCTGCCGCTACTTGCCGTCGTCGCGGTTTCGGCCGACGCACCTGCCGCGACACCGGCGGATTCTCTACCCACCTGAGCTCCTTGAGCACCTAATGCCCGTACCAGCGGGCTGAATTCGATTCACGAAGCACGCAACCGCAATGCGTCATGGAGACGCAGTCGGCAGAAATCGCGCCGCGGAACGGCAAGTTGGCGGCGCGCACCCGGCCCGATCACCAGGCCGCCAGCCGGCCGTCACATCCGAACGGGAATGCCCCTGATTTCCCCTGCGCGATGGTCGGCAACGCATCCGGCACCGGCGGCCCGATCGACGGGCTCAGGCGCATCGCCCCAGGTCGCATCGACCGCGGACCGCCCCGACGGCACATCACATCGGCATCTCACGCCCGTCCCGCGCACCGCCGGTGGAGCCGCTCGCCGTTTTCCCGAATCGCTCTCCCCACCCGGCGGAAGACGCCCGGCCACCCGCCCCTCACCGCGGCCGGAAATCCTCACACGAGGACACAGCAACTCCCCCGCACCCACGGGAACACTGCGCTCCCAGCTTTCACCGCCCAGGCGACGACGCGCCCGAGGAAACCGCACGGCGATCCATCTGCGACCCACCGCGCGGCCTCGAACATTCACCCCGGATCAGTTCCGACAGAAGTCGAACGCCAGACCAAGTTCCCGGCACGCAGCCCCCTTTCTGATCCAACTGAACGCGATCGTTGAAGAACGTAGGGGTCTGCACCGTTGCCAAGCCAGCCAGGTGTAGGCCAACCAAAATTGCAAACTTACGCAGAATGGAAAACGATCAAACTCGCGATATCGACAAGGTTTGGCCACGGCGTGACGCAACATGATGCAGCGCTCACCACCTGCTCTTCCATGCCCTGCCGAACGCTCGAAATCCAAGAACGTCACCACACCACCCACTCCCGCGAAACAAGGCAAACGGTGCTTACCGGGCATAGTGCGCATAAATCCCTAAATACTCATCAACGCGCGCAATAAATAACTCTAGGATTGAGTGGCGCGCCCATAAACGCTCGTCCGGACTGGCGCAAAGCAGCCGAACCGACGGGTGTCATGAATAAAGATTCACCCCAGCTCCGGTAACGGCACGCCCGCCCCGGTAAACTCACTACCAGGCCGCTCGGAAAATACGCTTATCGCGTCCTTTTGACATTCTTTCAACTAGCCGAGGCGCGACCCGGGCGAGAAGTAGATCCACACTCGGCCCGGCCGACAAAGCACCCTGGTCACGCGATCCGCGGGCGGGCCAACCAGGCTCGGCAATCCGACACGGGCGCCGACATCAGTGCCCGACCGCCGACAATGTCTGTCAACTATATGATCCAGCTATGACCAATATGATGGACGATATCAGCCTGACGAAACGGCTGCTGGAGCAGTTTTTGGTGGTGGCCGAGGAGAAGCACTTCGGTCGTGCCGCGGAGCGGCTTTCCATGAGCCAACCGCCGCTGAGCCAGTCGATCCAGCGACTGGAACGCGGCCTGGATGTGCGGCTGTTCGAGCGCAGCCCGGGCGGTGTCCGACTGACCGCGGCGGGGGAAGCCTTCGCCGTGGACGCCCGGCGACTCCTCGATGCACAGTCCGCGGCCATCGGGCGGGCCCGACGCATCGCGAGCGGCCTGGAGGGAGACGTCCGGGTGGGGTATGTGAGCATCCTCAGTCACCACTACCTTCCCGGGCTTCTGCGCGCCGCGGCCGAGGAGTTGCCGGGTCTGCGCATCCATCTGCATCAGGACTCCTCGGCCGCCGTCGCCGAGATGGTCCGCTCCGGCACCCTGGACCTCGGGTTCCTGCGCGACCCCTCACGGCTGTCGGACGAACTCACCAGGCATGACTTCGCCGTCGAGCGGATCATCGCCGCGGTGCCGCACGACCACCGGCTGGCCGACGCCGACGAGATCCACCTGAGCGAGTTGAGCGGCGAGGGCTTCGTCCTCCCGGACGCCAGGCAGCTTCCGGTGCTGGCCCAGCAGATCCAACTCGCCTGTAGCGAGGCCGGGTTCACGCCCCGTGGGCGCGCGGTGGCCGACGACCTCACCGGTCTGTTCAGCTATGTCGCCTCCGGACTGTGCATCGCCCTGTTGCCCGAACGCCTGCGGGACTTCGCCGTCCCCGGCGTCTCCTTCGTCATGCTCCACGGCACGTCACGGCGCCTGGAGACCACCGTGGTCGCCGTGCGCCGCCCCGACGCGGACGCGGCGGTCCTCCGCCTCTTGGAACTGATCAGCCGCCGCATGGCCGACTAGGCCGTCAACTGCCCGGCCCCAACTGCCAGTACGAGGGGCGCAGCCTCCCCCTCCGCACGCCGCGCCGGGTCCCACTCCTCCCGCGCACCCGCCTCAGAAGACCAACTCACCGATCAGCAGCACGAAGAACATCACGAACGACAGGGCCACCGCGGCCGCCGCGGCCGCGGTCATTCTGCTGAGTACCAGGAGCAACACGCCCCACGGTGGCGGGTTCGCTCGCAGCGACACGCCCTTCTCGACCGTGACCCGTCGGGGCCCCACGCAGACGAGGGACAACAGCCCCGCCGCGCCGCACACGATGCCGCAGACCACCCCGAGCATCAGCGCTGCCTGCGCCGGCTCGGGTTGGGTGTAGCCACCGTCGGACCGGCGTTGAAGTCTCATCGGGCCGTCGCCGGTGTACCGGATCACCTCGTAGACATGCGCCGAGGTGTCGGTGAAGGTGCCGTTCAAGGCGGTGAACGTGCCGGTGCACTCGCGCCTGGCGGACTTGCCGCTGCCGGTGACATAGCAGTGGGCGGAGGTGAGTTTCCCGGGCGTGCCGGCCAGGGCCGCGTGATAGGCGAACGCCGGCCAGGCAAAGGACATCAACCAGGCCGCCAGTGCGAGCACGCCCGCCGTCAGGAGCACGCCGAATGCGGTGAGCGTCCAACTCGGCTTCTCGGGCACGGTGGTGGAGTCCGTGGCGACCGCGGCCGTGCCTGCCTTCCGGCGGGCGGCCCGGCCGTTCGCATTCGCACTCCCGTTGCCAGTCACCTGAAGACGTCCCCCTTGAACGAACTGACGACGCCCCCGGTATCCGCGTTCATCCGGACTCCCGGACCGTCGAGCGTCACCTGGCCCCAACACCCGGGCCAGTTCCCCTCATCATCCGACACGTCTGCGGACGTCACCTAGCGATTCCGCGGTTGGAAACGCGTTGCATACGGCCTCCGCATGGGCCTTGTGTAAGGGCCCCGCCGCGAAGTGGGCCCTGGCCCTTGGGCGTTGTCGAGGGGGCTTCGGCGTCGTCAAGCGGGCGCGGCGCGCGATGGCGCGAATCGTGGGATGCCTGTCGTTGACGCCATTGGTTGGGGCGAGCAGGCTGAGGACGTGCATCAACGCCGCATTGTGTTTGTGATTTTCGACGGGTTCCAGGCACTGGATCTGGTGGGCCCGCATGAGGTGTTCCAGTACGCGGGGAGACTGGCGGGCGGCTACGACTGCCAGGTCCTGGCGCCCGACGCCGGGCCGGTGCGGCCGTCCAGCGGCCTGTCCGTCCACGCCGGACACGGCGTTGCCGATCTCGACCCGCGTGGCATCGACACCCTGGTGGTGGCGGGCGGATACGGCGTGGACCGGGCGGTGCGGGACGGCGCGCTGGTCGAGTGGGTCGCCGCGGCCGGGGCTTCGGCCCGCCGCGTTACGTCGGTGTGCAGCGGGGTGTTCCTGTTGGCGGCCGCCGGGCTCGTCGAGGACCACCGGGTCACCACCCACTGGTCCCGGGCCGACCAACTCGCCCGGCAGCACCCGCAATTGCGGGTGGACTGCGACCCGATCTTCATCAGGGACGGGCGGGTGTGGACCTCGGCCGGCGTGACGGCAGGCATGGATCTCGCACTGGCCCTGGTGGAGGATGACTTGGGCCGGGACACCGCCCATACCGTCGCCCAGGAACTGGTGCTCTTCCTGCGCCGGCCCGGCGGCCAGTCACAGTTCAGTGTGCCGCTGTGGTCGCGCCAGCCGTCCAGCGATCCGATCCGGGCCGCGGTGTCGGCGATCCATGCGGACCCCGGGGCCCGGCACGGCATCGCCGATCTCGCCGCGCAGGCGGGCCTGAGCCCCCGTCACCTACAGCGCCGCTTCGCCGCCGAACTCGGCATACCTCCCGCGGCGTTCGTGGAACGGGTGCGCGTGGAGGCCGCGCGCCGGGCCCTGATCGACGGCGAGGACTCGGTCGAGACCATCGCCCGTCGCTGCGGCTTCGGTACCGCGGAGACGCTGCGGCGTTCCTTCCACCGACAGGTCGGCGTCGCGCCGTCCGAGTACCGGGACAGATTCCGAACCATCAAGGAGTACGCATGACGACGCGCAGGGTGCCTGGGGCGCACGGCACGACCTACGGGCTGTTGGTGTTCGACGGGGCCGAGGAACTGGACTTCGTCGGCCCCTGGGAAGTCTTCACCTCCTCCGCCATGCTCCGCGAGCAACAGGGCGGCGGGCAGCGGGACACCGCCGTGTTGATCGCCGAACGGCCAGACATCGTCCGCTGCAACAAGGGCATGCGGGTGCTGCCCGACCACACCTTCGATGACCATCCGCCGCTCGATGTGCTGCTCGTGCCCGGTGGGAACGGCACCCGCACACAGGTCTCCAACCCCGCACTCATCGAGTGGGTTCGCCGGACCTCCGCCCAGTCCGCCTGGACCACCAGCGTGTGCACCGGTTCATTGCTGTTGCACGAGGCGGGCCCGGCCCGGGGCCGTCGGGTGGCCACTCACCACGCGTTCGAGGACGCCCTTCAGGCGCGCGGAGACATCACCGTGGTCCGCGACGCGCGCTATGTCGTCGACGGCCAACTGGCCACCAGCCAGGGCGTGTCCGCCGGAATCGACATGGCGCTGTGGCTGATCGGCCGGCTGCACGGCCGCGACCACGCCCGTGCCGTGCGCCGCTACATCCAGTACGAGCCCGCCCCGCCCTACCTCGCCGACGAGCCGATCGAGCCGGTTGAGCCGAACGGGCCGGCCGGGTCGGGTGAGCCGGCCGGCCCGGAGCAACCAACGGCCGTCTGAGAGGTGGTGCGGCCGTACGGCGAGCACAAAGCCAACGTGGCGGCCGACTTCAAGTCGACCGCCACCGCCTAACCCCCCGCCAACGCCGCTGCCAGACCCGGCGCGCCGCACGGCGTCAGCCGCCATCGCTCCCGGCCGTCTTCCCGGACGCGTCGCGCTGCCGGCGCCGGGTGGCGATCAGGTAGCCCGCCGCCGCGAGGAAGAGGGCGAGGGAGACCCAGTCGTTGAGGCGCAGGCCGAGGAAGTGGTTGGCGTGGTCGATGCGCAGCGCCTCGATCCAGGCCCGGCCGGCCGTGTAGGCCAGGACGTAGCAGGCGAACAACCGGCCGTCGCGGAGCCGGTAGCGACGGTCGAGCCAGAGCAGTAGGGCCATCACGCCGACGTCCCACAACGACTCGTACAGGAACGTGGGGTGGTAGAACGCGACGTTCTCGTAGCCGGGCGGCCGGTGCGCGGGGTCGATGAGCAGCTTCCACGGCAGTGAGGTGGGGCCGCCGAAGAGTTCCTGGTTGAAGTAGTTGCCCCACCGGCCCATTGCCTGGGCCAGCACCAGGCCGGGCGCGGCGGCGTCGGCGAAGTCCGCCAGTTTGATGCCGCGTCGCCGGCAGCCCAGCCAGGCACCGAACGCGCCGAGCGCGACGGCCCCCGGGATGCCCAGGCCGCCATCCCACACGTACAGGGCGCGGATGGGTTCGCGACCGGCGCCGAAGTACAGCTCCGGGTCGGTGATGACGTGGTAGAGACGCCCGCCGAGCAGGCCGAACGGGACGGCCCACACGGCGATATCGGCGATGTCGTCGGCGACGCCACCGCGCGCCGCCCATCGGCGGCGGGTGAGCCACACCGCCGCGAAGATCCCCGCGATGATGCAGAGCGCGTAGGCCCTGATCGGCACCGGGCCCAGGTGCCAGACCCCCTGCGAAGGACTCGGCAGATATGCCAGAACCATCAACTCGACCACTCTCGACGTCAGACCCGGAATGTTCCGGTGCGGGACCGCTCGACAATACATCGGGCACCGAAGCTCTTGGTCGTCGCACCGGGCTCCGCGGTTAAAGTCCTCCCATGCCACGTCAGTCCCGCCCCGATTGCCCACCGGCCTCGCCCTCCGTGGGTTCCACGGATGCCCGTCTGCTCACCGAGGCCGTGACCCGGCTGCGGCGCGCGCTGCGCGCCTCCATCCGCACGGACTATCCGTGGGAACAACTGCCCATGGCCCAGGTCGAGTTGCTCCAGGTCCTCGCGGAGCACTCCCCGGCCCGGGTCAGCGATCTCGCCGCCCGTCAGCGCCTCGCCGCCAGCACGGTCAGTGGGCTGATCGGCCAGATGATCAATTCCGGGCTGGTGGCCCGCGGCGTCGATCCGTCCGATCGTCGCGCCTCCGTCGTCACCCTCACCGAGGCCGGCCGGACCCAGCTCACTGCCTGGACCAACGCTCATGAACGGCGCCTCGACGACGCGCTGGGCGCGCTGGGCGAGGCGGATCGCGCAGCCGTCCGCGCCGCCCTGCCCGCCCTGCTTCGCATCGCCGGGCATCTGGAGGGCGACGAGGCCGGTACGTAGTCGGGGCGCCGGGTGGTCCGTGCGCGGGTTGGGTCGGCTCGGCTACTCGCCGTTGACCGTTGAAGTCCTTGAGATCCTTGAGGCCCTTGAGGTCAACAGCCCTCGCTCGGCGGCGAGATGACCGGTTGTCGCCGCCGGCCGCCAGCGTCGCGTACAGCGCGCCGTCGCGCGCTCCGAGGGCCGAGTGCGGCGGCGGCAACGGAGAGCATCGCCGCGGCGAGCAGGACCAGCAACGCCCAGCGCGCGCCGTTCAGTCCGGCGGTGCCGAGCGGGGCGACGTGCAGGGCGAGGGTGACCAGCGCGACGCCGAGCGCGGTGCCCAGGCCGCGGGCCATGTTCACCAGGCCCCCGCCGGTGCCCGAGGAGCCGGCCGGAATCGCGCCCATGATCAGCGCGTTGTTGGCCGGGGTGAACGTCCCGAGCCCCAGGCCCAGCAGGACGAGGACGGGGGGCAGGCTCCCGGACGTCATCGGGACGGCGAGCATGACGGCCAGCGCGCCGACGCACACCAGCGCGCCCAGGAGACAGCGTCCGCGGTCGGACATGCCGGTCGGCAACAGGCGGTCGGCCGCGGTCGCGCCCAGGGCGAAGCCGGCGGGCAGCGCCGTCAGCACCAGTCCGGCCACCAGTTCCGACGCTCCGCCCGTCGTCAGCACGATCGGCACCAGCACCAGCGGGCCGAAGAGGACCAGATAGCCGCAGAGCGCGCCGACCAGACCGGCCGAGACCGTCCGCACCCGGAGCAGCGCCAGGTCCAGCAGCGGAGCGGCGGCGCGGCGCTGCCGGACGACGAAGGCCCATCCCGCGGCGGCCGCCACGACGAACAGCAGGGCGACGCCCCATCCGGGCACCGGGAGTCCGGAGGCGGCCGAGACCCCCAGCAGCGCGGAGGTCGTCGCCAACGCCAACAGCCCCAACCCCGCCCAGTCGAAACCCGACGTGCGGTGGTGGGCGCGCGTCCGGGGCAGCAGGTAGTGCCCGGCGATCAGGGCCACCAGCCCGATGGGCACGTTGACGCCGAACACCCAGCGCCAGCCCAGCGTCGAGACCAGGGCGCCGCCCACGGTCGGGCCCAGTGCCAGGCCGAGTGCCTGGGCCGCTGCCTGGACGCCCAGCGCGGTCCGCATGCGGTTCGGTGGCGCGCTCGTGGCCACCAGCGCCACGCTGTTGGCCTGCATCAGTGCCGCCCCGGCTGCCTGGAGGACCCGGAAGCCCACCAGTGCGCCGAGCGCGGGCGCCAGGCCGCAGGCCGCCGATGCCACCGTGAAGACCACGAACCCGTAGAGGTACATCAGCTTGCGGCCGTGGGCGTCCGAGAGCCGGCCCATCGGTACGAGCAGGGCGACCAGCGTCAGCAGGTACGCCAGCGACACCCACTCCACCGCCGCCAACGAGGCGCCGAACTCGTCCCGCAGGCTGCCGTAGGTCAGCGTCACGATGCTGGCGTCGAGCTGCCCCATGAAGGCCCCGAAACAGACCGTCGCCACCGCCAGCCACCAGGCGTGCGGATAGCCGCGTATGCGCTGCGGCCGGGGCCGCTCGCGGGCCAGTGCCTGTAGCGCGGAGCGGGATCGAGGCATCGGCTGTCCGGTCACGCTTCCCCCTGCTCCACGGCTTGAGGCTCTACCACTCCCTAATTATATCGGCATCCGAACTATTTTGTTACCGTCGGGCTCGTCACCCCCGGGCTCAGGCAGGCGCGGAGGCTTCCGTCTCAGGCGCTCCAGCTCAGGTGTTCCACGTGCGGCGGACGACGGCGGTGGCCGCCTCGGCGAGCGCGGTGGTGTGCGGGGAGTCGGGAAGGTGCGGCCGCACGGCGGTCCATGCCTGGTCCAGCAGCGCCGTTGCCTGCTCCTCGCACCGCTGGACGGCTCCGCTGGCGTCGATGGTCCGGGCCGCGCGGCGCACGGCGCGCTCGTCCGGCTCGGCCTGCAGGGTGCGCCACAGTTCCGCCGCCTCGTCGCGCGGCAGCAGCGTCACGGCGTGGGCCAGCGGGAAGGTGACCTTGGCGTTGTGCAGGTCCTCGGCCACGCGCTTGGTGGCCCGGTCGCGGTGCATCACTCCGCGCAGGTCGCTCACGTCGTCGGTGATCTGGTACGCGAGACCGACGGCCTCGCCGAACTCCCCCAGCGCAGCGCGCTGTTGGGGCGTCGCGCGCCCGGCGAGGGAGGCGATCTCGCACACCGCACGGACCTGGGCGCCGGTCTTCAACCGGTGGGTGAGCGTCAGCATGGTCAGCAGCGGCTCCGGGTCGCCGGTGGCCAACGCCGCGGTCATCTCCTTCTGGTGGCCCTGGATGTCCAGTGCCTGGCCGGCGTGGGTGGCTCGCAGGTTGGCGAGGTAGGTCTCGTAGACCGCCAGGCGGAGTTCGGCGTCGTCCGGGAAGCAGCGCCGGATGGCCCGGTCGACGCTGAAGTAGGCCGCGGTCCCCGCGTTGATGGCGGTGGCCTCGCCGAAGAGCATGTGGGCCGCCGGGCTTCCGCGGCGGACCGGCGAGGTGTCCTCGACGTCGTCGACCATCAGCGAACCGGCGTGCCCCATTTCGCAGGCGGCGATGAGCTCGGCGTAGCGGTGCGGGCTGACGCCGTAGATCTCCAGGACGCGGGCCATGAGATGGGCGCGCCAGCGCTTGCCGCCGGCGTCGAGGAGATGGCGTACCGGTGAGATCAGGGCCGCGTGCAACCGGAGGTCGCGCTGCGTGGAGCCGGCGTCGTCGGGGGGAACGGCCCCGTCCCGGCCCATCAGTTCGGCGCTGAGCGCCGGGCCCGGGGTGTCCGGGCAGAGCCGCCCGAGCCCTTCGTGCAGCGCGGCGGTCGCCTCGACCATGGCGGCGGTCCGCGTCGCGCCGGCGTCAACGAGGCCGTCCCGCCGGGGGTCTTCGGACGATGCGGCGAGCGGGTGCGGCCCGTCGCGTTGCGGGAGGTCCGGTGCATCGCGTACGCCCGTGGGGAGCGGCTGGGACCCGCCGACCCGCACGGCGCCGAGCCGCGGGCCAGGAAGGGAGGACATTTCATCGGGCATGGAATGCTCGCTCCGTTGCGAGGGAAATCGTGCCGGAATACTGGCCAATTGGCCCCGGCGATCGGCCCTCCGGAAAGCTCTTTGTCCGCGGGTTGCTGGACCTCGTCGCCGGCTGCGCCAACCGTTCGGGGCGGATGGACGCTGTGGAGCGTATCAGCGAAATCCGTATCACAGGAGGGCGGATGCTGGGGAACCGGTCCGTTTTGGTCGCGCAAAAGGCGCAGAAGCAGTGCGCCGCAGGTCAGCCCGTACTTCCATACGACTTAACGGCCCGGCTGGTTCGTGCTCACCGATGCCGATGCCTTCTCGGATCGGGGCCCCATCATGAGGACCTCTCCCCCTCGTTCGCCGCTTTCCGAAAACGCCATTTCATCTGCTACTGAGTCCCCTGCATCCACCCACGAAGAGTTATCCCGAGAGAAATACGCATTGTGGCCGAGGAGTTCGTCAGCGGTGTGGCGGGGAATGCCGGCGAGCGCGGGCGGCGCTTTTCGGGAGGGGCGTGGCCCTACGGGCGGCGCGGCCGCGGGTCAGGACGGGTCGAAGGACAGCGGCTTGCTCAGGGTCGCGCGGACCGGTGAGCGGGCGAGGCGTTCGAGGACCGCGGGGCGGTGCGCCGCGAGCTCCGGGTCGAGGGAGAGTTCGTAGCAAAAGCGGGTCGCGGTCTCCTCGCGCGCCAGGTGGACCCGGACGCTCACCTCGGCCTCGACGACGCCCAGTTCGGCCAGCGCCATCCGCGCCGAGATGGTCAGGCAGGTGGCCAGGGACGCCTCCAGCAGCTCATGGGGGCGCATGCCGGTCGTGCCGCCGACGCCCGCCTTGAGCGTGTCGGCCAGGCCCTCGTTGTCGCCCGCGCGAAACCTGACCTGCCAGGGCGTCGGTAGTGCCGCTGCCTCGATCATCGTCCTGCCTCTCTGCCGGCCGCCTCGCTGCCGGCTGTCTCCCTGCCCGAAGGCGCTGCGTATCGGCTCAAGTCGCCCTGGGTCGCCCCAAGTTGACTCACGTCAACAACAGGGGAGCGTAGCGAGTGGCTCAATGGGCGAGAAGGGGTATCCGGATGGTGGGATAGGTGGCGCGCCCAGAACCCGGCGCGGAGCGGGTGGTGCGTTGAACGCGGCGGGGCGCGGGGCAGGTTGGTGGCCTGCTCCGCGCCCCGTTCCACAGCAGCCGCGCGGGTCCCTCAACCCCCGCGGCGCACCCGGGCCCCTCAGCCCCGGTCGTCGGTGGGGAGTTCCCGTTGCGGGTGTCGCACGAGGTGACGGGGATAGGCGTCCGTCGTGAAGAAGGCGGGCAACTCGGCGGTCAGGGCGGTGCGTTGGAAGAGCGCCCGGACCTCTTCGACGGCCGCCCAGGGGTACTCGGCACCGAGGGAGGCGAGCTCCTCGTCGAGGATCTGCCGCACCGTCTCCCGGTCGACGACGCGGTGGCGCAGCCACTGCCAGACCTGGGCGCGGGCGATCTCGGCGGTCGCGGCGTCCTCCATCAGGCCGTTGAGGGCGACGGCGCCGCTGCCGCGGAGCCAGGCGTCGAAGTAGCGCACCGCGACGGCGATGTTGGTGCGCAGCCCCTCGGGGGTGGGCGGCCCGCTGATCCGGCGCACCGAGAGCAGGTCCCGCGCGGTGACCTCCACGTCGTCGCGGGTCCGCTCGATCTGGTGCGGCCGGTCCCCGAGGACGGCGTCGAAGACCTCGCGGCAGACGGGGACGAGGCCGGGGTGGGCGACGCAGGAGCCGTCGAAGCCGTCTTCGGCCTCGCGCTCCTTGTCCAGTCGGACCTTGGCGAGCGCGGCCTGGTGGGCGTCCGGGTCCTTGCCGGGCACGTGTGCGGCCATGCCGCCGATGGCGTGGGCGCCGCGCCGGTGGCAGGTCTGGACGAGCCGTTCGGTGTACGCCCGCATGAAGGGGGCGGTCATGGTCACCTTGGCGCGGTCCGGCAGTTGGAAGTCGGTGCGGTGGCCGAAGGTCTTGATCAGGCTGAACAGGTAGTCCCAGCGGCCCGCGTTCAACCCGGAGCTGTGCTCGCGCAGTTCGTAGAGGATCTCCTCCATCTCGAACGCGGCGGTGATCGTCTCGATGAGGACGGTGGCGCGGATGGTGCCTCGGGGCATGCCGAGCAGGTCCTGGGCGGTGACGAAGATGTCGTTCCAGAGCCGGGCCTCGTAGCGGTTCTCCAGCTTCGGCAGGTAGAAGTACGGGCCGTGGCCGGCGTCGATCTGGCGCTGGCCGCAGTGGAAGAGGTAGAGGCCGAAGTCGACGAGGGCGGCGGGGACCGGGGCGCCGTCGAAGTGGAGGTGTTCCTCGTCGAGGTGCCAGCCGCGCGGGCGGACGACGAGGGTGGCGAGCCGGTCGGGGGCGTCGAGTCGGTATTCCTTGCCGTCGAGGCTGGTGAAGTCGTTCCGGCGGTCGAGGGCGTCGCGCAGGTTCAGCTGCCCGTTGATGACGTTGTCCCAGGTGGGGGCGGTGGCGTCCGCGAAGTCGGCCATCCACACCCGGGCGCCGGAGTTGAGGGCGTTGAGGGCCATGCGGCGGTCCGGCGGTCCGGTGATCTCCACCCGGCGGTCGGTCAGGCCGGGGGCGGGCGGGGCCACCCGCCAGGTCGGGTCGGCGCGGACGGCGGTGGTGACCAGGGGGAAGTCGAGCGGGGAGCCGGTGGCCAGGCGCAGGGCCTGCCGGCGGCGTTCCTTCATCAGGTCCCGCCGGCGCTCGGCGAACGCCGCCGTCAACCGGCCGACGAAGTCCAGGGCCTCGGGCGTGAGGACCTCGTCGTGGCGCGCCCCCGGGGCGGCGAGCACATGGACGGATCGGGGCGGTGCGCTGAGGGGCATCGGGTTCTCCTGAGGGAGGGTGGGGAGCGGGGCGGACGGGGCGGGCGTCCGCCCCGTTCGGCCGGGGTGGACCAGAGGAGTCGGGCGTCGGGCCTGTGACGGCCGACGGATCACGCCCTAGTGGAACTGCTGCTCCTCCGTGGAGCCGGTCAGGGCGGTGGTGGAGGAGGCGGGGTTGACGGCGGTGGAGACCAGGTCGAAGTAGCCGGTGCCGACCTCGCGTTGGTGCTTGACGGCGGTGAAGCCGTTGGCCTGGGCGGCGAACTCCTTCTCCTGGAGGTCGACGTAGGCGGTCATGCCGTGCTCGGCGTAGCCGTGGGCCAGGTCGAACATGCCGTGGTTGAGGGAGTGGAAGCCGGCCAGGGTGATGAACTGGAACTTGTAGCCCATCGCGCCCAGTTCGCGCTGGAACTTGGCGATCTGGTCGTCGTCCAGCGCGGCCTTCCAGTTGAAGGAGGGCGAGCAGTTGTAGGCGAGCATCTGGTCCGGGTAGCGGGCGTGGAGGGCCTCGGCGAACTCGCGGGCCTGGGCCAGGTCGGGGGTGCCGGTCTCGACCCAGATGAGGTCGGCGTAGGGGGCGTAGGCCAGGCCGCGGGCGATGACCGGGGCCATGCCGTTGCGGACCCGGTAGAAGCCCTCGGCGGTGCGCTCTCCGGTGACGAACTCGGCGTCGCGCTCGTCGACGTCGCTGGTCAGCAGGTTGGCGGCGAGGGCGTCGGTGCGGGCGACGATGAGGGTCGGCACGTCGGCGAGGTCGGCGGCCAGGCGGGCCGCGTTGAGGGTGCGGATGTGCTGGGAGGTGGGCACCAGGACCTTGCCGCCGAGGTGGCCGCACTTCTTCTCGGAGGCGAGCTGGTCCTCGTAGTGGATGCCGGCGGCGCCGGCCGCGATCATCGCCTTGGTGAGTTCGAAGGCGTTGAGCGGGCCGCCGAAGCCCGCCTCCGCGTCGGCGACGATCGGCGCGAGCCAGTCGGTGGTGTCGCCGGCGTCCTCGGCGGTGGCGATCTGGTCGGCGCGCAGCAGGGCGTTGTTGATCCGACGGACCACCTGCGGCACGGAGTTGGCGGGGTACAGGCTCTGGTCGGGGTAGGTGTGGCCGGCCTGGTTGGCGTCGGCGGCGACCTGCCAGCCGGAGAGGTAGATGGCCTGGAGGCCGGCCTTGACCTGTTGGACGGCCTGTCCGCCGGTCAGGGCACCCAGCGCGTGGAGGTAGTCCCGCTCGTGCAGTTGGCGCCACAGGCGCTCCGCGCCGCGCCGGGCCAGGGTGTGCTCCTCGCGGACGCTGCCGGAGAGCCGGATCACGTCCTCGGCGCTGTAGGTGCGCTCGATGCCCTGCCACCGGGGGTCGGTGGCCCAGCGCCGCGCCAGTTCCTCGGCCGCCTGCTTCCTCGCCTCTGCCATGACTGTCACCGTCTCCTCGGTCTGGATGGGATGCCAACACCGTTGTCTGCGGGGGCGACTGGTGTGGCACCGTGTGTCGTCTTCTCGCTCTGCCGGGGTGCGGCCCGCCGTTCTGCCGGAGAGCGGACTTGACGCGATATTGCCGGTGTGGGGCACCGCCGCGGTCGGGATCTCCGACGTCAGGGCGGTGGATCGGGCCCCGATTTCGGGCGGTGCCCGACGGGTTCCGGCGGGCCGCACTCAGACTCTGGCACTGACACTGAGTGCCAACAACCGTGGAGGGTTGCCAACTTCTGCGAATCTTCCGGTGGCCATTTGCCAACATTGCGACATGTGCCTGGCGGGCGTGTTCGCCTACGCTGACCAGGACTTCGGACAGCGGAGGAGACGCGGTGAGCAAGACGTACGCGGGGGCGCGCCTGCGACGGCTGCGCGAGGAACGCCGAATGAACCAGGCGGAGTTGGCCCGCGTCCTGGGCATCTCGCGCAGCTATCTGAACCAGATGGAGCACGATTCCCGCCCGCTCACCGTCCCGGTGCTGCTGCGGCTGTCCGAAGCCTTCGGCGTCGACCCGACGTTCTTCTCCGAGCGCGACACGACCCGGCTGGTCGCGGACCTGCGCGAGGCGCTGGCCGGTGAGCTCGCCGAGGCCCGGGTCGCCACCGCCGATCTGGCCGAACTCGCCGCGCGGATGCCGGCGGTCGCCCAGGTCCTGCTCGACCTCGGCCGCCGCAACCAGCGCCTGGCCGAGCGCCTGGTCGGCGGCGAGGGCGGCCGCGGCACCGGCCAAGAGGCGCCCATCTCGCCGCACGAGGAGATCCGGGACTTCTTCTACCGCCGGCAGAACTACCTGGACGAGCCCGACCAGTCGGCCGAGCGACTGGCCGCGGAGATCGGCATCCGCCCCGGTGACGTGCTGCGGGTCCTGACCGCGCGGCTGGCCGACCGGCACGGCATCCGGCTGTCCAACGACGCCGACGACCGGCTGCACCACTACGACGACGCGACCCGGACCCTGCATCTGTCGGCCCGCCTGCGGCCCGGGCAGCGGGCCTTCCGGATGGCCACCCAACTCGCCCTGCTGGAATACCGCGACGGGCTCGACGCCCAGGCGGCCGAGGACTTCCCACCGGGCTCCCCCGCGCACGCCCTGGCCCGCATCGGCATCGCCAACTACTTCGCCGCCGCCCTGATCCTGCCGTACACCGGCTTCCACGCCGCGGCGGAGCAGGCGCGGTACGACATCGAGCGCCTCACCGACCGCTACGGCCTCGGCTACGAGACCGTCTGCCACCGCCTGAGCACCCTGCAACGCCCGCGGCTGCGCGGTGTGCCGTTCTCCTTCGTCCGGGTGGACCGCGCCGGCAACATGTCCAAGCGCCAGTCCGCGACCGGCTTCCACTTCTCCCGGGCCGGCGGCACCTGCCCGCTGTGGAACGTCTACGAGGCGTTCGCCGCACCCGGCCGCATCCACGTCCAGATCGCCGAAATGCCGGACGGGCAGCGGTACTTGTGGACGGCTCGGGCGATCACCCGGCACCGCGGCGGCTGGGGCGAACCGGGCAAGACCTTCGCCGTCGGCCTCGGCTGCGAGATCCGCCACGCCCACCGCCTCGTCTACTCCGACGGCCTGGACCTCGACAGCGGTGCCACCGCCACCCCGATCGGGATGGGCTGCCGGGTCTGCGAACGACTCGACTGCCCGCAGCGGGCCGCGCCGCCCCTGGGTCGCCCGCTGCACATCGACGAGCACACCAGCACCTTCGTCCCGTACCCGGTGGCGGACGACCGGGCGTGAGCCCGGGTGTGGGTTCCCCGCGGCCGGGGGCGGAGCACTTATTGCACATTGCTTGCAATTACCATAGATAGGCAATGAGTGGGTGTCGTGAGGGAGTGGGCCATGCCGCAGGGCCGGATCGTGCTCGGGATCGAGTCGTCGTGCGATGAGACCGGGGCCGGGATCGTGTCGGACGGGCGGCTGCTCGCGCACGCGGTGGCGTCGAGCATGTCCGAGCACGCCCGGTTCGGCGGGGTGGTGCCGGAGATCGCCGCCCGCGCCCATCTGCACTCCTTCACGCCGGTGGTACAGGAGGCCCTCGATCAGGCGGGGCTGCGGCTCGGCGACCTCGACGCCGTCGCCGTCACCACCGGCCCCGGCCTGTCAGGGGCCCTCCAGGTAGGGCTCGCGGGAGCGAAGAGCCTGGCGTACGCGGCCGGGGTGCCGCTCTACGGGGTCCATCACCTGGCCGGCCATGTCGCGGCCGACACCCTGGAGCACGGCCCGTTGCCCGATCCGTGCCTGGTGCTGATCGTTTCCGGTGGCCACACCTCGCTACTGCTGGTGCGGGACCTGGTCCGCGATCCGATCCTGCACCTCGGCGACACCATCGACGACGCCGCCGGCGAGTGCTTCGACAAGGCGGCCCGGATCTTCGGCCTGCCCTACCCCGGTGGGCCGGCGATCGACCGGGCGGCCCGGGGCGGGAACCCGTGCGCCGTCGCCTTCCCCCGCCCGCTGACGAGCGGGAAGGGCGACCCGTACGCGTTCTCCTTCTCCGGCCTGAAGACGGCCGCGGCGCGCTGGGCCGAGTCGTACCGCCTCCGGGGCGCGGAGCTCCCGTTGGCCGACGGCGCCGCCTCGCTCCAGGAGGCCGTCGCGGACGTGCTGACCCGTAAGGCGCTGGCCGCCTGCCGGGAGTACGAGGTGGGGACGCTGGTCGTGGTGGGCGGGGTGGCCGCCAACTCCCGCGTCCGGGCGCTCGCGGAGGAGCGGTGCGCCGCCGCCGGGGTGGAACTGCGGGTGCCGCCACTGACGTTGTGCACCGACAACGGCGCGATGATCGCCGCGGTCGGCGACCTGCTGGTGCGCGCGGGTGCCGCGCCGGCCCAACTGAGCGTGTCCATCGACCCGTCCGCGCCGTTGGAGTACGCCGCGTTGCATCCCGCCCTCGTTCCCGCCTGAGTCGATTCGGAGCACACCTTGCGCACCGCCGAGATCCGTTCCCGCTTCCTCACGTTCTTCGCCGACCGCGGTCACACCGTGGTGCCCAGTGCCCCGCTGCCGACGCCGGACCCCACCCTGCTGTTCGTCAACGCCGGCATGGTCCCGTTCAAGCCCTATCTGACCGGCGAGCAGGAGGCGCCGTGGCCGCGGGCGACCAGCGTGCAGAAGTGCGTGCGCACGCTGGACATCGAGGAGGTGGGGAAGACCACCCGGCACGGCTCGTTCTTCCAGATGAACGGGAACTTCTCCTTCGGGGACTACTTCAAGGAGCAGGCCATCGCCTTCGCCTGGGAGCTGTCCACCTCCCCGGTCGCGGACGGGGGTTACGGCCTGGACCCGGAGCGGATCTGGGTGACCGTCCACCACTCCGACGACGAGGCGCGCAGCCTGTGGCGGGCGCTCGCGGGGCTGCCCGACGAGCGGATCGTGGCCCGTGGTGACGAGGACAACTTCTGGTCGATGGGCGTGCCCGGCCCCTGCGGTCCGTGCTCCGAGCTGTACTACGACCGGGGCCCGGCGCTCGGCCGCGCGGGCGGCCCGGTGGTCGACGAGGACCGCTACATGGAGTTCTGGAACCTGGTCTTCATGCAGGACGAGCGCGGCGAGGGCGCCGGCAAGTCCGGCTACCCGATCCTCGGCCGGCTGCCCCGCCCCAACATCGACACCGGCATGGGCCTGGAGCGGATGGCCACCCTCCTCCAGGGCAAGGACAACCTCTACGAGATCGACGAGACCCGGCCCGTCCTCGACCGCGCCGCGGAGCTCGCCGGGGTCGGCTACGGCGCGGAGCACCCGTCGGACGTCCGGCTGCGGGTGGTCGCCGACCACGTCCGCACCGCGTTGATGCTGCTCGCCGACGGCACCGCGCCCGGCAACGAGGGGCGCGGCTACGTCCTGCGCCGCATCCTCCGCCGCGCGGTCCGCTCGATGCGTCAACTCGGCTACCAGGACCCCGCGTTGCCCGAACTGCTCGCGGTGGCGCGGGACTGCATGGCCGCCAGCTATCCGGAGGTCGCGGACGCCTATCCGCGGATCTTTGACCAGGCGTGCGGGGAGGAGGACGCCTTCCGCGCCACGCTGCGGCAGGGCACCACCGTCCTGGACACCGCCGTCGCCCGGGTGCGGGAGGAGGGCGGACGCACGCTGCCGGGCGGGCAGGCGTTCCTGCTGCACGACACCTACGGGTTCCCCATCGACCTCACCCTGGAGATGGCGGCCGAGCAGGGCGTCGAGGTCGACCGCGAGGGCTTCACCGCCCTGATGAACGAGCAGCGCGAGCGGGCCCGCGCCGATGCCCGGGCCCGTAAGTCCGGTGGCACGGCTGACACTTCGGCGCTTCGCTCGTTGCTGGACGCGCACGGTCCCACCGACTGGCAGGCGTGGGAGTCGCTGACCGCCGAGGCCCGGGTCCTGGGGGTGCTCGGTGCGGCCGGCCCGGTCCCGGTCGCCCGCGAGGGCGAGATCGTCACCGTCGTCCTGGACCGCTCCCCCTTCTACGCCGAGTCCGGCGGCCAGGACAGCGACGCCGGCCGCCTCTCCGGCGCCTTCGCCGAGGCCGAGGTCCTCGACGTGCAGCGGCCGCTGCCGGGGCTGATTGCGCATCACATTCGGATCGCTACGGGCGAGTTGTCCGTCGGCGACGAGGTGGTCGCCGCGGTCGATCCCGAGTGGCGGCTGGGCGCCCGGCAGGCCCACTCCGGCACCCATGTCCTGCACGCGGCGCTGCGCGAGATCCTCGGCCCGACGGCCCTCCAGGCCGGCTCCTACAACCGGCCCGGCTATCTGCGCCTGGACTTCCCCTGGCGCGGCGCCCTCTCCCCCACCGTCCGCAGCGAGATCGAGGAGGCCGCCAACCGGGCGCTGCGCAGGGATCTGCCGGTGGGCGTGCGGTGGATGACGCTGCCCGAGGCCAAGGAGATCGGCGCGCTCGCCCTGTTCGACGAGACGTACGGGGAGCAGGTGCGGGTGGTCGAGATCGGCGGCGCCTGGTCGCGCGAGCTGTGCGGCGGCACCCATGTCGAGCACGCCGCGCAGATCGGCACGGTCGCGCTGACCGGCGAGTCCTCGGTCGGCGCCGGGATGCGACGGCTGGAGGCGGCGGTGGGCATCGAGGGCTTCGCCTATCTGGCCCGCGAACGCGATCTGGTCTCGCGGATCGCCGAGCAACTGGGGGCGCCGCGCGCGGAGTTGCCCGAGAAGATCGGTGGCCTGCTGGACCGGTTGAAGGCCGCAGACCGCGAGAACGCCCGGCTGAAGGCCCAGGCCACCGCGGCGCGGGCCGCGGAGCTGGCCGCCACCGGCGTGGACGCGGGCGGCACCCTGGTCGTCACCGCCAGCGCGCAGGGCCCGGCCGCCGATGCGCGCGCCCTGGCCCTGGCCGTCCGCGACCGGCTCCCGGCGGACCGCCCCGGCCTGGCGGCGGTCGCCGGCGACGACGGCGCCCTCGTACTCGCCCTCAACGGTGCCGCCACGGCCGCCGGGTTGAACGCCTCCGCCGTGGTCAAGCAGTTGTTGGACGGCCGCGGCGGCGGCTCCAAGGAGGTCGCGCAGGGCGGCGGGGTGCCCGCCGAGCGACTGCGCCACCTCCTGGCAGAACTGCCGCATCTCGTCGGGCGGGGGTGAGCGGCGGCGGGGCCGGCCGGCGGTTACTCGGGTCGCCGGCCGGCCCACCGCCCGGCGCGAGAGGAAGATCACGCCCAGCGATCCGCATCTTGGCCATGCACCTGCCACGCGGTATCGTCGGCGCGATTATTGACGACGGCATGACGGAAGCCGGTGGGAATCCGGCACGGTCGCGCCACTGTGAGCGGGACGGTCCAGCGCGTTGGGCGTCCCGTGAGTCAGACCCGCAGCCGTCGCCCTGTGCACCACCGAGATGGGACGCGAACTCCCAGAAGGAGGCCCCGCCATGGCGCAGTCCGTCGCCCAGCCGACCGTCGACTCCCCCGCGGTACCCACCACACTCCCGCTCAAGGCGATTGCCCCCTGGGCGCTCTTCTTCGGCATCCTGATGCTGGTCCTGCTCTACTTCGTCGGCGCCGAGCAGGGCGCCACCTCCGTCTTCAACGGCACGGACATCCACGAGTGGGTGCACGACGGCCGCCACCTGCTCGGCTTCCCCTGCCACTGACGCGAGGGACGCCGCACGCCCATGAACTCCACAACGGTCCGAAACCTCCTCGTCCGTGGCATGCTCGCCGGCCTCGCAGCCGGCGTGCTCGCGCTGGTCGTCGCCTCTCTCCTCGGTGAGCCGAACGTCGACAGCGCGATCCGGTTCGAGGCCGCCCACTCCCACGAACACGAGCCGGAAGTCATCTCCCGCTCCCTCCAATCCACCGCCGGCCTCGCCACGGGCGTACTGGTCTACGGGGTCGCCTTCGGCGGCATCGCCAGCCTCGCCTTCTCCTTCGCGCTCGGCCGCGTCGGCCGCTTCGGCCCCCGGGCGACCGCGCTGCTGCTGTCCGGCTGCGCGCTGCTCGCCGTGTACGTGGTGCCGTTCCTGAAGTACCCGGCCAATCCGCCGTCCGTCGGCGAACCCGACACCATCGGCAAACGCACCGCCCTGTACTTCCTGATGATGCTGCTCAGCGTGTTGCTGGCGCTGGCGGCCACCATCCTGGGCAAGCGCCTGGCACCGAGGTGGGGCGCCTGGAACGCGACCGTCGTCGCGGTGGTGGCCTTCGCCGTCGTGATCGGTGTGGCCTATGCCGTCCTGCCGGCCGTCAACGAGGTGCCGACGGGCTTCCCGGCCACCCTGCTGTGGCGGTTCCGTCTCTCCGCCCTGGCCATCCAGACCGTGTTGTGGGGTGGATTCGGCCTGCTCTTCGGGGGGTTGGCGGAGCGGCTGCTGCGCCCGCGGGCCGAGGCCGCTACCGCCGGCCGAGCGGTCCCCGTCGAGAACTGACGCCCGCGCCAGGAGAATTGCCGCCCGTGACGCACACGCGTGGGAGGGCCCACGGAACCTCCGAGGCCCTTCCACGCGTCTGCGTTACGAGGGCAGGGGCAACGACTGGCCGAGCCGCAGGTTCCAGCGGCCGGCCCGGCCGCTGAGTTCGGTGGCCGTCAACGGGGGTACGTCCAGCCGCCAGAAGGCCGGCGCGGGCAGGCCGAGGACGCGTACGACCGCCGCCCGCACCACCTCGGGCTCGACGACGGCGAGCGTGCGGCCGTCCGCGGGCAGCGCGTCCAGCCAGCGCGCCACGCGTCCGCACAGGTCCTGTACCGACTCGCCGCCATGGGGCGCGCAGGTCGGGTCGGCGAGCCAACGGCCCACGGCCTCCGGTTCGGCGGCCCCCACCTCGTCAAGGGTTCGGCCCGTCCAGCGACCCACGTCGAGACCGTGCAACTCGGCCGCGTCCGCGCCTTCGAGGCCGAGCGCGGCGGCCGTCTGACGGCAGCGCGCGCTCGGGGAGGTGAGCACCCGGGCGGCCCGGGGCAGCGATCCGGCGGCTGAACGGGCCCTGGCGGCCCCGCTGTCGTCGAGAGCGTCACCCTCGTCACCGGCAACAAAACGGGCCTGCCGCAGTGACCGGCTCATCGCGGGCGAGACGAGGGTGACACGACGGGTCACGGGGCTGCCTCCTGGTGGGGTGCGGGGTGCGGTGCGGGGTGCGGTGCGGGGATCGCGGGTGCCGCGAAGCCGCTCGGCGGAGACCCGTCGACACGCGCCGACACGCTGGGGTCACCCGCCCAACAGCAGCCGCTCCAGCGCCGCCCGGGCCCGGGCGTCGGACTCGGCACGGCTGGCGAGGGCCGCGGCCAGCTCCCGCACCCACTCGTCCAGGGCCACCGGGCGCCGGGAGAGGATCACTCCCCGCACCTCCCGGCACACCTCGCCGCTCGGGCGGCCGCCGGAGAGGTTCAGCACCAGGCGCTGCTCGCCCAGCGCGACGTCCAGGCACACCACCTTGCCTTCCCGGCCGGCCAGTCGATCGGCCATGCCGCGCTTGCGCTCGATCGCCACCGACCCCGGCGGCAGCGCGTCCGCCAGCGTCCCGGTGAGCACCTGGGCGTACACCTCCAGATCGGCGGCGTCCCGGCGCAGTGCGGCGGCGAGCAGCTCGACGGAGGCGGGATCGCCGCCGGGCTCGGGCGGCACGGGGAGGTGGGAGGACATCGACAGCGGCCTTTCGTTTCGGTCTGGGTCCAACGGATCGCGTGCGCCCGGGTCTTGCGACCCCGGCCCATCGGACGGGCCCTACCCGTCCAGGCTCAGCACCATCGTCGGACGTTCGATGACGTGGTCTTCGCGCAGCGGTCGCACGGCCGTGCCGATGGCGAAGAACTCGGTGGTGTGCCCGCCCCAGCGGTGGTTGTGGGAGTTGAGCTGCACCCCGACGATGCCCTCGGCATGCAGCTCCTCCGCCTCCCGCTGCATCCGCTCCATCGCCAACTCCCGGGCGTCGTAGAGCGCCTGGGTGAACGGCTCGATCTCCACGTTCTTGCCGATGTTGGAGAACATCGAACCGAGCTTCTGGTGGGCGATGTGGTACACGCAGGTGCCCATCACCATGCCCAGCGGGGCGTACCCGGCGCGGACCAGGGTCCAGAAGTCCTGTCCGCTCAGGTCCGAGGTGAACGGCTGTCCCTTGGCGTTGCGCCAGCTACCGTTGCCGCCGGGCGCGGGCGCGTCCGCCTTGACCGCGGTGCCGATCGCGATGAACTCGGCGATGTCGTTGCCGAACTCCCGCGCCTCGACGGAGAGTCGCACGCCCACGATGCCATCGGCGCCGAGCTGTGCCGCCTCGGCCTCCATCCGGGTCATGGCCAACTCCCGGGCGTGGTACATGGCCTGGCTCAACGTCGTGAGCTCCTGGTTCTTTCCCCAGCGGCCGAGCTGGATGCCCACGTGGTAGATCGAACTGCCCAGTACCAGGCCGAGCGGTCGGAACCCCGCCTCGCGCACGAGCAGGAACTCGTTGACCGACAGGTCACTGGTGAAGAGCGAGCCCCCCGGCCGGCCGGGCTGGAGTTCGGCCAGCCGCCGCATCGCATCGGCCGGTACGCCCTGGGCTGTCGGGTCGGTGGCGGTCATCAGCGGTCCCCCTCGGGAAAGTGTCTGGTGGTGAGGTGATGATGGGCGGTTGGCGCCGAGCGCACGGTGACGGGTGCGTGGTGAGGGCGGCGGACGGGCGTGGCCGTTGCGTTGGCGGGCACGTCGTCCGCGCTGGCGGGCACGTCGTCCGCGTTGAGGAGCACATCGTCGCGTGGCGTCGCCGTCATGTGGAGCGCGCACGGCGCCGGTTGGGGTCCAGCGGCATCACGGTCAGGGTGCGCGGCTGCACCTCCCGGCGAACGGTGAAGGCGGCTATCGAGGTGCCTACGAGGGTGACCTCGGCGACGTGGTCCTTCTGGTCGGAGTCGTTGTTGCGCCGGCGCGCCCGGACGCAGTCCTCGCGCCAGACCCGCATGCGGTTGTCGCCCAGCACCACGCCGTCCGCTCCCGCATGCCATGCCTGCTCACCGATCCGTTGGCGGGCGTCATGACGGGTCAGCGCGACCAACTCGCTCCAGCCGATGACCTCTTGGTTGCCGGCCGCGAACCAGTTCTGCCGCCGGGTGGTCCAGTCGTCGTGCCGCGAGCCGATGGCGAGCCCCACCAGGAGGTCTACCGGCACCCACCCCGCGTCGATCAGCTTGGCGAAGCCCTGGCCGTCCAGGTGCGTGGTGAAGGGGCGCTTCGGCCGCACGTCCCCTTGTGCCCGGACGGCGGTGCCGATCACCTGGAATTCGAAGCAGTGGGGCGCGGAGGGGAACGGTGCCATCGTCAGGTCCGCGGCCACCACCCCGTCCCCGCCCAACGCCGTGCACTCCGCCGTCATCCGCGCAAGCGCCGCATGGCGCGCCGCCATCAGCACATCGACCAGCGCCTTGGAGGCGGCACCCTGCCCCGAGACGGCCACCGGCGCCGGCCCGGAACCGCGCCCGGACCAGCCCGCGGACCGGTAACCGCAGTCGTAGTAGCGCCAGTTGGTCCCGCCGCCCGCCACGCGGTACACGGCCGAGCCCAGCACCTGCCCGACCGGCTCGAAGCCGACCGATCTGAGCGCGGCGAACTCCCCCGTGGACAACGCCGAGGACCACGTCCCGCTGCGCCGCGCCTCGGCCATACGCGCCGCAGCCACCGGTGGCAACCCACCGCCGGCAGACCACTCCCCGCTCATGGACACCCCCTCCAACTCCCCGGGCACGAGCCCTAGGAAAGCGAGTCTAGGGCGAGGGTCTGACAACGGAGGGTGCAGGGAGGGCGGAACGCGCGGACGGGGAGCGCCAGTTGCCAGACATCCCGACGCTGCCTGGCGTCCACCGAGAACGTTTACGGCACGGCATTCGCCTCGAACACAGGCACTCAATCAGCTGTGCGACGCCCAGTTATTCGAAGTCTCGTAGCCTCCGATAAGCGCCCAGCGCACACGTGACCACCCCCGCAAAACGCAGCCACCGAAGCGCTTTGCGCGAACAGTCGAGCGAGTCAAATGCCGCCCCGAAACAACGAGTTCGCGCCTGCCCGTGGCGCAAAGGGTGCGGGCGGCGTTCGAGCGCCGGGAGCGTTTTCGGGCTACCCGCCAGCCGCGATTTCAATGAACCCCCAACGAAATCCGGACTTTTCACCTTGCTCGCGCTTGAAGGCACCGCTTCCTTTAACGGGACCTCACGAGTTCACCCGAGCGGCCTCGACCCGACGAGACCATTAAGCTTCGGTGAATTCTCCGAACCCTTTTCGGGACGCCGGGGCGATGTCGGCCGCCGACCAGCACTAGAGGGCCCCGACGCTGAGCGAAAGGAAACCCGACCCGTCGGTTCAAGTGTCGGATGCGATAGGGGTGTGCGATAGGGATTTTCGGCCGAGCGCGGCTGGAACGTGCGCGCGGGCGGGGAAGTTGGCAAACGGAGAGGGGCGACATCGGGCCGGGGGCCGGCATCACTCCGCGGGCCCCAGCAGGGCGTTGACCTGGGACAGAGCTCACGACATACACACGGAAGGGCAGCCTCCCGCTCCCGACCGCGGCGCGGTGCGTCACCGCATCGCGCGCGCCCGGGAGTTGAAGGCCGCTTTTACTTCCACCCCGTAGGGAACGCGGGGAAGAGAGTTGTCGAGCGATGCCCGGCCCCGCGCCGAGGACTTCCGTCGGCCCGCTCCCTCGCACAAGAAAGCGAGGGAATGGTCCGATGCGGGGCCGGGTACGATCTCTTTCCGGCAATCAGCCAGAGGTCACTACCGCGACTACTTGGCCTTCTTGAAGCCGATGGTCGTCGCGTCCTTCTTGGTGTGGATGGTGCCGTCGGTGTCCTTGTTGAACTGACCGACCTTGGCGGCGGCCGGCGGCATGTAACGCTCGGGAAGCTGCTTCTTGGACATGACCTTCTCCTATCCATCTCGGTGGAATCCGAAGTGGCGCCGGTTCATGTAAGCGGCTTCCCACCGGGGTGTCTACTCGCGTATAGCAACTCAAGCCAATACAAGGCGCTTTCTTACCTACGGTAATAGCTACGGCGGGTCGCGGTCGGCCTCGTACGGGCGGATGTGCGGCGCGGCGGAACACGCAAACCGATAACTCCCGCTGCGCAGCACGGACTTGACGCCTAGGGGTGGCATAGGGGGTGCACTTCCGGCGCCAGGTCGCCCGGCCCGAGGGGCGCGGGGGCGAACTCCCATCCATCCGTTCCGTCACGCCAGTCATGGCGCGATCTCAACTGTGTGCAGTTGCGCGATCTCCATCAGTGATGGACGGTGCTGCGGCGGCCGCGCCTGGCGGCGCGGAGGTCGCCCTGATACCTGGTGGTGAGGCATTGCAATCCCCCAACGACAACAACCTCGTGGTCTTCCCGGACTCCCCGGGCGGAGCCTGGGCCCACCGCCAAGTCGCGGCAGTGGCACCGCAGATGGTGCGCCATGCTTCCGGGCGGCCGTGGTTGGCCGGCTCGTGGGACGCGGCGGACCTGGTGGTGGCGGACGCGGGCCCGGTGCGCGTCGCGGTGTTCGGCACGGTCTCCGTCACGTCGGAGCGGCTGGCCACGCTCATCTCCCCGGTGCGCGCCCTGCCGGACCTTGACCGGCTGGCCCGCCAACTGCCCGGCAGCGCGCATCTGCTGGCGTCGGTCGACGGCCAGGTACGGTTCCAGGGGACCGTCACCGGGTCCCGTTGCGTCTTCACCGCCTGCCTGGACGAGGTGCCGATCGCCGGTGACCGGGCCGACGTGTTGGCCGGGATCATCGGTGCGGAGCCGGACGAGGAGCTGCTCGCGGCGAGCGTGACGTCCGGGATGTTCTTCGCGCCGCTGAGCGAACGCAGTTGGTGGCGCGGCGTGGAGCAGGTACCGGCGGACTCCTATCTGGCGTTGCCCGGCAACGGCGCGGCGCGCACGGTGCGTTGGTGGCAACCGCCGGAGCCGCAGCTGTCCCTGACGCAGGGGGTCGATCAGGTGCGCGAGCGGCTGCGGGAGGCGGTGGCGCTGCGGCAGCCCCGGCAGGGCAGGCTGTCGGCGGACCTGTCGGGCGGCATGGACTCCACATCGCTGTGCTTCCTGGCCGCCGAGCACCGCCCCGACCTGTTGACCTTCCGGTGGACCGGCGGCAGCGCGATCAACGACGACCCGTTCTACGCGGAGCGGGCCGCGCGCGCCCTTGAGCACGCCGAGCATCTGACCAAGCCGGAGAGCAGCGCACCGCCGGTGTTCTCCCCGCCGTACTGGACCTCCGACACGGAGGCGCCGCGGGCCACCACCCGGGGGATGAACCCCGTCCGCACCGGTATCCGGCTGTTGGTCGAAAACGGTGCCACCTGGCACCTGGCCGGGCACGGGGCCGACGAGTTGTTCACCGGCAGCGCCGCCTATCTGCACACGCTGTTGCGGCGCAGCCCGCTGACCGCCTGGCGCCAACTCCGCGCCCACCGGGCGCTGTCCCGCTGGCCGTTGGGGGCCAGTCTGGCCGAGCTGCTGCGCGGGGAGGACCTCGGCACGTGGTGGCGGCGGTGCGCCGATGAGCTCGTGCGCCCCGCGCCGGACGGTCTGACCCCGGCCCTGGGGTGGGGGGCGCGGCTGCCGGCAACGCCGTGGGCCACCGGGGATGCGGTGCGGACCACGCAGCGGCTCTTCCGCGACGTGGCGGCGGGGATCGCGCCCCTGGCACCGGACCGCGGGCAGCACGAGGCACTCACCGCACTGCGCAGCGCCGGGCCCGTGTTGCGGTTGCTGTGTCGCGAGTACGCGGTCGAGGGGTTGCGCCTGGAACTGCCGTACCTGGACGACCGGGTGGTGGAGGCGGTGCTGTCGATCCGCCCCCACGAGCGCAACACCCCCTGGCGGTACAAGCCGGTGTTGGCCGAGGCGATGCGGGGCCTGGTGCCCGATGTGATCCTCGACCGGTCCACCAAGGGGGACTGTGAGGAGTCCGTCGACCGTGCCTTGCAGGACCATGTGCCGGACCTGTTGGAGCTGTTCGCGGACTCGCAGCTGGCGCGCCGCGGGCTGCTCGACGTGACGAAGTTCCGGGCCACCCTGCACACGCCGCCGCGCAGCTCCGATGTCTGGTCCGCGCAGCTGGAGGCGACGCTGGGCGCCGAGCTGTGGTTGCGGGAGATCGCGGCCCGCTCCGGTGGCCCGTCGGCGGCGACCGCCGGCCTCGTCCGGGGCGGCGCCACCCCTCGTTCCCGTGTGCCCGATCCCGAGGAGGCCCTGTGACCAGTCCCCCGTGCGCCCTGCCGCCGCGCGTCCAACTCCCCCTGCACCGCCGCGTGTTGCCGCTGACCGCGGTGGCCCTCGCCCGGCCGCTGGCCGCGCTGCCGCCCCGGTATGTGCGCATCGTGCTCCAGGGCTTGCGCGTCGGCGCCCGTCCGAGCAGCGCCGCCCAGGCTTCTGCGGCCCGCGCCGCGGTGGTCGCAGTCAGCCTGCGCTGCGCGGTCCACCACTGTCTGCAACGGTCCATCGCCGCGGCCGTGTTGTGCCGTTTCAAGGGGACGTGGCCCACCTGGCAGACCGGGGTGCGCACCACGCCGTTCGCCGCCCATGCCTGGATCGAGGCCGACGGCCAGGTGATCGACGAACCGTATCCCGACGGCTACTACCGACCGCTGCTCACCGTCGCCCCCACAACGCTCAAGCAGAAGCGCCCTAAGGGCCACCCTCACGTCCGGAGGAACCCCGCCCCATGAAGCTCAGCCTGACCGCCCACACGCTCGCCACCGACACCGACGACGGCGCGGTGCTGATGAGCCAGCGCACCGGACACTACTGGCAGCTCAACCTGACCGGCGCCTATGCGCTCCAGCGCCTGCTCGACGGTCGGACCACCGACCAGGTGGCCGAGGAGTTCGCGGAGCGGTTCGGCATCGCGTTGGACCAGGCACGCGAGGACCTGGCGACGATGACCGACCAACTCCGGGCGTCCGGACTGGTGGAGGCGGACTGAGCCCGGTCGGGCCGGAGAGGGAGCGGTGCGCTCAATGCTTCGACAACTGTGGACGTTGACGCGGGGGCAGCGCCGCGCGTTGAGCGCCGCCCTGCTCCTCACCCTGGTCGCGGCCGCGGTCGGCGTCGCCCAACCACTGGCCGCCAAGGGGGTGGTTGACGCCCTCACCGCGCGCCGGCCGCTGTTCCTGCCGGTGACGTGCCTGGTCCTGCTGTTGCTGTGCCAGGCACTGATCGGTGCCGGCGCCGGCTTCCTGTTGGAACGGGCCGGTGAGCGGTTCGTGTTGGACACCCGCACCAGGCTGTTCTCGCACCTGTTGCGGATTCGGATGCACGCCTTCGACCGGCTGCGCGTGGGCGACCTCATGGCGCGCGCCTCCACGGACGTGGTCGTCCTGCGCGAGGCACTGACGCACGTCTCCGTCCAACTCGCCACCAACCTCTGCATCGCGCTGGGCAGCGTCGGCGCGATGTTCGTGATCGATCCGGTATTGATGCTGCTCATCCTGAGCGTGCTGCTCGTCGGCAGCATCGTGATCAAGGTGCTGTCGACGCGGATCGGCCGGGTGTCGATGCGGCTCCAGACCGCCGTCGGGGCGATCTCGGCGGGGTTGGAACGCGCCCTGTCGGGCCTGCGCACGGTCCGCGCCAACCGCGCCGAACAACGCGAGATCGCCCACCTGAACGGGTTGGCCCAACACGCCTACGAGGAGGCGGTGCGCAGCGCCAGGCTCACCGCGACGATCGCGCCCGTGGCTCAGATGGCCATCAACGCGGCCTTCGTCCTGGTCCTGTTGGTCGGGGCGGCCCGCGTGGACGAGGGGGTGCTCTCGCTCGGCGCCTTGGTGGCGATCCTGCTGTACGCCAACCAACTCGGCGGCCCCGTCACCGAGTTGATCGAGGGCGTCGCCTCGGTGAGCAGGGCGAAGGGCGCCGTCGAACGCATCGAGGAGGTCTACTCGTTCCCCACCGAAGACCGCGCCCTCGCCCCGGCGGACCGCGGCACACCGCATCGACAACCGTCCCGCCACGCCCCCGCGGCTCCGGCACTGGAGCTCCGCGACCTGCGGTTCGGATACGCCCCCGACGCCCCGGTGCTCCGGGGGCTGTCGCTGACCGTCCCCCCGCACGCCCTCGTCGCCCTGGTCGGCCCGTCCGGAGCCGGCAAGTCCACCACCTTCGCGCTCATCAACCGCTTCTACGAGCCCTGGAGCGGCGACCTCCGCATCGACGGACACTCGGCCGCGGACCTCGGGCTCGATGCCTGGCGCGCGCGGATCGGCTGGGTCGAGCAGGACTGCCCGATGCTGCACGGCACGTTGCGGGAGAACCTCTGCTACGCCGCGCCCGACGCCGCCACCGACGACGACGGCCTGTGGCGGGTCCTCGACCTCGTCAACCTCGCCCAGCGGGTCCGCCGCCTGCCGGCCGGACTGGACACCGGGATCGGCGAGCGGGGCGCGCGCCTGTCGAGCGGCGAACGCCAACGGCTCGCCATCGCCCGGGCGATCCTGGCCCGCCCCCGACTGCTGCTGATGGACGAGCCCACCGCCCACCTCGACCCCGCCAACGAGGCAGCCCTGACGGTCACCCTGCACAACCTCCGACGGGAGTGCGCCCTGCTCGTCATCGCGCACCGGATGACCACCATCGAGGCGGCCGACTCCGTCATCATGCTCGACGACGGAACGGCCCACGCCACCGGCACATACGCCGAACTCCTGCGCACGGACGCCGGATTCCAACGACACGTCGCCAACGGAACGCATTCATCGCCAACTCTCGGCCAGGACCCGGTAGTTGTACCCGACCACCCGGCGGTCTGAGCGGCGCCGCCTCACCGCATGCCCTACACCTGCTCCATGCCCTGCACCCACTCGTCGACGGTCACGACGTCCGCCCACCGCGGGAACAGCTTGTCGGTGAGGACCCGATGCACCTCGGGGTCGGTGTCCAGGCAGGCATCCGTCAGCACGGTGAGGCCGAAGTCCAGGTCGGCGGCCTGGCACAGGGTGTGCAGCACCACGCCGCTGGTGGCGAGGCCGGTGAGCACCAGACTGTCGATGCCGCGCCCCCTGAGCACCAGGTCCAAGTCACTTCCCGAGAACGCGCTCGCCCGCCTCTTGGTGACCACCACATCGCCTGCCTGGGGCGCGACATCGTCGTGGATCTCGGTGCCTGGATCGCCCTCCCGGTACAGGCCGTCCCGGGCTATGGCGGTGAGCACCCGGTTGCGCGGACTGACTTCCGGGCTGTCCGGGCGCAGCCCGATCACCACGTAGATCACCGGGAGGTTGGCGGCCCGGGCGCCGTCGATCGCCTTGCGCAGCCTCGGCAGATATCCGGAGCCGTCGTCGACGACGTCCACGATGTCCCGTTGAACGTCCATCACGAGAAGTGCGCTGTTCGCCATGTCCTGCCCCGCCCCTGTCCCTGTCCTTGGTTCTGTACTTGTTCTGTCCATTGTTCACTGCGGACAGGAGTCTGCCTGCTTTCATCACGTGTCACTCGGGAAACCCAGGAAACTCAGGGAACTTGGGGAACACAGGGAACCCGGAAAGCGTGGAGAACTCGCCGTTGCCGCTCAGCGCACCTCCTTGATGCGGATCTGGTTTCCGGCCGGGTCGCGGAAGGCACAGTCGCGGACGCCGTAGGGCTGCTCGGTCGGTTCCTGGATGACCTCGGCGTCGCTGGCCTGGAGCCGCTCGAAGAGGCCGTCGAGGTCCTTGGTGGCCAGGAGGATCCAGCCGTAGGTGCCCTTGGCCATCATCTCGGTGATCGTGCGGCGCTCCTCGTCGGTGACGCCCGGGTCGGCGGCCGGCGGCGCGAGGAGGAGGCAGGTGTCGGGCTGGCCGACGGGGCCGACCGTGATCCAACGCATCGGGCCCTGGCCGACGTCGCTGCGGACCTCGAAGCCGAGGATGTCGCGGTAGAAGGCCAGCGACGCGTCCGGGTCGGTGTGCGGGAGGACGCTCGTGTCGATGGTGAGGTTCATGGCAGTCACGCTAGTCGGGGTCGGCGGCCGGTGCCTGCCGGCTCCTGATCGGCCGGGTCACCTGCTTCGCCACGCACGGCGGGATGCCCTCCGCGGCCCCCGCCGCCTGGCGCCGGTAGGTGCTCGGCGGCACCCCGACGAGCTCGGTGAAGCGGGTACTGAAGGTGCCCAACGAGGCGCAGCCGACCGCGAAGCAGACCTCGGTGACGCTGAGGTCACCACGCCGCAGCAGCGCCATCGCACGCTCGATGCGCCGCGTCATGAGGTACGAGTACGGCGACTCACCGTAGGCGAGCCGGAATTGGCGGCTGAGGTGGCCGGCGGACATGTGCACGCCGCGGGCCAGCGCCTCGACGTTGAGCGGGCGGTCGTACTCCCGGTCGATCCGGTCGCGGACGCGGCGCAGGCGTGCGAGATCGCTCAGGTGTTGCGCCGTGGTGGGTCTGCTGGTCACCTGCCCGATCGTGCCACGGGGCGCGGCGCCGCCCAAGGCCACCAGGTCCCCGCCCCTGACCGAAAGGCGCCGTCCGTCACCGAAAACGTCGCCGCCTGTCTTGGCTCGCGACTGCAACGCGATATAACGTAAGTTCGCGGGAACGAGCGCGGAGGCCGAGCGTCGCACCCGGAGGCCGGGCACGGACGGGGCCGACGCCACCGCCCACGCACCACAGATCACAGCTCACGCATCACACACCACACACCACGGATCACACAGCACCGATCGGGGAGAGAGACATGCCGGGTGAGACCTCGACCACTGGTCGGCCCCAACGCCTGGGCGCGGCGCCCGCGTTGCGGGCCTCGCACGCGGACCGGGACCGCACCGTGGACCTGCTGCGCGTCGCGGCGGGCGACGGCCGGCTGACCGCCGCCGAGTTGGACGAGCGCCTGGAATCCGCGCTCGGCGCGCGGACGCTCGGCGAGCTGGCCGAGCTCACCACCGACCTGCCGGCCACGGCGGGCACCGCCCACGACCGCGGCACGCCGGACGTCGCGGACGTGCTCCGGATCGACCAGGAGGGCGGCTCCTTCCGCCGCGACAGCCGTTGGACGGTGCCGCGGCGGGTGGAGCTCCTGTCGTCCTGGTCGGAGGTGACGCTCGACTTCACCGAGGCCCAGCTCACCCACGACACCCTGCGCATCGACATGGACATGCGCGGCGGGCTGCTGCGCCTGGTGACGCGGCCGGGCATCTCGGTGAACGCCGATGCCCTCGCGGTGCGTTACGGCAAGGTCACCATTCCGCGCCAGGCCGGCCCGACCGAGTCGACCGTGCTGCACGTCGAGTTGACCGGTCAGATGGACTTCAGTCGGATCGCGGTGCGGGTTCCGCGCCGGCCCTTCCGACGGTGGCGGCACCACGGGGCCGCCTGAGGTGCGGGGCGAGCCGGCACCGGCCCCATCGGCACGGCCCGCCGCCGGCCCCTTCGCCGCGTTCGCCCCAACTCCGGCCGGCCGCAAGCCCGATGGCGCGCACGGGGAGCGGACCCCGCCGCGCCCTCGAAGATCACCCGGGTACAGAATGACCCGTATGTCGATAACGAACACCCCGACGGCGGCGACGATCGACGACGCTCCGCTGATCGGCAGCACCTTGGCCCGCGCCTTCGACGACGACCCGATGATGCGGTGGTTCTTCACCGATGACGCCTCGCGCGCGACGAACCTGGGCCGCTACTTCACCACCCTCTTCACCCGGCAGTACGTCCGGCACTGCGTGTGCGAGCGGACCGGCGCGGCGGCCGCCTTCTGGGTCCCGCCGGAGGCGCGGGCCAAGGCCGTTCCGGACGCGGAGACCATTGCGGAACTGGTGGAGCTCCTCGGCGACCGGGCGCCGCTGTTCCGGGACACCGTCGAGGCGGCCGCCGAACACGCGCCCCAGGAACCGCACTGGTACCTGGCGGTGATCGGCGCCGACCCGGCCGCCCAGGGCCAGGGCCACGGGGCCGCCCTGCTCCGCTCGGGCCTGGCCAAGGCCGACGCGGAGGGCCTGCCCGCCTATTTGGAGTCCTCCAAGCCGGACAACCTGCCCTTCTACGAGCACTTCGGCTTCACCGTGCGTGCGGAGCTGCACCTGCCGGAGGGCGGGCCGGTGTTGTGGGCGATGCGCCGCGATCCGTGCCGCCCGGCCGGGGCGTAGCAGGGCCCCGGAAGGGATCCGGGGGCGGCCGGCGCGTCTCTGTCTTTCGGTAGAGCCGAGATCGCCCGTGAGGTTCACGGCTGCGCGGTCAGGGGGCGCCGATACTGGGGAGCGTGTCGCTCACCAGTCGTTTCCGCCGTTTCGTCCGTTACCGGTCCGCCGCGTTCTCGCGCGGGCCCGCGGTGGAGACGGCGGGTGCGGCGCTGGCGACGCTGGCGCTGTTCGCGGTGGTGACGCGTCTCGACTATCTGCCGCACCCCGGCTACCACCTGCTGGCGGTCCCCGCCGGTGCCGTGCTCTTCCCGCTGCGCCGCCGCTTCCCGGGCGCCGCGCTGCTGGCGCTCGCGGCGCTGACCGGGGCGCTGCCGTGCCTGGGCCCGGTCACGGCGGCGGCCGCGTACAGCGTGACCCGCCGCACGGTCCGGGCCCGCCGGCGGACCCGCCTCCTCGGCGCCGCCGGCCTGCTCTCCGTGGTCACCGCGACGGCGGCGGCACCCTCGCTGGGCCCCGGTTCGGTGCCGTACGGGGTGGCGCTGGGCCTGGTCCTGGCGGTGACCGCGCTGATCGTGCCGGGCCTGGTCGGCACGGTGTACGGGCAGCAGAGCCGGCTGGTGCGGGCGTTGCGGGAGCGCGGCGACGCGGCGGAACGGGCCAGACGGCTGGCCGACAGCGAGGCCCGGGTCCAGGAGCGGTCCCGGATCGCGGCCGAGATGCACGACATGGTGGGCCACCGGCTCAGCCTGGTCTCGCTGCACGCCGGCGGGCTGGAACTGGCCCTGGAGAAGGCCGATCCGGAGCTACGCGAAGAGGCCGTCCTGGTGCGCCGCACCACCGGGGACGCGATGCGCGAGCTGCGGCAAGCGCTCGGGGTGCTCGGGCCGCTCGGCCGGGACACCGGGCCGGACGCGCTCACCGATGCGACCGGTAACCGCGCCGGCATCGAGGCGCTGGTCGCGGAGTCCCGCGACGGGGGCATCGCCGTCCAACTCGACTGGCAGGGCGCCGATCTCGCGGACCGCCCGCAGCGGGTCCGGCGCGCGGTGCACCGGGTGGTGCGCGAGGCGCTGACCAATGTGCACCGGTACGCGGCCACCGCGCATGTCACCGTCCGCGTCGTGCACGATGCCGAGACGGTGCGGGTCACGGTCCACAACGGCGCTCCCCCCACGTCGGTCGCCGCCCGGGACATGGGCACCGGCCGCGGCCTCGCGGGCCTGCGGGAGCGGGTGGAGCTGCTCGGCGGCGAGTTCGACGCCACCTCGCTGCCGTCCGGCGGGTTCGAGGTGGCGGCCGTCGTGCCGGCCGAGCCCGGCGAGATCGTCGCCGGTGAACGGCCCGGCACCGCGCCCGCCGCGCCCCCGGACGGCACCGGCGCGCGCGACGACTCCGCACAGCGCGGCCGCCGGACCGCCGAGGCGCTGACGCTCGTCCTCGGGCTGGCGGGGCTGGGGGCGCTGATGATCCTCGGGATCGGGTTCGTCTTCGTCGGCCATCCCCGGGGCGCGCCCTCGCCGCCCCAACCGCCCCACGTAGGAATGACGTTCGGGGAGCTGTCCAAGGAGGGCGTGGCGGACTTCCCCGCCAACCGGGCCGCGGCCACCGGTCACGAACCGCCCCGCCCGGCCGGCACGGTCGGCTGCATCTACCCGCTCCGCGACGCCCACGGGCCCCGCCCCGGCAGCTTCCCGGTGACCCGCTACTGCTTCGACGCCGCGCAACGCCTCATCGCCATCGACCACTTCACCGTCCCGTCGGTTCGGGACGCCGCACCCTGGGAGACCACCCGATGACCGAGCCCGCCCGGCCGATCCGTGTCCTGCTCGCCGACGACGAGACGATGGTCCGGCACGGGGTCCGGCTGATCCTCCGGCACGCCGACGACATCGACGTCGTCGCCGAGGCCGCCGACGGGCACCAGGCCGTGGCGGAGGCCGCCGCGCACCGCCCCGATGTGGCACTGGTGGACATCCGGATGCCGGTGTGCGACGGGCTGAGCGCGATCGAGCCGCTGCTGGCCCTGGAGCCGGCGCCGCGCGTGGTGATGCTGACGACCTTCGGCGACGAGGACAACGTGGTCCGGGCGCTGGGGGCCGGCGCCTCGGGTTTCCTGCTGAAGGACGAGGGTCCGCAGGAGTTGATCCGCGCGGTGCGGGCGGCCGCGGCCGGCGATGCCGTGCTCTCCCCGGGCGTCACCGGCTCGGTGATCGCGCGGATGCTGCGCGGTGGGGCCGGGAGCTTCGGCCCCGCGTCCGGGGACGACCGGATCGGCCGGCTGACCTCCCGGGAGCGGGAGGTCCTCGCGATGCTCGGCGAGGGGCTGTCCAACCACGACATCGCCCAGCGGCTCGGGATCGGGGTCGGCACCGTGAAGACGCACGTGGGCGCGATCCTGGAGAAGACCGGTTCGACGAGCCGGGTGCAGGCGGCGGTCCTCGCCCATCGGGCGGGCCTGACCTCCTGAGGCCGGGCTGCCCGGCCGTTGCCGCCGGGCTCGTCACGCCCGCCTCTGCCCAACGGCAGAGACGCCTTTCCCCGAGGTCTGTCCAAGGGCGGGGGCGGGCCCGTCGCCTCTCCCCTCCGGCAGAGCCCAACTCCCGCCTCCAGGGCGATGTTTGTGCAGGTGAGAGCGGTGAGGATGGTGGTGTTCCTCCGGTCCGCCGCGCCTTTTGCGGACCGTCCCACCCCAGGCGGAGTTCTCATGTCACAGACGTTCCCCACCCCCGGCTCCCATGCCACCGAACCGGCCGCCCGCGCCTCGGGCCTGACCAAGGCGTACGGGAGGGGTGAGACGGAGGTGACCGCACTGGACTCGGTGTCCGTCGAGTTCGCGCGGGGCCGGTTCACCGCCGTGATGGGCCCCTCGGGTTCCGGCAAGTCCACGCTGATGCACTGCATGGCCGGCCTGGACAAGATCAGCTCCGGCTCGACGCGGATCGGCGGCACCGAGCTCGGCTCCCTCTCCGACAAGCAACTGACCGCGCTGCGGCGGGACAAGGTGGGGTTCGTCTTCCAGGGCTTCAATCTGCTGCCCACCCTCACCGCGCGGGAGAACATCCTGCTGCCGCTGCTGCTGGCCGGTCGGCAGCCGGAGGACACCTGGCTGGAGGCGGTCGTCAACACGGTGGGCCTGGCCGGTCGCCTCACGCACCGCCCCAGCGAGCTCTCCGGCGGCCAGCAGCAGCGGGTCGCGGTGGCCCGGGCCCTGGTCTCGCGCCCCGAGATCGTGTTCGCCGACGAACCGACCGGCAACCTCGACTCCCGGTCCGGCGCCGAGATCCTGGGCTTCCTGCGCGACTCCGTACGGGAGTTGGGGCAGACGGTGGTGATGGTCACCCACGATCCGGTGGCCGCCGCGCACGCGGACCGGGTGGTGTTCCTGGCGGACGGCCGGCTCGTGGACGAGCTGCGCGAGCCGACCGCGGACGCGGTGCTCGACCGGATGCTCCGGTTCGAGGCCCAGGGCCACGCGCGCTGAACCGACCGGGCCTCGCCGGTCGTTCGCCCCGCGCCGCGCACCACCGCCGGCGCAACGGGCCCCGGCACCCCACCCGCCCCTTGCCTTGCCCTCTCCCAACGCCCCTGGAACTGCCTCCATGCTGCGAACAGCCCTGCGCAACGTCCTTGCGCACAAAGCCCGTCTGCTGATGACCGTGCTCGCGGTCTGCCTCGGCATCGCCTTCATCTCCGGCACCCTCGTCTTCGCCGACTCCTCCGCCGCCGCGTTCCGCGCCGCCGCCTCCAAGAACTTCGCCGACATCGCGGTCAGCGTGGACCCGAAGTTCGCCCCGGCGACCAACGCGACCGACCAGCGCACCACCGCCCTGGACGACGCGCTGGTGCGGAAGCTGGCCAAGGTGCCGGGCGTCAGCACCGTGCGCCCGTTGGCCGACGGCTCCGCCACCCTGTCCGCCAAGGACGGCAGCCCGTTGCGGGCCGACCGGACCTGGAAGCACCTGGCCGCGGCCTACGTGCCCGGCCCGGACGGCACGGACGACCGCTATCCGCTGCTGAAGGGCCACGCCCCGCGCGGCGGCGACGAGTTGGCCGTGGACGCCGGTACCGCCGCCGCGGGCGGGTTCGACATCGGCGACACGGTCAGGTTCGCCACCGACGGCCCGATGCTCTCCAAGCGGCTCGTCGGCATCGTCTCCACCAAGGACCCGCGGGTGACCGCCGGCGGGACCCTCGCCCTGTTCGACATGACGACCGCCCAGCGGCTGTTCGCCGCCCCCGGCCACTACACGGGCATCGACCTGTCCGCCGCGCCCGGCACCAGCCAGGCCGAGCTCGCCCAGCGGGTCACCGCCGTGCTCCCGGCCGAGCGCGCCGAGGCCACCACCGCCGACGCCCAGGCCACCCAACAGGCCACCAACGTCGACCGGTTGACCCGGGGCTACCAAAAGCTGCCGATGATCTTCGCCGGGGTCTCGCTGTTCATCGGCTCGTTCCTGATCGTCAACACCTTCACGATGCTGGTGAACCGGCGCACCCGTGAGATCGCGCTGCTGCGGGCGATCGGCGCGTCCCGCCGCCAGGTGGTGCGCTCCGTCCTGTTGGAGGCCGCCCTGGTCGGCCTCGCCGCCTCGGTGGTCGGGTTCGTACTCGGCCTGGGCATCGCCCTGGTGCTGCCGCACGCCCTGAGCGCCTCGGCGGGCCAGCTGCCCAGCGGCCCCCTGGTCATCGGCTTCCCACCGATCGCCGCCGCGCTCGCCGTGGGCGTCGGCGTCACCGTGCTGGCCGCGTGGCTGCCGTCCCGTCAGGCGGCCCGGATCGCGCCGGTCGAGGCGCTGCGCACGGCCGAACAGCCGCCCTCCGCCGCCCGCTCCCGGATACGCGGCCTGGTGGGACTCGTCCTGTTGGCGCTCGGCGCCGGGCTGTTGGTGTCGCTGACCGGGGCGAAGGACGCCTCCGAGAGCAACCTCCAGAACGCGCTCCTCGGTTGCGCGCTCCTCGGCGCCGCCCTGATCGTGCTGACGCCGCTGCTGGCCACCCCGGTGATCCGCCTCCTCGGACGGCTGACCGGCCGCTTCGGCGTCGCCGGCCGCCTCGCCCGGGAGAACGCGCTGCGCGATCCGCGGCGCACCGCGGCCACCGCCTCGGCCCTGCTGATCACCACCGCACTGGTCTCCGGCCTCGCCGTCATCGGCAACTCCACCGCCCAGGCCCTCGACCGCCAGGCCGCGTCCGGCCTCGGCGCCGACTACGTGATCAGCGCCGGCACCTCCACGACCACCATCGACGCGGCCGCCGCGCGACGGGTCGCCGACACCTCCGGAGTGCGCACCGCCACCGCGATCGCGGACTCCACCCTGTTCCTCGGCGGCCTGACCCAGCAGATCTCCGGCGTCGACCCGGCCGCCGTGTCCGACGTCATGAAGCTCCGCTTCGTCAGCGGTTCCGCCAAGGATCTCGGACCGGGCCGCATCGCCGTCTCCCGCACCCTCGCCGAGCAGCACGGCCTGAGCGCGGGCAGCCGGCTCAACGCGGGCATCGGCCGCGGCGACGCTCTCAAGCCGTACACCGTGACCGGCGTCTACGACGACAACCCGGTCGCCGGCGCCGCGCTCGGCTACCGCGCCGAGGTCCAGGCCCACAGCTTCGTGCCCCACTCCGTCCAGCGCGTGTTGGTCCGCACCGACCACGCCACGGTGTCCCAGGACATGGAGAACCGGCTGCGCACCGCCGTCGGCAACAACCCGCTGCTCAAGGTCCAGGACCGCAACCAGCTCGTCCACGAGGCCGCCGGCACCGTGGGCAACCTGCTCACCCTGATGTACGGGCTGCTCGCCATCGGCACCGTGATCGCCGCGCTCGGCATCATCAACACCCTGGCCATGTCGGTGTCGGAGCGCACCCGCGAGATCGGCGTGCTGCGCGCTATCGGCATGGACCGCGTCGGCATCCGTCGGATGATCCGCATCGAGGCGGTGACCGTCGCCGCGTTCGGCACGCTACTCGGCCTGGTCGGCGGGGTGTTCGGCGCCTGGGCGGTCGGCGCACTGGCCAACGGCGCGCTCACGACGTACTCGCTCGCCATCCCCTGGGGAACCCTGGCCCTGGTGTGCCTGCTCTCCCTGGCAGTCGGAGCGGTGGCCGCAGCCCTCCCCGCCCGCCGAGCAGCCGCCCTGAGCCCCCTGGAAGCCACCGCGGAACGCTGACCGCCCGCCCCAACGACGCGCCGTGACCCGGCCGTTGCCCCCATTTCCTTGGGGCAACGGCCGGGTCGTTTCCTACTGAGCTTCTTCAGCGGTGCTGCTCCAGGGTGAGGACCGCTTTGGTCATTGACGTCAGTCGGTTGGGGCTGCAGCGGGCTTGGCGGAAGAGCCGCCAGGTCTTCAGGCGGGCGAAGGCCTGCTCAACAGGGCTGCGTAGTCGGGAGTGTGCACGGTTGACGGCCTTCTGTGCGGTG
>NZ_JBHVJX010000053.1:0-41554 GCF_042798755.1 Streptomyces sp. NPDC057743
AGCTGCCACAGTTCGGGGCGTTGGCGGCGCGGGTCCCACCCACCGAACTCGTCGCGCAGGGAGAAGACGCGTTCCTTGGCGCGGGCCTTTTCCTCATCGCGGCGGCCGCCCCCGAAGACAGCGTCGAAGCGGTGCGAGTCGATCGCATCGAGCAGCGGGACAGTTTGCAGGGGGTTGCGGGTGCCATCAGGGCGTTCGCGCAACTCGCCGCGGTCGATGAAGTCCTGCACCGAGGCGACATGCAACCGCAGCCCGTGGCGGGCCACCGTGTGGTCGCGGTACTCCAACACCTCGGGGAAGTTGTGACCGGTGTCCACATGCAGCAACGCGAAGGGCACCGGCGCCGGCGCGAACGCCTTCAGCGCCAGATGCAACATCAGGATCGAGTCCTTACCACCGGAGAAGAGAATCACCGGCCGCTCGAACTCCCCCGCCACCTCACGGAAGATGTGCACCGCCTCCGACTCCAACGCATCCAGGTGGGACAGCGCGTAGGGGTCGTGGAGTTCCTCGGTGACAGAAGCGACGGTCGTCACGCCAGCCCCCTCTCGACGAGCAGCGCGTGCAGCGCCGCCGCGGACTCCTGGACGGTCTGGGTGTGCGACTCGATCCGCAAGTCGGGTGCCGCCGGCGCCTCGTAGGGGTCGTCGACGCCGGTCAGACCGGAGATCTCGCCGGCCGCCTGCTTGGCGTACAGGCCCTTCACGTCCCGCTCTGAGCAGACCTCGACCGGGGTGGCGACGTGCACCTCCACGTACGGGGTGCCCTCGCCCTGGTGGCGCTTGCGCACCGCCTCCCGGCTGTCCGCGTACGGGGCGATCACCGGGACCAGGACCTTCACGCCGTTGCTGGCCAGCAGCTCGGCGACGAAGCCGATCCGCTGGACGTTGGTGTGCCGGTCAGCGCGGCCGAAGCCGAGGCCCGCGGAGAGGAATTCGCGGATCTCGTCACCGTCGAGCACCTCGACGCGGTGGCCCTCGCCGCGCAGCCGGTCGGCCAACTCGCGCGCGAGGGTGGTCTTGCCCGCGCTCGGCAGACCGGTCAGCCAGATCGTGGCGCCCGTCATCTCTCTCTCCTGAATCTCCGCCATCAGTGCAGTCCGCACTCGGTCTTGTTGGTGCCGGCCCAGCGGCCGGCCCGCGCGTCCTCCCCCGCCAACACCCGGCGGGTGCACGGGGCGCAGCCGACGGAGGCGTAGCCGTCCATCAGCAACGGGTTGGTGAGTACCCCGTGCTCGGTGATGTAGGCGTCCACGTCGTCCTGCGTCCAGCGGGCTATCGGGGAGACCTTGACCTTCTGCCGCCGGGCGTCCCAGCCCACCACCGGGGTGTCGGCGCGGGTCGGCGACTCGTCCCGGCGCAGCCCGGTCGCCCAGGCGTCGTACTGCGCCAGGCCGGCCTCCAGCGGCTCGACCTTGCGCAGCCGGCAGCACAGGTCCGGATCGCGGTCGTGCAACTTCGGCCCGTACGCGGCGTCCTGCTCCGCCACCGACTGACGCGGTGTCAGGGTAACGAGGTTGACGTCCATCACCGCCGCCACCGCATCCCGGGTGCCGAGGGTCTCCGGGAAGTGGTACCCGGTGTCCAGGAACACCACGTCCACGCCGGGGAACGCCCGGGAAGCCAGGTGCGCCACCACCGCGTCCTCCATCGAGGACGTCACGCAGAAGCGGCTGCCGAAGGTCTCCGCGGCCCACCGGAGGATCTCCGGCGCGGAGGCGTCCTCCAGGTCGCGGCCCGCCTGTTCGGCGAGCCGCTGAAGATCGGTGGGTATCACGGCGTACCTCCGTCGGAAGCGGAAGCGGAAGCGGAAGCGGACCGGGGCCCGGCGGCTCCCGGGGCCAACAGGCCCAGGAACGCGAGCCGGAAGCCACGACTGCACGCCCGGCACTCCCAGGCCCCTCCCGCGTGCCCTCGGCCCCGCTCGGCCTGCGGGGCCCCCGATCCGCCCTCCGACGGGCGCAGGTCCTCGTCCCCGCAGTACGGGCAGTAGAACGGCGCGGCGCGTTCGCTCACGATGCCTCCCCGGCTCTCGCGGTGCGGCTCACTTCAGCGCACCCTCTTCGGCGCGCGCCGCCCAGGTGGCGAACCGCTCGCCGTCCGCGCGCTGTTCCTGGAAGTTGCGCAGCACCCGCTCGACGTAGTCGGGCAGTTCGTCGGCGGTCACCTTCAGCCCGCGGACCTTGCGGCCGAAGCCCGGCTCCAGGCCCAACGCGCCGCCGAGGTGCACCTGGTAGCCCTCGACCTGGTTGCCGTGCTCGTCCAGCACCAACTGGCCCTTGAGGCCGATGTCCGCGACCTGGATGCGGGCGCAGGCGTTGGGGCAGCCGTTGAGGTTGATGGTGATCGGCTCCTGGAAGTCCGGCATCCGGCGCTCCAGTTCGTCGATGAGCCAGGAGCCGCGCCCCTTGGTCTCGACGATCGCCAGCTTGCAGAACTCGATGCCGGTGCAGGCCATGGTGCCGCGCCGGAACGGCGAGGGGTTGACCTGGAAGTCCAGCGCCTCCAGGCCCGCGACCAGCGAGTCGATCCGGTCCTCGGCCACGTCGAGGATGATCAGCTTCTGCTCGACGGTGGTGCGCAGGCGGTCCGAGCCGTGCGCGGCGGCGAGTTCGGCGATCTTGGTGAGGGTGGTGCCGTCCACCCGGCCGACGCGCGGGGCGAAACCCACGTAGTAGCGGCCGTCCTGCTGCCGGTGCACGCCGATGTGGTCGCGCCACTGGGCGACCGGCTGCTCCGGCGCCGGGCCGTCCACCAGCTTCCGCTTGAGGTACTCGTCCTCCAACACCTGGCGGAACTTCTCCGGGCCCCAGTCGGCCATCAGGAACTTCAGCCGGGCACGGGTGCGCAGCCGGCGGTAGCCGTAGTCGCGGAAGATCCCGACCACGCCGGCCCAGACGTCGGCGACCTCGTCCAGCGGCACCCAAGTGCCCAGGCGCTGCGCCAACTTGGGGTTGGTGGACAGGCCGCCGCCGACCCACAGGTCGAAGCCCGGGCCGTGCTCGGGGTGGACGACGCCGACGAACGCGATGTCGTTGATCTCGTGCACCACGTCCTGGACGGGCGAGCCGGAGATCGCCGTCTTGAACTTCCGCGGCAGGTTGGAGAACTCCTTGCTGCCGATGTAGCGGTCGTGGATCTCATCCACGGCGGGGGTGCCGTCGATGATCTCGTCGGCGGCGATCCCGGCGACCGGGGAGCCGATGATCACGCGCGGGCAGTCGCCGCACGCCTCGGTGGTGGACAGCCCCACCGCCTCCAGCTTCTCCCAGATGGCGGGGACGTCCTCGATGCGGATCCAGTGCAGCTGGATGTTCTGTCGGTCGGTGATGTCCGCGGTGCCGCGCGCGTACTGCTCGGAGACCTCGCCGATGGCGCGCAGTTGGGCGACGGTCAGCCGGCCGCCGTCGACCCGGACCCGCAGCATGAAGAACTCGTCGTCCAGCTCCTCCGGCTCCAGGATCGCCGTCTTGCCGCCGTCGATGCCGGGCTTGCGCTGGGTGTAGAGACCCCACCAACGCATCCGTCCCCGCAGGTCGTTGGGGTCGATGGAGTCAAAACCGGCCTTGGAGTAGATCGTCTCAATGCGTGTCCGCACATTGAGACCGTCGTCGTCCTTCTTGAACTGCTCATTGCCGTTGAGCGGCGTGAAGTGCCCAGCGGCCCACTGGCCCTCGCCGCGGTGGCGGCCGGCCTTGCGGCGGGTCGTGGCGGTGGGGAGGTCCGGGTTGGCGGCCATGGTTTACGTCCTTCTGGGCGGCTCAAAGGGGCTGCGGACGGCTGCGACGGACCCCGTTTGACCTGCGCGGACATGCCGAACGCGGCGCACGGCGGCGCGCTCTTGGGTGGTTGTGCGCATCGGGGGTGCAGCGCGTCCGCGACGATGGGGACGGCGTGCGAGAACGGTGGTGCTGAGTGGTGTCCGGGGGCGCGGGTGGGGTCCCGGCACGCGCGGCCTCAGCCCGCCCGACAAATGGCGCTGGACATGCGGCCGAGGTCGACGTGCCGCCGACTCACCAAGGCAATTCCAGCTTCAGACATGACGGAAGCGTGGCACGCAGTTCTCCGGACAGTCCACCGTCATCCAAGATGTGGACGTGTACGTACCGAATGGCGAGACGGTGTGGTGTGCGTCACGCGGTGGACGGGCGGCGGGTGAGCGGCGGTTGGGCAGTCGGACGCCGGCGGGAGCGGCGAAGGGGGCCGCGGAGCGGTGCCTGATGTGGCGCGGGAAGCGGCCTCGCCTCAGTTCGCGGCGGTCGGTACCGGCCCCGCGCCGGGCCACGGGCCGGGCGTCTCGGCGGTGGGCTCCTCGCCCACCTCGGTGGCGTACAGCCGGAAGCCGCGCCGCTCGTAGTTGGCCCGCGCGTGCGGCCCGTCGTCGGTGCAGGTGTGCAGCCACACCCGCTTGGTCTCCGGCAGCCCGGGCCACCGCTCGGCCAGGTCCCAGGCCCGCGCCGTCCCGTGGGCGAGCAGCTGCCCGCCGATCCGTCGCCCCCGGAACGCCGGCAGCAGCCCGAAGTAGGTGATCTCCACCGACCCTTCGGGCTGCGCCTGGAACTCGATGAACCCGGCGGGCGTCCCGCGCTCGTACGCGACCCAGGTCTCGGTCCCCGGCTGCCCGAGGTGCTCGGCCCACCGCGCGTACGGCCACCCCAGCCGGTCGGTCCACAGGACGTCCGCGCCGACCGCGGTGTAGAGGAACCGGCTGAATTCGGGCGAGGGTGTCTCGGAGCGGACGATCCGCACCCCCTGCTCCGCCGGCGGCGCGGTCGCGGGCGCGAGGTCGGCGGGCGAGGTCTGTTCCAGGTACCAGGTGGTGACGGAGTGGCTCATGTGGCCAGCACATCACAACGGGGGAGGGGCCGGGCGCCGGTCCGGCAGGCGGGACGCCACCCGCTGAGGGGTGGCGCCCGGCCCACAGATGCTAGGGCACGCCCGGCCAGTCGCCCTCCGGTACGAAGACCGCGTCCGCCAGCCGCCCGACCTGGTCCGGGTCCGGCGACCAGCAGTACAGCATCACCTCGTCCGCCCCGATGGCCAGCAGGCCGGCGACCGCCTCGCGGATCGCCGCCGGGGTGGTCAGCAGACCGTTCACGACGTGGTCGGTGTAGGGGGAGGAGCCGTAGTACGCGCGCAGTTCGCGACGGGCGCGGTCCAGTACGGCGTCGGGGCCGAGGGCGACGTTCACCTGGGCCAGCAGGCGGGGGCTACCGGCCCGGCCGGCGCGGACCCAGGCGGCCTCCACGTCCCGGAACATGGCGTCCATCTGCTGGGACGGCAGGGCCGCCGCGAGGAAACCGTCGCCCCACCGGGCCACCCGCTCCACCACGGCCGGCACGAACCCGCCGAACAGCACCTCGGGACCGCCGGGCCGGGCCGGCGCCGGACCCACCGGACCGACGTCAGCGGACAGCGGCTCACCGGCCCACAGTCGCCGCAGCGTCGCCACCTGCCCGTCCAACCGGCGGCCCCGAGTGCGCAGTTCCACCCCCGCGGCCAGGTAGTCGTCGGCGCGCCCGCCGAGGCCGATGCCGAGCGTGAACCGGCCGCCGGACAGCAGATCCAGCGTTGCGGCCTGCTTGGCGAGCAGCGCGGTGCGGTGCAGCGGGGCCAGCAGCACCTCGGTCTGCAACCGCACCCGGGAGGTCGCGCCGGCCAACGCGGCCAGGGTGATCAGGGGTTCGGGGTTGGCGTAGACGAGCCGGTCGAGCAGCGCGACGGTGGAGAAGGGGGCGGCGTCGGCGCGCCGCGCCCAGGTCAGCAGCTGCGCGGGGTCGCCAATGGGAAGGCCGAGACCTACGGACACGGAAGATCCTCCAGAACGGCATGCCGAGGGCATGCGAAAGCGCGGATGGTCGTGTCGCCCACTCGCTTGGCCCGGCGCGCGGTCCCGCGCGTCGGCCGCTCCCGTTCTGCGACGTCCTTCTGGAGAGCTGTGTCAGAGCGCGCCCACCCTAGGGGAGGGGGTGCTGCCCGTGCACCGGGTTTTCCGGCGGCTGGCCGCCGGGTCGGTCGTCCCCGGACCGTCGGGCCGCCAGCACCCCCGGCGCCGTGGAGTGCGGCAGCAGCTCCACCGGCCGGGCCGGCAGCCGCAGTTCCACCTCCACCCCGTCCGCGAAGCGGTACGGCCGATGGGCCAGCACCCCGGCGAGATGGCGCCGCAGCCGGGACAGCTCGGCCCGGACCGTCACCGTCCGCCCGCCGTCACCGAACACGTCCCGGGCCAGCTCGGCCGCGCTGCGCCCGCGCGGATGGGTGGCCAGCAGGAACAACAGCTCGGCGTGGCGCGGGGTCAGCGCGTGCGACCAACTGCCCGCCGGGCCGGCCACCGTCACCACCGGACCACCCGGCCCGCCGAGGTCCAGCACCACCCGGTGCGGCCCCGGCGCCGGCTCCGGGCGGCCGAGCCGGATCAACCAGCCGCCCGGCAGCGGCTCCAGCGTGCACATCCCGTACCGCGGCAGCCACAGCGGCCCGGCCTCCGGCTCCCTGGGCAGCGCCACCCGGTCCGGCGGGGTCATCCCCGTCACCGCCGCCGTCCAGCCGTGCGGGTCCACCGCCAGCGCCCGCCCGCCGATCCGGGCCAACACCGGTGCCGCGCTGGCCCGCAGGCGCCCCAGGGACGCATGGTGCCGGGTGCGCAGCTCGCCCTCGGCGAGCCGGGCCACCGCGGAGACCAGCGCCAGTGTCGTCGGATGGAACGAGTGCGCCGGGCCGCTGAGGTCGACGGTGCCGAGCAGTCGCCCGTCCCGGGGGTCGCGCAACGGCGCCGCGGCGCACGTCCATTGGTGGTGGCTGCGCAGGAAGTGCTCGGCGGAGTGCACCAGCACCGGGCTGCCGGCCACCAGCGCGGTGCCGATCGCATTGGTGCCGACCACCCCCTCCGTCCAGTCCGCGCCCTTGTCGAAGCCCAGCCGGTCGGCCATCCGCCGGATCGGTGCGCTGCCGTCCCGCCACAGCACCCGGCCCTCGGCGTCGGTGACCACCATGATCTGCTGGGCCGCGTCGGCGGACGGCAGCAGCTCGCCGCCGAGCAACGGCAGCACCGATGCCAGTCGGGACCGCTGCCGCCGGTGCTCCAACTCCGCTACGGAGAGCAGGTGTTGGTCCGAGGGTCGCTCCGGGTCCACCCCGCGGTCCAGCACCCGCTGCCAGGACTCCCCGATCACCGTCCGGGGCGCGTCCCGGGGCGCCTCCGGCGTCAACTCGCCGGTCAGCGCCGCCTCGTGGAGGCCGGACAGCCGCCGCGCGGTCTCCCGGATGTCCTGGGCCGACCGGACGGCGCTCTCCAAAGGTCGCTCGGCCGGCCGGTCGCCGGTCCGTCCGCCGGCCCTCTCGATCGGTCTGTCGTTCACACTGCTCTCCGTCGTGCCCATGCGTCCGGCCTGCCCCCGGTCCCTGCCCATCGTGCCGTCAGCAGCCGTCCAGGAAAGGATATTGAGCAGAACAGGTGCAACGGAATGCAACCGTTGTGGCCTATGACGCCCGCAGGGAAGCCTGAACACCGGCGGTCGATGGCGTCCTTCCTCCACACCCCAAGGCGTGGGGACCCCCATCGGACGTTCGCCGGCCACCCGACGGAGGACCTCCGATGGATGCCGGGGACGCGATCGACCGCCCACGTCGTCGGCACGGTGTGGGAGGGGGCTCACCATGGTGGCCGCTGCCCCGCGGGTCGTGGTGATCGGCACCGGCGAGGGCGGCCGGAGCGCCCGGGCCGTCCGGCTGGCCGGACACTACGGCGTGCCCCGGCTGTCCGCGGTCGACGTCCTGATCAGGCGTCAGCCCCTGCCGACCGGGGGCTATGTGATCGACGGTGCGCCGCAACTCCTCGATCGGGTCGCGCGCTTCGGCGGTCCGTTGCCCGTACCGGCCTTCGCCGACCTCGTCGTGCACCTGCGCGAGGCGGGAGTGGACGGCACGGACGACGCCTACCGCGTGATCCGGTACTACGAGGCGCGCGGGGTCCTGGTCGGCTTCCGGCCGGACGTACCGGACGTCGAGATCATCGTGGTCATCGACGCGGCGCTGCGCGGACGCACCGCGCCGCAGCCGCCGCGATGGCCCTGAAGACCGGGAACGGTGCCGAGTCGGCGCGGTGCCGCTCCCACCCGGCGCGGCGGCGGTTATCCCCTGTCCGTCCCCCGGCCGGAGCCGGCTTGCTGACGGTTCCGGCCGGGGGCACGGAACCGCCGCCGCGCCCCTAACTCCCCTAGGGACTCGGCCCGTTGGCCCGTACTACCCGGCCGCCACCGGTCGCGCCCGCTCCACCACCGCCGCCAGGTCCAGCGTGTGCGGCAGCGTGCCGAACGCCGCCCCCGCGTCGCCGCCGAGCCGGGCGGCACAGAACGCATCGGCCACCTCCGGCGGCGCGAACCGCACCAGCAGCGAGCCCTGGAGTACCAGCGCCAGCCGCTCGGCCAGCCGCCGGGCCCGCGCCTGGATGCCCTCCAGGTCGGCGAGCTCGGTCAACAGCCCCTGGATCGCCCGGTCCAGCCGGTGGTCCGCGCCCCGCGCGGCGCCGATCTCGGTCAAGTAGGCGTTCAGTGCCGCCGGTTCGCGGCGCAGCGCCCGCAGCACGTCCAGCGCCTGGACGTTGCCGGCGCCCTCCCAGATCGAGTTCAGCGGTGCCTCGCGCAGCAGCCGCGGCAGCCCCGACTCCTCCACATAGCCGTTGCCGCCCAGGCACTCCAGCGCCTCGGCCACCAGCGGCGTGCACCGCTTGGTCACCCAGTACTTGGCCGCCGGCAGCGCCAGCCGCAGGAACGCCCGGTCCCGCTCGGTGCCGCCGTCGTACGCCGCCGCCAGCCGCAGCGCCAGCGTCGTCGCCGCCTCCGACTCCAGCGCCAGATCGGCCAACACGTTGCGCATCAGCGGCTGTTCGACCAGCCGGCGGCCGAACGCCTCCCGGTACGCGGCGTGGTGCAGCGCCTGCGCCACCGCCTGCCGCATCACCGCCGCCGACGCGGTCACGCAGTCCAGCCGGGTCGCCGCGACCATCTCGATGATCGTCGCCACCCCGCGCCCCTCCTCGCCGACCCGGCGCGCCCAGGTGTTCCCGTCGAACTCCACCTCCGCCGAGGCGTTGGAGCGGTTGCCGAGCTTGTCCTTGAGCCGCTGGAGGCGGAACGCGTTGCGGGTGCCGTCCGGCAGCACCCGCGGCAGCAGGAAGCAGGTCAGCCCCTCGGGTGCCTGGGCCAGCACCAGGAACGCGTCCGACATCGGGGCCGAGCAGAACCACTTGTGGCCCGTCAACGCGTACTCCCCGGTCGCCGCCAGCGGCCGGGCGACGGTGGTGTTCGCCCGCACGTCGCTGCCGCCCTGCTTCTCCGTCATCGCCATCCCGGCGAGCGCCCCCGCCTTCCGCGCGACCGGCCGCAGTTCCGGCTCGTACACCCGCGAGGTCAGCAGCGGCTGCCACACCGCGGCGAGTTCCGGCTCGGCCCGCAGCGCCGGCACCGCCGCATGGGTCATCGACAGCGGGCAGCCGTGCCCCGCCTCCACCTGGGTCCACACCAGGAAGCCGGCGGCACGCCGGACGTGCCCGTGCGGACGGGACCAGGCGTCGGTCAGCCCGGCGGTCACCGCGTGGCCGAGCAGCCGGTGCCAGGCCGGGTGGAACTCCACCTCGTCGATGCGGTGGCCGTAGCGGTCGTGGGTGCGCAACACCGGCGGGTGCGCATTGGCCTGTTCGCCCCAGCGCTGCGCCTGGGCCGAGCCGGCCGCCCGCCCCAGCCGGCCGAGTTCCTCCCGCACGCCGTCGAGGTGCTCCCCGGTGACGTACCGGGCGACCCCCTCGGTGAGCGCCGGATCGGCGGCGAAGACGTCGTACCCGGTCAGCGGCGGGGGCTGGTTCGTCACGGTATGAGTGGTAGCTGCCATGCCCGATACGGTAAGGAGGTGCCGCCGCCGAACGAACCGAACGAACCGCAGGGACCGCCGCGCGGGCGCCTCATCCGCGCCCGCGCCCTGTACCGCAACGTCTCCACCCACCGGCTCATCTGGCTGTTGCTCAAGGACATCGTCGGCAGTTGCATGCGCTACCGCGTCACCGGTCTGGCCGCCGAGGCCGCCTTCTGGTGCCTGCTCTCGCTGCCCCCGTTGATCCTGGGCCTGGTCGGCATCCTCGGCTACACCGAACCGTGGGTCGGCCACGCCACCGTCGACAGCTTCCGCACGCACCTGCTGCGCGCCGCCGGCACCGTGCTCTCCAGCCGCGGCGTCGACGAGATCGCCCGCCCGCTGCTCAACGACGTCTTCACCGCCCGCCGCCCCGACGTCATCTCCCTGGGCTTCGCCATCGCCCTGTGGTCCGGCTCCCGCGCGCTCAACGTCTTCGTCGACACCATCACGATCATGTACGGGCTCGACGGCCGCCGCGGCATCGTCAAGACCCGGCTGCTGGCCTTCCTGCTCTACCTCGCCGCGCTGGTGGTCGGGGCGATCGCGCTGCCGCTGATGGTCGCAGGACCCGATGTCGTCGTCGGCTGGCTGCCCGCCAGCGAGGACGCCATCCGCATCCTGTACTGGCCGGTCGTGGTGGTCCTCTCCATCGCCTTCCTCACCACCCTCTACCACCTCTCGGTGCCGGTCCGTTCGCCCTGGCGTGAGGACATCCCCGGCGCCGTCGTCGCCCTGGCGATGTGGCTGTTGGGCAGCTTCCTGCTCCGGCTCTACCTGACCGCGACCGTCGAGGGACCCACGATCTACGGCTCGTTGGCCGCCCCGGTCGCGGTCCTGCTGTGGATCGGCGTCTCCGCCTTCGCGGTGCTGGTCGGCGCCGCCATGAACGCCGCCCTGGACCGGGTGTGGCCGTCGGTCGCCACCGCCGCGGCCCGTGCGGAGCGCGAACGGCGGCGCGCCGCCGAGTGACGCGGAGCACCGGGTAGTTCAGGGCACCGGCAGCGGCAGATAGCGCCCGGCCACCCGCACCTCGTCCTCGATCGCGGCGGCGGTTGCGCGCAGCGCCGGCAACACGGCGGAGGCGGTGGCCCGTGGCGGCCGGCCGGCCGCGTGGCCGGCCACGCCCACCGCGGCGAGCACGCGACCGGCGCGGTCGTGCACCGGGACCGCCAACGAACGCAGCCCCGCCTCCAGTTCGTCGTCGACCAGGGCATGGCCCTCGGTACGGACCCGGTCCAGCAGGGCGGGCAGCCCGGCCCGTCCGGCGGCCGTGGCGCCACCCAGACGGGCGGCCCGCTCGGCGGCCGACAGTCCGGCCAGCAGGACCCGGCCCGGGGCGGTGGCGTGCGCCGGTACCCGGGTGCCCGGTGGGAGGGTCACGCTCAGGATGCGCCCGCCCGGCACCCCGGCGACGTACCGGACGGTGTCGCCGCCGTCGGTGGTCAGCACCGCCAACGAGGCCGAGTCCCCGACCCGTTCGGCCAGCGCGGCCAGATGCGGCCGGGCCAGCTCCGGCAGGGTCAGCCCGGAGAGCCGCGCGAAGCCGAGGTCCAGCACCTTCGGGGTGGGGCGGAAGCGCCCGTCACCGGACTCCGTGTAGCCGAGGTGCGTCAGGGTGATCAGGGCGCGCCGGGCGGTGGCGCGGGGGAGCCCGGTGGCCCCGGCGACGGCGGCGAGCGTCAACTCCTCCCGGCCCGGGCCGAACGCGGTGAGCACGGCCAGCCCGCGGGCCACCGACGCGACGAACCCGGGGCCCAGTTGTCGCTTCGCGGCCAGGTGCCCATCGGCCGGGCGGTCGGCGTCCCCGACGGCCGGGGCGGGCGGTGCGCCCAGCGCGTCCTCCATGGCGGCGACCGTGCCGCGGAGCCGGGGGAGGACCGCGTCCGGCAGCGCGAGGGCGGCGTGCCGGCTGGTGTGGCTGACCACGCTCACCGCGCAGACCACCTCGCCCGCCGGCGCCCGCACCGGCACCGCCACCGCGATCAGGCCCGGCTCGATGAGCTGGTCGTCCGCGGACCAGCCGGTCTCCCGCGCCGCGGCCACCCGCGCGGTGAAGTCCGCCGCTATCCGCCGGGCGCCGGCCTCGGCGGCCTCGTCCCGGCCCCGCTGCGGCACCGCGGGGAAGCCCGCGTCGGCCGGGTCCGCGGCCCGCCGCGCCCGCCAGCGGCGCCACTGTGCCGCGCCCCAGTCCGCCGCGAACAGGGCGCCCGGCGCGCCCCGTTCGGCCGGCAGCAGATCGCCGATCCGGAACGCCAAAGACATCGCGCGGCGGCGGATCGCCTGGTGGACGAAGCGCACCCCGTCGCCGTCGGGGACGGCCAGTGACACCGATTCGTCCAGTGCATCGGCGAGCCGGTCGGCCAGCGGACCGAGCCGGTCGGGCAGCCCCGTGGCGGCCAGATAGGCGTTGCCCAGCTCCAACAGCCCCGGGGCGAGCACCGCGTCGCGACCCTCGGCGCGGACGTGGCCGAGGGCGGCGAGGGTGCTCAGCACGCGGTCCACGGTGGCGCGCGCCAGGCCGGTGGCATGGACCAGATCGCTCACCGCCGCCCGCCCGCCGGCCGCGGTCAGCGCGCGCAGCACGGCCAGCGCGCGGATCAGCGGCGCCACCGCCTCCGGTGGCGGCGACGAGGCGGGCAAGGCGGTGCGGACGGACGACGGCAAGGGACCCTCCACGGCAGTGCGGAACCGTACCGGGCGGACCGTTGACACGACCCCGGGCCGGGGCCAGACTCGGGACGACCGCCCGCGTGAACTTCGGTTCACCAGGCGAACGACCCTCTCACAGAAGGGAGTTGAAAGGGAACCGGTCCGTACCCGTCCACCGCAGAAAAGGGCACCATGACCGCACCGCCCTCCTCCGCCCCGGACCCCGTGCCGTACCGCGGAGCCCCCGAGCGCCACCCCCGGCGGCCCCACCACCCCCTCACCGCCGCCACCGACCCCGAGGCCGTCGAGCTGACCGCCCCCGTCTTCGGCCCCGCCGACGTCGACGCCCTGGACGCCGACCTCACCCGACAGCACCCCGGCGCCCCGCTCGGCGAGCGCATCACCGTCGCCGGCCGCGTCCTGGACCGCGCCGGCCGCCCCGTCCGCGGCCAACTCGTCGAGATCTGGCAGGCCAACGCCTCCGGCCGATATGCCCACCGCCGGGACCGGCACCCGGCGCCGCTGGACCCCCACTTCACCGGCGTCGGCCGCTGCCTCACCGACGACCACGGCCGCTACGCCTTCACCACCGTCAAACCCGGCGCCTACCCCCTCCCCGACGAGAGCGCCTGGCGCGCCGCCCACATCCACTTCTCCCTCTTCGGCACCGCCCTCACCCAGCGGCTGATCACCCAGATGTACTTCCCCGGCGACCCGCTCCTCCCCTACGACCAGGTCCTCGCCTCGGTCCCGGCCGCCGCCGACCGCCACCGCCTGATCGCCACCTTCGACCACCAACTCTCCGACCCCGGCGACGCGTTGGCCTACCGCTGGGACGTCGTCCTGGACGGCCCCGCCGCCACCCGGACCGAGGGGAGCCGCTGATGCCGGAAGCCGCCGACCGCGGCGGGCCGCTCGCCCCCACGCCCGCCCAGACCATCGGCCCCTTCTTCGGCCACGCCCTGCCCTTCCCCGGCGGCGCCCGGATCGCGCCCGACGGCCACCCCGACACGTGCACCGTGCACGGCCACGTCCGCGACGGCACGGGCGCACCGGTCTGGGACGCCCTGCTGGAGTTCTGGCAACCCGGCCCCGACGGCCGCCCGCCCCGCGAGCCTGGCTCACTGCACCGCGACGGCACGCACTTCACCGGCTTCGGCCGGGTCCCCACCGACGCCGACGGCCACTACGCGCTGCACACCCTGCCCCCGACCGCGCCTGCCGGCCGCCCGGACACCGCACCCCACCTCGCGCTCATCGTCCACGCCCGCGGCCTGCTGCACCACCTGTTCACCCGCGTCTACTTCCCCGAGCACACCGCGGCCCACGCCACCGACCCGCTGCTCTCGACTCTCCCCGCGCACCGCGCCGCCACCCTGCTGGCCCACTCCGAAGGCCCCTCCCGCTACCGCTTCGACATCCAACTCCAACACCCCCCAAACGGCACCCCAGAGGAGACCGTCTTCCTCACCTTCCGCTGACCCCCCGAACGCGCCGCCCTGACCGCGCCCCTGCGAGGAGGGCCGCCCCCTATGCGGTAAAACCTCGATACGCCGCGGCCATCCCCGGACGCGTACACCGCCCCCACCCGCCCACTCACCCGCACCCGCCCACTCACAGCAACCACGACCCACCAAGAACCCACCCACCCGCGGGAGGTGACGGGCCGGAGGGGTGGGGTGTCCGGACGTAAAGCGAAGCAGTCCGGACGCCCCACCCCGGAGGGCCGTCACCGCACCCCGACAGCCCCGCGCAGCGGATCGGCCCCGCGCCGCAGGCGCAAACAGCAACCCGCACGGCGGGATAGCCAACAACGTGGGAGGCAGCCCGCGCAGCCCACGTGGGAAGGTCAGAACAGGAGCACCATGACACCCCCCGCCGCCCCCACACTGCACCACGCCACCGACGGCCCGCCCGGCGCCCCGACGCTGGTCCTCGGTCCCTCCGTCGGTACCTCGCTCGCCCTCTGGGAGCCCCAACTCCCGGCCCTGTCCCGCCGGTTCCACATCGTCCGCTGGGACCTCCCGGGCCACGGCGGCACCCCCACCGACGTCCTCGCCACCCCCGGCACCACCACCGTCCCCGAACTCGCCGGCCTGGTGCTGCAACTCGCCGACTCCCTCGGCCTGGACGCCTTCGCCTACGCCGGGGTCTCGCTCGGCGGCGCGGTCGGCGCCTGGCTCGCCGCCCACCACCCCACCCGGATCAGCTCGCTCGCCCTGATCTGCTCCTCCGCCCGGTTCGGCGAACCGGCCGGCTGGCGGGAACGGGCCGCGCTGGTCCGCGCCAAGGGTCTGGACCAGGTCGCCGACAGCTCGGCCGGCCGCTGGTTCACCCCCGCCTTCGCCACCACGCCGGAGGCCACCGCCCTGGTCACCGCCCTCCGCCAGGACGTCTCACCCGAGGGCTACGCCGCCTGTTGCGACGCGCTCGCCGCCTACGACCTGCGCTCCGCCCTGCCGCGGATCACCGCCCCCACCCTCGTCGTGGCCGGCCGCGCCGACCCGGCCACCCCGCCCGCGCACGCCCGCGAACTCACCGACGGCATCCCGGACGCCAGCCTCGTCGAACTGTCCGGCGCCGCCCACCTCGCCGGCGTCGAACGCCCCGCGGAGGTCCTCGCCGCGCTCCTCGCCCACCTCGCCCCACTACACGCCCAGCCCGCACCAGGAACGGACTACTGATGCCCGGTACCGCCACCGCTCCGGACGAGACCACCGTCGGCATCATCGGCGGCGGCCCCGCCGGACTGCTGCTCGCGCGGCTGTTGCACCGCGCCGGCATCGACTGCGTGGTCCTGGAGGGCCGCGACCGCGCCTACGTCGAGCAGCGGCAGCGCGCCGGCATCCTCGAACAGGGCACCACCGACGTCCTGCGGGCCTGCGGGGCGGGGGAGCGGCTGGACCGCGAGGGGCTGGTCCACGACGGCATCGAGCTGCGCTACGACCGACGCGCCCACCGCCTGGACTTCCCGTCGCTCACCGACGGCCGCCGGGTCACCGTCTACGCCCAGACCGAGGTCGTCAAGGACCTGATAGCGCTCCAACTCGCAGCCGGGCCACCGCTGCTGTTCGAGGCCCGGGCGCAGGCGGTGACCGGCGCCGACACCGACCGGCCCCGCATCCACTACACCCACGACGGCCGCGAACGCACCCTCGCCTGCCGCTACGTCGCCGGCTGCGACGGCTTCCACGGCGTCGCCCGACAGGCGATCCCACAGTCCGCCCGCCGGACCTACACCCGCACCTACCCCTACTCCTGGCTCGGCGTCCTCGCCGACGCCCCGCCCTCCCAGGACGAGTTGGTCTACGCCCACTCGCCCCGCGGCTTCGCCCTGCTCAGCATGCGCACCCCGGCGGTGAGCCGGCTCTACCTCCAGGTCCCCAACGGCACCGACCCGGACGACTGGCCCGACGACCGGATCTGGGACGAACTGGCGGCCCGTACCGCCCTCGACACCGCCCCCTGGAAACTGGCCCGCGGCCCGCTCACCGCCAAGGCGGTCCTCCCGCTGCGCAGCGCGGTGACCGAACCGATGCGCTGGGGCCGGGTGTTGCTGGCCGGCGACGCCGCCCACATCGTCCCGCCCACCGGCGCCAAGGGCCTCAACCTCGCCGTCGCCGACGTCACCGTCCTGGCCCGCGCCCTGACACAGTGGCACCGCACCGGCTCGACAAAGCCGCTCGACGCCTACTCCGCGACCTGCCTGCGCCGGGTCTGGCGCGCCGAGCACTTCTCGCACTTCATGACCACGACCCTGCACACCGCCCCGGACCAGAGCGACTTCGACACCCGGCTCCAGCTCTCCCAGCTCGACCGGATCGCCGGCTCCTGGCACGCCGCCGCCGAACTTGCCGAGAACTACACGGGGCTGCCGCTGTCCTGACCGCCGCCGGGGCCCGGCCGCTCAGGGTCCCGGTGCCCCACCCGGTACCGCACCAGCAGCATCGCCGCGTCGTCGTGCAGCGGCCCCTCCGCGTGGTCGACCACGTCCTCCCGGACCGCCTGCAACGCCGCCTCCGGGTCGGGGTCCTTGAGCAGCGTCGCCCGCTCGTCGAGCGGATAGAACCAGCCCGCCGAGTCCCGGGCCTCGGTGACCCCGTCGGTGTAGAAGAGCAGTTGGTCGCCGGGCGCGAACGGCACCCGGTACGGGACCGGCGCGTCCGGCCGGTGTTCCATCAGGCCCAGCGGAAGCGCCCGTTCCGGCGGCGCCGCGTAGCCGACCGCGCCGGACGGGCGGACGACCAGGGGGGCGGGGTGGCCGAAGTTGAGCAGCGTGGCGTCGCCGCCGCGGCCGATCTCGGCGAGCACCGCGGTCACGAACCGTTCCCCGGACAGATGGCGGTTGAGCGCCCGCTCGACCCGGGCGCCGACCGCCGACAGGTCCTCCTCGTCGTGCGCCGCCTCCCGGAACGCGCCGAGCACCACCGCGGCGCTCTCCACCGCCTCCAGGCCCTTGCCCTGCACGTCGCCGACGATGATCCGCACCCCGGCCGGCGAGGTCACCACCTCGTAGAGGTCGCCGCCGATCCGTGCCTCGGCCACCGCCGAGGTGTACGAGACCGCGATCCGCAGCGGACCGGCGCTGCGCGGCACCGGCCGCAGCAGTACCCGCTGGGCGACCTCGGCGATCGACCGCACATTGGCCAGTTCCGCCTCCCGGCGCTGCCGCATCACCGCGGCCACCACGCCGGCGGCGGTCACTCCGGCCACCGACACCAGCGCGGTCAGCCCGCGCCGGCTCTCGAACAGCCCGCTGTGGATGCCCAACCCGACGCAGAGCACGGCCGCGGTCAGCCCGATCAGCGCCGTCCGGCGCCAGCCGCCGACCAGACCGGCGAACGCCGGCCCCAGCGACACCAGGGGCAGGAAGCCGACGCCCGGGCCCGCGGTGATGTCCACCGCGCTGACCGCGGCCATGACCAGGTACGGAAGCGCAAAGAGCGCGCGGGAGCGGGTGCGCGGCTCCCCCTTCTGCACGGCCAAGGTCCACTCCGGCGTCTTCAAGGCTCAGGGGAGGCCAGCCGGGCGGTCCCTGAGAGGCGATCGGTCGCGGGGCCCCGGCCGCCGCCCGTTTCGCACTGTCCGAAACCGACCGCCGGGCCCCCGACCTGAGCATATGCAACGTTTGCCGGGCCGAAGGACGGAGTGTGGGCCTCCGTTACCGAATCGCAGCGGGTCGGAGAACCCCGAAGGGGCAGGTCAGGCGAGGTAGGTCCGGGCGTTCTTGACCCGGCCTGGCCGCAGGATCCGGATCGGACCGCGGTTGCAGTCCGGGCAGTCGGCGAGGGTCAGCGGGGAGGGCACCCGACGGCCGTGGCTGAAGTACTCGGCGCGGCGGTGGCCCGCGAGATCGTTGGTGTGCCGGATCTCGTACTCCTCCTCCCACCCGTGCCCGCAGTGCAGACACACGAACGAGTACGCCTCGTGAATCGTCTCGGTGTCCCTTTCCATGGCCACCACGCCCCTCTCCCCGGGCCGTCGCCATCCGCGGCGGCGCCGGACGGATCGATGCCGCACCACCCATTATCGCTCCGTACCGGACGAGGACGGCGGCCCGAAGCCGCCCTAGCCACGCGCCTCCGCCAGCGCCGCGTACGCCGCCTCCACCAGCGACCGGCTGCGCAGGTCCTCGCCGCTGGTGCCGCCCCCGAAGCGGTTCATGACGTAGGCGTACGCCAGCCCGTTCTCCGGGTCGGCGAAGGCGTACGAGCCGCCCGCGCCGCCGTGCCCGAACGCGCCCGGGTTGGGGCCCGCCTGCCCCCGCTCGTTGAGCATGTAGCCCAGCCCCCAGCGGAACGCGTCGGCGGTGCCGTCCGGGGTGAGCGCGCCGAGGGTGAGGTCCGGCTCGTTCGGCCGGCTCTGTGGGCTGCGCATCGCCTCCAGGGCGGCGGGCCGCACCAGTTCGCCGCCGATCAACGCCCCGTAGACGGCGGCCAGGCCGCGGGCCGAGGCGTGCGCGTTGCCGGACGGGATCTCCGCCGCGCGGTAGGCGGCGCTGTTGACGTCGCCGGTGGGGATGTACGTCAGGGCCAGCGCGACGCCGGCCCGCGGGTGGTCGGCGAGCCCGCGCACCGGCGGCGTCGGCAGGTCCGGGAAGCGCTCGCGGAGCAGCTCCGTGGTGAGCTGCCCGACCATGTCGGCGCACCGCGGCTGCTCCTCGGGCGGGGTGCCGACGAACACGTCGGCGTCGAGCCGCCCGGTGATCTCCGCGCGCAGGAACGTGCCCAGCGACTGCCCGGTGATCCGCCGGACCACCTCGCCCACCAGGTACCCGAACGTCACCGCGTGGTAACCCTGCCTGGTCCCCGGCTCCCACCAGGGCGGGGTGGCCGCCAGGGCGTCGCAGACGTACTCCCAGTCGTAGGCCCGGCCCTCGGCCAGCGGCTCGCGGGGGGCCAGCAACCCGGCGCGGTGGCTGAGCAGCCAGCGCACCGGTATGGCCTCCTTGCCGGCCCGGGCGAATTCCGGCCAATAGCGCGCGACCGGCGCGTCCAGGTCCAACTCGCCCCGGTCCACCAGGAGATGGGCGCAGAGCGCGGCCATCCCCTTGGACGTGGAGTACACGTTGACCAGAGTGTCCCGCTCCCAGGCCCGGCTCCCGGCCGCGTCCGCGTGCCCGCCCCACAGGTCCACCACCGGCGCCCCGTCCACCAGCACGGCGACCGCCGCCCCGACCTCCCCCTGGTCGCGGAAGTTCCGCTCGAAGGCGGCCCGCACCCCCTCGTACCCCGGTGCGCAGTGCCCGTTGACGGTGACAGCTTCCACGGTGCTCTCCTCGCGTCGTCGCGGTGCGGATCGGATGCCGCGCCCCACCGGCCCGGCGCCCACGCAGGGACGCGAGTGACGTACGGCCGTGGAGCACCTACGGATGATCCGCCCGGTCGATGCCTGTGGCAACCATGCAAGCCCGGCCAGAAGTGTTCCCGCCCGACCGGCCCAGTGCCGCGCCCCTGGATCATGGAGACCATGACCGACGCACAGATACGCCCCGTGCAGGCCCTCCTCATCGTCGACGTGCAGAGCGCGTTCGTCTCCGGAGCAGACGCGGTGCCCGACGCGGCCCGGGTCCTCGACCGCACCCGCGACCTGCTCGCCCGGGCCCGCGCCGCCGGCGCCCTCGTCGTGCACCTCCAAAACGACGGCGGAGCGGGCACCGTCGACGAGCCGGGCACCGCCGGCTGGGAGCTCCACCTGCCCGTCACGCCCGGCCCCCGCGAGCACGTGGTCCGCAAGACCGAGGACGACGGCTTCTTCGACACCCCGCTCGACGCCCTGCTCGACGACGCGGGCGTGACGGAGCTGACGGTGTGCGGGGTGCTCTCCGAGATGTGCGTCGCCGCCACCGCACGGGCCGCCCTGGAACGCGGCCACCGCGTCGTCCTGCCGCACGACGCGCACGCCACCTACGACATCCCCGCCGCGCCCGGCATCAGCGACACCGTCCCGCACGCGATGTCCTCCCGGGCCGCCGAATGGGCCCTCGGCGACGAGGTCGAGATCGTCCCGCACGCCGCCGCCGTCCCCTTCACCGCCCCGACCGGGACGGTGAACCAGGCGAGCTGAACTAGGCCCACTGCTAGGGGACTTGCGGCTCTCCGTCCTGCTCGCGCGCCGCGTTCTCCAGCGCCGTGACGTACGCGGTCAGGGCGTGGGCGCGGATGCCGTCCGCGGTGGGGGCCAGCAGCTCGGGGGGCAGGCCCCGGCCGCGGTCGAGTGCGCCGCCGAGCAGCGGCATGGTGTTGTGCACCGCGCCCCGCGGGTCGATGTAGCGCAGCGCGGAGACATGGCGGAAGGCCGGCTCGGCCGGGAGCTGGGGGAGCAGGTCGTGGTGGTTCACGAAGCGGTACATCCGGTTCGCGAAGGCGGCGTTGAACTCCCCGGCCAGGACCGGGTCGCAGGTGCGGGGCTGGCCGAAGGTGTAGACGCCGTCGGCGGTCAGGCGGGGGTCCTCGAAGTGCAGTCGGGCGCCGGCCAGCATCGCCAGCGCCCCGCCCAGGCCGTGCCCGGTGAAGTAGACCGCCTGGCCGGCGTCCCGTAGCTCCTTGACCGCGGTGAGGATCTGCGGCCAGACCGACTCCAGGGCCTCGGCGAAGCCGTGGTGGACGTACCCCCGGCCGCCGGGGCCGGGCCAGGGCGGGGTGGCGGCGACCGCCAGCCAGTCCCGCAGCCCGGCGGGCTCGGCGCCGCGGAACGCGGTGACGAGCGCATGTCGCCCGCCGAGGGTGTACGCCCGGACCTCCTCGATGGGGAACGGCGGGCAGAACGCGGTGTGGAGGTGGCGCACCCGGTCGAAACCCCACTCCCTGGCGGTGGTCTCGATCGTCTTCTCGTCCTGGTACGCCAGCGCGGCGGCGCGCACCATGCGCAACGCCTGGCGGAGGCTGTAGCCGGTGGCCTGCTGGTCGACGAGGGGACTGGTCAACGGGGCTCCTGGGGGTGCGGGCGGCAGGGGCGGCAGGACGATTACGGAGAGCGCGCCCTGACTACACAACGTAACTCCGGGCTGGTGTGGCGGGTCGGTGCGCCCGTTTAAACCACTCCTTCGAGCCTCGGGTCGCCGGCTCCGGGACGCGGGGTGAGCCTGGAAGCGTCCGGCACCCTGAGGGAAGGGCCCACAGTGAACAGCGCGGAACAGGCGTCACACGCGGAACACGTAGCGGCCGAGGTCGTCGTGGAGGTCGAGGGCTGTAAGACCGAGGACGCGCACGCCGTCTTCGGCGTCCTGCGCACCGCCTTCCACTCCGACCGCGCCGCGGACGACGTCCCCACCGAAGTGGCCGGACCGGGCGCGACGGTGTGGACCTCCACCGTCGACGTCAGCGAGCGCGGCGCCACCCTCGAGCCGCGCCGGCTGTCCGCCCCCGTCACCGTCTCCCTCCAGGGCGGCTATTGGGCCGTGGACCAGCTCTGCGCCGGCCTGAAGTCCGCCTTCACCGTCGACGTCCTCGGCATGGCCGCCGGCGACCAGGAGAAGGAGGTCGAACTGCGGCTGGCGACGCTGCCGCAGACCGTCACCAAGGGTGCCCCCTGATGCCGTCCGGCGAGTTTGGGGGCGACGCCGGCGGCCCCCGCCCGGTCAACGGCCGCCGCTCCGAACTCACCCTCACCGTCAACGGCACCCCGCACACCCTGACCCTGGACCACCGCACCACCGTCCTGGACCTGCTCCGCGAGCACCTCGGCCTGACCGGCGCCAAGAAGGGCTGCGACCACGGGCAGTGCGGTGCCTGCACGGTCCTGGTCGACGGCCGGCGCGCCAACAGCTGCCTGCTGCTGGCCGTGGCGCACGACGGCCGCCGGATCACCACCATCGAGGGCCTCGCCGACGGCGACCGCCTGCACCCCCTCCAGGAAGCCTTCCTGGACCGCGACGCCCTCCAGTGCGGCTACTGCACCCCCGGCCAGATCTGCTCCGCGCTCGGCGTCCTCGCCGAGGCGGCCGCCGGCTTCCCCTCCCACGTCACCGAGCCCACCGCACGCTCCGGGGCGCCGGTCGCGCTCACCGCCGACGAGATCCGCGAGCGGATGAGCGGCAACCTGTGCCGCTGCGGCGCCTATCCCCGGATCGTCGAGGCGGTCGCCGACGCGGCCGGCGTGCCGGACGTACGGGCGGAGGTGGGCGGCGCATGAGGCCGTTCGGCTACCTCCGGGTCGGCAGCGTCGACGAGGCGGTGCGGGCCGCCGCCGGGCAGCCCGGCGCCCAGTTCCTCGCCGGCGGCACCAACCTCGTCGACCTGATGAAGCTCGGTGTCGAGGCGCCGCGCACCCTCATCGACGTCAGCCGGCTCCCGTTGGACCGCATCGAGGAACTCCCGGACGGCGGGCTGCGCATCGGCGCCACCGTCCGCAACGCCGACCTCGCCGCGGCCCCCGCCGTCCGCGACCGCTACCCGGTGCTGTCCCAGGCCCTGTTGGCCGGCGCCTCCGGGCAACTGCGCAACACCGCCACCACCGGCGGCAACCTCCTCCAGCGCACCCGCTGCAGCTACTTCCAGGACACCGCCAAACCCTGCAACAAGCGGCAGCCCGGCTCCGGTTGCCCGGCCATCGAGGGCGCCCACCGCGACCTCGCCGTGCTCGGGCACTCCGCGCACTGCGTCGCCACCCAGCCCTCCGACCTGGCCGTCGCCCTCGCCGCCCTGGACGCCACCGTCCACCTGCACGGTCCCGAGGGCGAACGCGCCGTCCCCGCCGCCGAGTTCCACCGGCTGCCCGGCGACACCCCCGAACGGGACACCGAGATCCGGCTCGGCGAACTGCTCACCGCCGTCGAACTGCCGCCGGCCCGCCCCGGCGCGCACTCCCGCTACCGCAAGGCCCGCGACCGCGCCTCGTTCGCCTTCGCGCTGGCCTCCGTCGCCGCCGTCCTGACGGTCCGCGACGGCACCGTCGAGCACGCCGCGCTCGCCTTCGGCGGGTTGGCGCACCGCCCCTGGCGGGCCCGCGCCGCCGAGGCCGTGCTGCGCGGCGCGCCCGCCACCGAGGAGACCTTCGCCCGCGCCGCCGACGCCGAACTCGCCGCCGCCGCACCGCTGCGCGACAACGGCTTCAAGGTCCCGCTGGCCCGCGCCCTCGCCGTCGGCGTCCTCGCCGACCTCGCCGCCCGCGGCTGACCCCGCCCGCCCCCGACCCCAAGGACCCGCGCCATGCGCCACGAACCCCCGGAGCCGTTGACGCCGCGTCCCCCGTTGGGCGCCCCCATGGTCCGCCGCGAGGGCCGCGAGAAGGTCACCGGCGCCGCCCGTTACGCCGCCGAACACACCCCGCCCGGCTGTGCCTACGCCTGGCCGGTCCCGGCCACCGTCGCCCGCGGCCGGATCACCGCCGTGGACACCCGCGACGCGCTGGCCCTGCCCGGCGTCCTCGCCGTCCTCACCCACGAGAACGCGCCCCGGCTCGGCGCCACCGAGGACGCGACCCTCGCCCTCCTCCAGGAGGACCGCGTCCCGCACCGCGGCTGGTACGTCGCGCTCGCCGTCGCCGACACCCTGGAGACCGCACGGGACGCCGCCGAGGCCGTCCGCATCAGCTACGCCACCGACGGCCACGACGTGCTGCTCACCGCCGACCACCCCGGGCTGTACGTGCCGGACGAGGTCTTCGGCGGCCCCGGGGCCCGCGAACGCGGCGACTTCGACGCGGCGTTCGCCGCCGCACCGACCACCGTCGACGTCACCTACACCATGGGGCCGCTGCACAACCACCCCATGGAGCCGCACGCCGCCACCGCCCAGTGGACCGACGGCCACCTCACCGTCCACGACGCGAGCCAGGGCGCCACCAGGGTGTGCGAGGACCTGGCCGCGCTGTTCAAGCTCAGCACCGACGAGATCACCGTGGTCTCCGAGCACGTCGGCGGCGGCTTCGGCTCCAAGGGGACGCCCCGCCCCCAGGTCGTGCTCGCCGCAATGGCCGCCCGGTACACCAGCCGCCCCGTCAAACTCGCCCTGCCACGCCGCCAGTTGGCCGCCGTCGTCGGCCACCGCACGCCCACCATCCAACGGGTGCGGCTCGGCGCAGGACCCGACGGCCAGCTCACCGCCCTGGGGCACGAGACCGTCTCGCACACCTCCACCCTCGCCGAGTTCGTCGAACAGGCCGCGATCCCGTCCCGCATCATGTACACCTCGCCCAACAGCCGCACCGTGCACCGGGTCGCCGCCCTCGACGTCCCCACCCCCTCCTGGATGCGCGCCCCCGGCGAGGCCCCCGGCATGTACGCACTGGAGTCCGCGCTCGACGAACTCGCCGTCGCCCTGGGCCTGGACCCCATCGAACTGCGGGTCCGCAACGAGCCCGACACCGAGCCGGACACCGGCCGCCCGTTCAGCAGCCGGCACCTCGTCGAGTGCCTGCACCGGGGCGCGGAACGCTTCGGCTGGGCGACCCGCGATCCGCGCCCCGGCGTCCGCCGCGAGGGCGAGTTGCTGCTCGGCACCGGCGTCGCCTCGGCCACCTACCCCGCCTTCGCCAGCGCCAGCACGGCCCAGGCGCACGCCGCCCCCGACGGCGGCTACCGGATCCGGATCAACGCCACCGACATCGGCACCGGCGCCCGCACCGTCCTGACCCAGATCGCCGCCGCCGCGCTGGGCGCCCCCGAGGACCGCGTCCATGTCGACATCGGCAGCAGCGACCTGCCGCCCGCCACGCTCGCCGGCGGCTCCATGGGCACCGCCTCCTGGGGCTGGGCCATCCACAAGGCGTGCACCGCACTGCTGGACCGGCTCCGCGACCACGAGGGGCCGCTCCCCGCCGAGGGCCTCACGGTCACCCGGGACACCCGCGAGGAGACCGCCGAACCCTCCCCGTACGCCCAGCACGCCTTCGGCGCCGTCTTCGCCGAGGTCCAGGTCGACACCCGCACCGGCGAGGTCCGCACCCGCCGGCTGCTCGGCCAGTACGCGGCCGGACGGATCCTCAACTCCCGTACCGCGCGCTCCCAGTTCGTCGGCGGCATGACCATGGGCCTGGGCATGGCCCTCACCGAGGGCAGCGAGGTCGACCCCGTGTTCGGCGACTTCACCGCCTGCGACCTGGCCACGTACCACGTCCCGGCGTGCGCCGACGTCCCGGCCATCGAGGCGTACTGGCTCGACGAGGAGGACCCCCACCTCAACCCCATGGGCAGCAAGGGCATCGGCGAGATCGGCATCGTCGGCACCGCCGCGGCGCTTGGCAACGCGGTCTGGCACGCCACCGGCGTCCGGCTGCGCGAGCTGCCGCTGACCCCGGACAAGATCCTGGCCGCGCTGGCGTAGCCGCTCACCTGAGAGCCGGTCACCTCAAACGGATCGCTCCCTGTTGCGGGCCGGTAACCCCCGGGGCAGCATGGCATTCCAGCCATTCGTGACGGAAGCTCACTCTTCGTGTTCGGGGTTCGTTGGTGCAACGAGGTGAAGGGCGTGAGCCTCGCGGTGAGGAGCCTCGACATGACACCACCACACCGGCACTACACGGTCGAACTGCCCGCCTCGGCGGAGCGGGTTCCCCAGATCCGGCGGATCGTCGCCGCCCATCTGCGCTACTGGCACCTTGAGTTGGAGATCCCGCCGATGTGCGAGGGGGTGGCCGAGCTCCTGACCAACGTCCACCGCCATGTCGGCCCCGACGCCCCCTGCGTGCTCGAACTCCGGTGGAGCGGCAGCCATTTGACCGCCTCGGTCGCCGACGAGGGCCCCCGGTTGGCGCGGCTGGAGGGCGCGGCCGGCGGCGGGCTCGCCAGGATCGCGGCGCTCAGCGACAGTTGGGGCACCTGCGGCACCCCGACCGGCAAGGTCATCTGGTTCACCCGCCGCGTCGAGGCGGCCCGCGCCGCGCCGGTGGACCCGCCGGTGCCGCTGCGCAGCGTGCCGGACGTGGTGGGGCCCGCGACCGCCGCCCAGCCGCCCGCCGCCGAGGGCGAGCCCACCGCGGACCCCGCCCCCGCCACCGCCCCCGGCCCGGCCGTCGCTCCGGGACCGTCCCCGTCGGAGGCCTCGCTGGTCTAGCCCCGAGCTCCGGGCGGCCTCGCACAGCCGGCGGGTCACGGCACAACTGCCGTGGCCCGCCGGCCGTTCGTCGTGCCGGGGGCGCGGGTGGCCTGGGAGTTCGCCCACCGTACGGTGAAGTGTCACGGCCGGGACACGCCCTCTTTCCCGACCCTCGTTCCTCTTGGAACACTCTGCCCGCAACACCGTCCGCACCCTCCCCCCGATCCCCTCCACCCACGAGGTCCCCAGACACATGGCTGACATCAACCGCCGGCGCTTCCTCCAGATAGCCGGCGCCACCGCCGGTGCCACCGCGCTGTCCAACAGCATCGCCCGCGCCGCCGCCATCCCCGCCCGGCGCAGCGCCGGTTCCATCAAGGACGTCGAGCACATCGTCGTCCTGATGCAGGAGAACCGCTCCTTCGACCACTACTTCGGCTCGCTCAAGGGCGTCCGCGGCTTCGGCGACCCGCGCCCGGTGACGCTCCCCAGCGGCAAGTCCGTGTGGCACCAGTCCGACGGCACCAAGGACCTGCTGCCCTACCATCCGGACGCCAAGGACCTCGGCATGCAGTTCATCGAGGGCCTCAACCACGACTGGCACGGCGGCCACCAGGCGTTCAACAACGGCAGGTACGACCAGTGGGTCCCCGCCAAGGGCACCGGCACCATGGCGCACCTGACGCGCAAGGACATCCCGTTCCACTACGCGCTCGCCGACGCCTTCACCATCTGCGACGCCTACCACTGCTCGCTGATGAGCTCCACCGACCCCAACCGCTACTACATGTGGACCGGTTACGTCGGCAACGACGGCACCGGCGGCGGCCCGGTCGTCGGCAACGAGGAGGCCGGCTACGGCTGGACCACCTACCCCGAGCGCCTGGAGAAGGCCGGCGTCTCCTGGAAGATCTACCAGGACATCGGCGACGGCCTGGACGCGGCCGGCAAGTGGGGCTGGATCGACGACGCCTACCGCGGCACCTACGGCGACAACTCCCTGCTGTTCTTCAACCAGTACCGCAACGCCGCGCCCGGCAACCCGCTCTACGACAAGGCCCGCACCGGCACCAACGCCAAGCAGGGCGACGGCTACTTCGACCAGCTCAAGGCCGACGTCAAGGCCGGCAAGCTGCCCCAGATCTCCTGGATCGCGGCCCCCGAAGCCTTCTCCGAGCACCCCAACTGGCCCGCCAACTACGGCGCCTGGTACGTCTCCCAGGTCCTGGACGCGCTGACCTCCAACCCGGAGGTGTGGAGCAAGACGGCGCTGTTCCTCACCTACGACGAGAACGACGGCTACTTCGACCACGTCGTCCCGCCGTTCCCGCCCGCCTCCGCCGACCAGGGCAAGTCCACCGTCGACACCACCCTGGAGCACTTCGCCGGCAACGCCACGTACGCGGCCGGCCCCTACGGCCTGGGCCAGCGCGTGCCGATGCTGGTGATCTCCCCCTGGAGCACCGGCGGTTACGTCTGCTCCGAGGTCTTCGACCACACCTCCGTCATCCGGTTCATGGAGAGCCGCTTCGGCGTCCACGAGCCCAACATCTCGCCCTGGCGCCGCGCCATCTGCGGCGACCTCACCTCCGCCTTCGACTTCTCCCTGGAGAACACCAAGCCGGTCCCGCTCCCGGACACCAAGGGCTTCCAGCCGCCGGACCACAAGCGGCACGACAGCTACGTCCCCACGCCGCCCGACAAGCCCGTCCTGCCCACCCAGGAGCCGGGCTCCCGGCCCAGCCGCCCGCTGCCCTACGTCCCGCTGACCGACGGCAAGGCGGACGTCGCCGGCGGCCGCTACACCCTCACCTTCAGCGGCGGCGGCGCCGCCGGCGCCTGCTTCCTGGTCACCTCCGGCAACCGCACCGACGGCCCCTGGACGTACACCACCGAGGCCGGCAAGACGCTCTCCGACACCTGGAACACCGCCTACTCCCAGGGCAGTTACGACCTGACGGTGCACGGCCCCAACGGCTTCCTGCGCACCTTCAAGGGCCCCGGCAAGAAGGCCGTCCCCGAGGTGACCGCCCGGCACGACGCGGCCTCCGGGCGGATCGAGCTCTCGCTCAGCAACCCGGGCACCGCCCCCTGCAACCTCACCCTCACCAACGCCTACGGCGGCGCCAAGCAGACCGTCCGGGTGGACCCCGGCGGCACCGTCACCCAGCGCGTCGACCTCACCGCCAGCAAGCGCTGGTACGACCTGACGATCACCGCCGACACCGACGCCGGCTTCCTGCGCCGCCTCGCCGGCCACGTCGAGACCGGCAAGCCCGGCGTCAGCGACCCGGCGCTCCACACCGGCTGACCCGCCCCCGGCCGGGAGGCGCCCGCCCGCCTCCCGGCCACCCGCCCGCGCCGATGTCGCCTTGCCTTGGAGCGCACTCCACCTCCTAGGGTCTGGGCCACCACATCCCGAAGCGAAGGGGACCGCGTGCGGTACACACTGTTCGGCAAGACCGGCCTGCGGGTGAGCGAACTGGCCCTGGGCACCATGACGTTCGGCGAGGACTGGGGCTGGGGCACCGCCAAGGAGACCAGCGCCCGCATCCTGGACGCCTATGCCGACGCCGGCGGCAACTTCCTCGACACCGCCAACAACTACACCGCCGGCACCTCCGAGACGATGCTCGGCGAGCTGCTCGCCGGCCGCCGGGACCGCTTCGTGCTGGCCAGCAAGTACACCTGCGCCACCGCCGAGGGCGACGTCAACGCCGGCGGCAACCACCGCAAGAACCTCGTCCAGTCCGTCGAGACCAGCCTGCGCCGGCTCAACACCGACCGGCTCGACGTGCTGTGGGTACACGCCCGGGACAACTTCACCCCCGTCGAGGAGGTGATGCGCGCCCTCGACGACCTCGTGCGGTCCGGCAAGGTGCTCTACCTCGGCGTCTCGGACTGGCCCGCCTGGGAGATCGCCCAGGCCAACACCCTGGCCGAGCTGCGCGGCTGGACCGCCTTCGCCGGCTCGCAGCTGCGCTACAACCTGCTGGAGCGGACCGTGGAGCGCGAACTGCTGCCGCAGGCCCGCGCCTTCGACCTCGCCGTCCTCGCCTGGGCCCCGCTGGCCGCCGGCAAGCTCACCGGCAAGTACCGGCGCGGCGAGTCCGGCCGGCTGGACGCCACCGAGCGGACCAGTCACTGGGACCACAACGAGGACGAGACCGTCACCGCCGTCCTGGAGATCGCCGAACAGGGCGGCTGGAGCCCCGCCCAGGTCGCGCTCGCCTGGCTGCGCCAGCGCCCCGGCAACATCGTCCCGATCATCGGCGCCACCAAGGAGCACCAACTGGCCGACAACCTCGGCAGCGTCGACGTGGTGCTCGACGCCGACGCCCTGGCGCGGCTGGACGCCGTCAGCGCGGTGCCGCTCGGCTTCCCGCACGCCTTCCTCCGCGAACCGGGCATCACCCAGACCGTTTACGGCGACCGCTGGTCGGCCATCGAGGACCGTCGCTCCACCTACCGGCGCACCGTCCACGACGTCCGCTGACGCCGGCGGGCACCCCCGCCCCGGGCTACGCCGAACGCGCCCGCCCGGATGCCCGGACCCGGCGGCTGCGGTCTAGTGCACGGTGGGCGGCCGGACGCCGCCGGCCCCCCTGTGCCGAAGGAGACGTGCGATGAGGAACCCCGTCAGCGCGGCCGGCCCCGCCGGTGTCGCGGCCGTCGCCGCCCTGGTCGCCGCGGTGCTCGGCGGATGCGCCAACCAGGGCGGCGGGACGGCCCCTTCGCGGACCCAGACGCCGTCGGCCACCGGACCGGTCACCGCCAGCGCCGCGCCGAGCACCCCGCCGCCCGGCCCGGTCGCGGTGCACGCCCGCTCCGGGCCGCTCGGCACCCTCCTCGTCGACGGACAGGGCCGCACCCTCTACCTCTTCGAGGCGGACGGGGAGCGGGAGTCGACCTGTTACGGCGGCTGCGCCGAGCGCTGGCCGCCGGTGCTGGTGAGCGGGGCGCCGACGGCCGGTGCCGGGGTGAAGAAGGAGCTGCTGGGGACGCTCACCCGTCGGGACGGCGGCCGGGAGGTCACCTACGACGGGCACCCGCTCTACTACTTCGTCCGGGACAAGCGGCCCGGCGACGCCAAGGGGCAGGGCGCGGACGACCACGGCGGGAAGTGGTACGTCCTCGCCCCCTCCGGTGACCGGATCACCAAGCCGGCGCCCGGCGCCAGCCCCAGCGGCAGCCACTGACCGCGCCGCCAACGCCCCCGGCCCGGTGACGAGCAACTCGTCACCGGGCCGGGGGCGTTGGGCATGGGCCGCGGATCGTGGCGCGGGCCCGCGGGCGCTACTTCAGGGCGCTCCGCTGCTGCCACTGCTGCCAGTTCTCCTGCCAGACCTCCAGGCCGTTGCCGACGTCGGTCTTCGCGGTGCTGCTGGAGCCCTTGACCTCGACGGTGGAGCCGATGGGCAGGAAGTCGTACGCCTTCTTCGCGTCCGAGGTCGTCATGCCGAAGCAACCGTGGCTGTTGTTGACCACGCCGATGGACTTGTTCCAGGGCGCGGAGTGCAGGAAGGTGCCGGACGCGGTGAGGTGGGTGACCCACTTCGAGTCCAGCATCCACTGGTTGCCGTAGCCGATGGTGGCGGAGTCCATGGTCTCGGAGGCGTTCTTGCTGCGGACGGTGTGGATGCCGTTACGGGTGGGGGCCTCCGGGGAGCCCGCCGAGCCCTTGATGGTGTCGACCGCCTTGCCGTTCTCGTACAGGGTCATGCTGTGCGAGGGCACGTCGATGATGGCCTTGTGGTCGGGGCCTATCGTGAAGTCGAAGTCGTAGTCGCGCGCGAAGTAGCGGCCGTCGCCGGAATCTATCCCGCCCAGCGCGCCCCGCACGGAGACCTTGGTGCCGCTCGGCCAGAGGTCCTTGGGCCGCCAGTCGATCCGGTCCTTGCCGTCCCAGTCCTTCACCCAGCCCCAGGCACCCTCCACCTTCGGCTGGCTGGTGACCGTCAGCGCCTTCTCGACCTCGGCGCGCTTGTCCTTCGCCACCTTGTGGTCGAACTTGATCGAGACCGGCATGCCGGTGCCGACCGTCTGGCCGTTCCCCGGGGTGTTGGTGAGCTTGTTGACCTTGTCGGGCTGCTCGGTGGTGAAGGTCGCGGTGGCCTTGGACTCCTTGCCGCCGGTCGACTTCGCCTCGGTCTGCACGGTGTAGGTGGTCTTCGGCCGGACCTTGCCGTCGGACGTCCAGGACCCGCCGTCGGCGGCCAACTTGCCGGGAACCTTGGCCCCCTTGTCGTCCTTGACGTTGACCGCGGTCAGCTTGCCCCCGTCGGCCTTGACGGATATCGGCGAGCCCAGTTTCGCGGCGGTGCTGCCGCCGGCCGGGGTGACGGTCACCTTGGCCGCCGGCTCCGCCGCTCTGGAGGAGTCGGCGCCGTTCCCACACGCGGTCAGCAGTAGCCCCGCGGCGAGCGCGGCGGGTATCAACCGGGCGGTATGGCGACGTGTTCCGGCGTGCACGAGGGTCCCTCCAAAGCTGAGCAACGGACAGCGGCGGAGCCCGTGGCATCCGCCGCGCTGACGTAGACGTTTTGTCCGCTTCAGAGGTTGTGCGGTGCATCGGTTTATTAGGACACAGTTCGATATCGAAGTGCGGCTACGTCGGGAACGCGCCATCGGCACCCTCCTCCCGGCCCGGCCGGCCCTTCGGCATGCTCCCGTGCGGCCCTGGTGCGTACCGTGGTCTGGAGGGCACTTCGGCCCCGCGTCCCGCAGGAGACAGCGTGAGCCAGTTGCGCGGCCCGGCTGCGGCCGGCCCCCGGAACCCGACACCGCACGGCGCCCCGTCCGCCCTCCGCGGCTGGGCGGACGCCCTCGGCACCGCCGTGGCGGGCCTGCTCACCATGGTGCTGATCGCCGCGCTCGGCCTGTGGGCGGCGGGTGCGGCCGGGCTGCCGGGCGGCGCGTTCCCCGCGGTGGTCGCGGCCGTCGTCGTCGCCGCGGCCGGCGGCTCGCTCGACGCGACCGGCAACGCCGGGGTGATCGCGCAGGCGCACGCCGCCGTCGACGCCGTACCGCTGTCGGTGACCCTGGCCGGCGCCCTGGTCACCGCCGCCGTCTTCCTGCGGCCGCTGCGCCACCGCGCGCTCGCCCCGGCCGGCGAACTGCTGGCCCGGATCGTGCGGACGGCGGTGTGCTGGCTGGTCCTGCTGCTCCTGCTGGCGCTCGCCGCCCGGCACAGCTTCACCATCAGCGTCGGCAACGAGATCGCCGACCGGATCGGCGCCCTCCTCGGCACCACCCCGACCGTCGGCTTCCGCGCCGACATCCCGGCCACCCTCGGCTACGGGCTGCTGTGGCTGCTCGCCGTCCTGGTACTGACCTTCCTCGTCTCCCGTAAGGCCCCGCTCTCCCCCCGGCTGCTCCGCTTCCAGGACTCCGTCCGCCCGCCAGCCTTCGCGATGGTGCTGACGCTGCTGGTCTACGTCGCGCTCGGACTGGTCGTCGGCATCGTCGAGTTGATCACCCGCGGTGACCCGGCGCGGACGCTCGCGGCGCTCCTGCTCGGGCTGCCGAACCTGGCCTGGCTCGCGCTGGGCATCGGCACCGGCGGCGCCTGGACCGGGCACGTCGACGCGGCCCTCGGGCTGCCGCTGCCGCACGTGTTGGAGCAGGTGCTGCGCGGCCGCGAGGAGCGCACCCTCGACCTCGGCTCGCTCGGCGCCCAGGACGGGCGGTACTGGTGGCTGGTGGCGGTGGCCGCGGTGGTGCTGCTCGGCGCCGCGTACATCGCGGCGGTCCGCGCCCCGGCCCGGACGCCCGCCTGGCGGCACGCCCTGGAGATGGCGGTGGCGCTCGCGCTCACCCTGCTCGCCGTCGGGCTGCTGACCCGGATCGACGCGCACTACGGCCTCTCCCTGATCGGCGTCGGCGACCTCGGCGGGGACCTGGGCGACTCGGTCACCCTGGTGCCGCAGCTAGGGCGGCTGGTGGCGGTGGGCGCGGCCTGGGGGTTGGTCACCGGGTTCGTCGGCGCCCTGGCGGCGCGTCGGGCCCGGCACCCCGGAGAGGTCCGGGACGCCTACCGGGCGCCGCCGCCGGGCCGTTGAGGTCCGCGGAACGTCGTACGGCGCCCGCTGACGCTCAGCGCACCGGCGCCTCGCGGTGCTCGCTCTCGGTGAGTTGGTACAGCTCGGGCACGGACACCTTGATCGGCTCCTGGGTGGTGCGGGCGATCACCACGACCACCGGCTCCTCCGGGTCGGGGTTCTCCTCCCGGTGCGGGACGAACGGCGGCACGAGCAGGAAGTCGCCGGGCCCGGCGGCGATCCGCACCTCCTGCGTGCCGTCGTGGTAGACGAAGACGGGGTGCCCACTGACGACGTAGATGCCCGCCTCCGACGCGCCGTGGTGGTGGTTGTCCGTCGCGCTGAGCGGCGGGTTCTCCACCCGGCCCATCCAGAGCCGCCGCGAGCCGACGGTGCTGCCGCTGAGCGCGGTGTGGCCGTCGAGCTCGCCGGAAGGGACGTGGTGGACGCGGTTGTTCGGCGGCGCGTCGGCGCCGGCGTGCGGTGTGGTCGTGTGGTGCGGGTGGGTGGTCATGGCGCGGCCTCCGGTAGGGATCTTGGGCCCCGGTCGTGGAGCGGGCCCGGACTGGCTCCACCCTCCGGCCGCGCCGCGGTACCGACAACTTCCGTTGCCGTACTGGCAATTGGTCCGCGGGTCCGGCGGCGCCGACCGGAGGGTGGCGTCCCGGCGCGCTCATGGTGGGCCCCTTCGCGCTCGCGGCCGGCCGCCCGCCCAATCCGCCGCATTCGGCCGGGAATTCGGGCGCGCCGGTCGCTTCCGGCCGCTCGGCCATATTTCCGAGCGTACCGTGCATTTCCTTTCCCGGAACGCCGGTTACTCGCGCGGAACTGCCTAGGTCAACTAGGGTGAGCGCCCCGACCAGGGCCCGGGTTCCTTCTTATTCACCTACCTCGTGAAGGCAAGGCAGAGATGGCACGACTCGCGCGACAATCCCCCCAGCACATTCCCCGGCAGCGGTCCCATCCGGTCGATACCGTCCTCCCGTTCGGGAAACTCGCCCTCTACGGATTCCAGCACGTCCTTGCCTTCTACGCCGCCGCGGTCATCGTCCCGATCATGCTCGGCAACGCCCTCGGGCTGTCCCGCGAGCAACTCGTCTACCTCATCAATGCCGACCTCTTCACCTGCGGAATCGCCTCCGTCATCCAGGCGTTCGGCATCTGGAAGATAGGCGCCCGGCTGCCGCTCGTCCAGGGCGTCACCTTCACCGCGGTCTCCCCGATGATCGCCATCGGGCTGGGCGCCGGTGGCGGCACCGCCGGGCTGTTGGTGGTCTACGGCGCGGTGATCACCGCCGGTATCGCCACGTTCCTTTTCGCCCCGTTCTTCAGCAAGTTGGTGAAGTATTTCCCGCCGGTGGTGATCGGCACGATCCTCACCATCATCGGCCTGACCCTCATTCCGCAGGCGCTCCAGGACGCGGCCGGTGGCGCCCAGTTGATGGGCAAGCCGGAATTCGGCGACCTGAAGAACCTCGGATACGCGCTGGGTACCCTGCTGTTCATTCTCGTGCTGGTGCGGATCGGAAAGCCGCTGCTGAGCAGCGTCGCGGTGTTGCTCGGACTGGTCGGCGGCACCGCCGTCGCCTGGCTGCTCGGCGACGCCGATTTCGGCGCGGTGGGGAACGCGGACTGGTTCGGCGTCAGCACGCCGTTCCATTACGGAATGCCCAAGTTCGAGCCGTTCCCGATCCTCGCGATGGTCGTCGTCATGCTGATCACGATGGTGGAGACCACCGGCGACGTCTACGCCATCGGCGAGATCACCGGAAAGCCGGTCGGCAATGACACCGTCGCCCGGGCGCTGCGCGCCGACGGCGTCGCCACCGTCCTCGGCGGGATCTTCAACTCCTTTCCCTATGTGGCGTTCGCCGAGAACATCGGCCTGGTGCGGATGTCGAAGGTGATGAGCCGGTTCGTGGTGGTCGCGGCCGGCGGCTTCATGATCGTGCTGGGACTGTTGCCCAAGGCCGGCTCGGTGGTCGCCGCGATCCCGCACCCGGTGCTCGGCGGCGCGGCGCTGTCCATGTTCGGCATGGTCGCCGCGGTCGGCATCCAGATCCTCGGCAAGGTGGACCTGCGCGAGGAGCGCAACGCCCTGATCCTGGCGGTCAGTTTGGGCGCCGCGTTCCTGCCCACCGCGGTCGCGCCGTTCTTCGAGCGGATGCCGCAGGGCGTCCGGGCGGTGCTCGACAGCGGCATCACCCTCGGCGGCCTGACCGCGATCGCGCTGAACCTCCTCTTCAACGTCTTCACCCGCCGCAGGTCGCTGGAGATCGACTGGGACGAGTTCACCGAGGACGAGGACGGGGGAGGCGCCGAGGGCGGGGACGGGCTCCGGGCCGGGGGCGGCTTCGAGGCCGGCGATGCGCACGCGCCGACCGGGCCGGCGTCCGCCGGGCCCGCCCCGGGCGCGTACTGACCCGACGGCGGGACGGCGGACACAACCACCGTCCCGCCGCCTCAGCGCACCGAGTTGAACGGCGGCGCCTCGCCCGCCTCCCCGATCAGCTCCCAGAAGTGGTCGACCAGCCGCCGCAGATACGCCGACCGCTCGGCCGCGATCTCCTTCAGCCGGGCGTCGCCGCTGCGCCCCACCACATGCCCCATGTACCGCTCGGAGAAGTCCGCGAACTCGCCGTGCATGGTGCGCAGCGCATCGCTCACCCGCGTCCGGTTCAACGTGGTGATCTCGGCGATCGGGGCGAGGTGCGACTTCCAGCGGCCCTCGATGGCCGCCCGCAGATGCCCGGCCAACTCCTCCATCCGCCCCATCACGCCGATCAGTTCGCGCAGCGACAGCCCCAACGCCTCCACCAGCGCCTTGGTCTGCCGGTAGTCGCCGTGCCACTGGTTGGCCGCCTCCGCGGCCCGGTACGCGTCCGGGTCCATCCCCACCCACTGCGCCAGCCGCCCCACGCTCACCTGCTTGGCCATCCGGTGCTCGGCCAGCGACCGCGGCTGCACCCCCATCAGCACCGCCGGTGGGCACCACAACACATTGGCCAGCGCGAAGAGTTGGGGTTCGGTGGGCGTCAGGGAGCCGTACTCCCACGCCTCGATCGCCTCGGGGTGCACCGGCGCACCGCACGCCGCCATGGACTGGGCGACCTGAAGCGTGGTCAGGCCCACCCGGGCCCGCGCGGATCGGGCCTGAACGGGGGAGAACGGAACGCTGTTCACGTACGCGACACCTCGCTGCACCCGGCGAGGAGGGGGTGCTGGGGGATGAGGAAGGGAGCCGGCATGGAGGAACATCCAGGGGCGGGCAGATTAACAGACCGGAGAGAGATGCGAACCTCCAGGTCAGAACTCCCGTACCGGGTATAGCCGATGGACCGGCACCTACCGGGCGGTAGCGCCCGTCGAACCCCGCTCGGCGGCAGGACGTAATGAAGGTGTTACGTGGATGAAGGTGCGGTGTCACAGTGATCACGGAGGCTGGCGGGAGCCGACGGGCCTTGCCGAGCGGGGCCGGTCGGTGTACACCTGACATTCGGTCCTCCCCCCACAATCCGATCAGGATGGGACCCTCACCTATGCGATACACGCTCGACCGCCACCGTGCGGTCCGGTGCCCGCAGTTCGCCGTTCCGGTCGCGCCCACCGAGGCCGCGCTCCGCCGTGCCGCCATCCGTTCCGCCGCGAGAAGACGCACGCTGGCGCAGCTCAGACTGTCATGCATCTGACAATCAACGCGCGGTGATGCGGCCCGCCCCACGCGACCGCCGCCCAACCCCCGCCTGATTGCCACCGCCCCCACCCCGCGCGCACCCGGAGCCGCCGGCCTGACCAGCCGGCCCACGGCACCCCAACTCGCCGCCGCACCAGGGCGGTTGCTCCGCCCTGCCCGCGCACGGCCCCCGGGACCGACGCCCCACGGACCGCCAACGCCCCCGGTCTCCACGCCATGTGACCGGACGGCCCCGCCGGCCCGAGGGGCGCCGCGTGCCGGCCACCGCGCGCCGGCCTCCGCGTGCCCCGCAGTCAAGAAAGGACCACGCCAGGTGCTCACTTCGCACCCTGCAGACTCCCAGGGCGCATCCACCGCCCTGCTCGGCGGAACGGACCACCCCACCCCACCCGCCACCCACCCCGCCGGCCACGTCCTGGTCGTCGGCACCCCAGGCCCCCGTCTGGAACGCCTCGCCCACACCCTCCGCACCACCGGGCACGACGTCAGCCACGCCCCACCCGGCGAGGTCGGTCCCCGCGTCCGCCAGACACCTCCGGACGCCGTCGTCGCCCTCGACGAACCCGACGCCCGGCACGCCGCCGACGTCATCCGCGAGGTCCGCACCGTCCCCGCCGGCCGGGCCCTGCCGCTCCTGATGGTGACCGGCGCCCCCGACCCCGCCGGCGTCGCCGACCTGCTGCGCCAGGGCGCCGACGACTGCATACCCGAGGTCTCCGATCCGGATGAACTCTCCGCCCGCATCGAGGCCAAGCTCCGCCGCGTCCCCGTCCCCGTGGAGCAGTTGCTCCGCGACCCCCGCACCGGCCTCTACTCCGGTCCGCACTTCCTCGACGAGCTCGACCGCGAGCTCAAGCGCCCCGGAGCCGCCCGACACGGCGGCGTCCTCGCCGTCATCGGCGTCGCCGAACTCGCCGCGCTGGAGGACCGGTTCGGCCCCCGCATCCGCCGCGAGGTCGCCGAACGCCTGGCCGGCGTCGCCGAACGGCTCGGCGGCGTCTGCGACCGCCTCGGCCGCGACGACGAAGGCCACCTGCTGATGCTGCTCCCCGGCGTCGACGAGGAGGCCGCCCTGCGCAGCCTGGACGCCCTCGCCACCACCGCCGCCGGCACCCGCTTCGTCGTCGCCGACGAGAACGTCCGCCTCACCCCCGCCATCGGCTGGCTCCCGCTCACCCACGTCACCGACGCCGCCGAGGCCACGGACCAGGCCCGCGACGCGGCCCGCGAGGCGCTCCGCCACCGCGACCTGCGCCCGGTCCGCTACGCCCCCTGGATGCGCGAGACCCCGAACCGCCATCGCCGGCCCCCGCTACGCGCGTTGCTTCGCCCCGCGCTCTCGGCCACCTCCCCGGTGCTGGCGCTGCTCCTGGGCATCGGCGTGCCGTTCGCCCTCTACCAGCAGGCGTACCAGGCCGGTTGGGACCTCGGCTCGGCCATGTACTGGGTGGTGGTCGCCGGACTGGTGCTCTCCGCGCTGCTGATCATCCTCGAATGCCTCTACGCGCTCGACGCCCCGGCCCGCCCGGAACGCCCCGGCGCGCCCTACCCGCCGGCCAGCGCCGTGATCGCCGCGTACCTCCCCAACGAGGCCGCCACCATCGTCGAGACCGTCGAATCGTTCCTGCGCCAGGACTATCCCGGCGGCCTGGAGATCGTCCTGGCCTACAACACCCCGCACCCCCTGCCCATCGAGGACACCCTCCGCGAGATCGCCGCCCGCGACCCCCGGCTGGTCCTGCTGCCGGTCGCCGGCAGCACCTCCAAGGCGCAGAACGTCAACGCCGCTGTCAGCCGCGTCCGCGGCGAGTTCGTCGGCATCTTCGACGCCGACCACCACCCCGCCCCGCACGCCTTCCGCGACGCCTGGCACTGGCTCTCCAACGGCTACGACGTCGTCCAGGGTCACTGCGTCATCCGCAACGGCGACAGCTCCCGCATCGCCAGGCTCGTCGCCGTCGAGTTCGAGGCGATCTACGCGGTCAGCCACCCCGGCCGCACCCGGCTCCACGACTTCGGCGTCTTCGGCGGCTCCAACGGCTTCTGGCGCACCGACCTCCTCGCCCGCACCCGGATGCACGGCTCCATGCTCACCGAGGACATCGACTCCACTCTCCGCGCCCTGACCCGCGGTTCGCGGTTCGCCGTCGACCGCACCCTGCTCTCCCGTGAGCTCGCCCCCACCACCCTCACCGCCCTGTGGAACCAACGCTCCCGCTGGGCCCAGGGCTGGCTCCAGGTCTCCCTCAAGCACCTCTGGCGCGGCCTGCGTTCACCGGTCCTGACGGCACGTCAAAAGTTCGGCCTGCTCGTCCTGTTGGGCTGGCGCGAGATCCAACCCTGGCTCACCCTCCAGATCCTGCCGATCCTGCTCTACGCGTCCTGGAAGGCCGGCGGCATCGACCACCTCAACTGGGCCGTCCCGGTCTGCGTCCTCGCCCTGCTGCTCACCCTCGGCGCCGGCCCCGTCCAGGCCCTCTTCGCCTGGCGCCTGGCCGTCCCCGAACTCCGCGCCCGCCGCCGCTGGTTCTGGTCCTACCTGCTGGTGTCGACCGTCTTCTACAGCCACTTCAAGAACATGGTCGCCCGTCAGGCCCACCTCAAGGAGGCCCTCGGCGACCGGCAGTGGCGCGTCACCCCTCGCGCCCAGGCCGCCAAGGCGGTGGCCCGCCGATGACCACGGTCACCGCCCCGCCCGCCCCGGCGCCCACCCGCAGGAGCACCACCCGCCGCCGCCCCGCCGGCGACATCGACGGCTTCCGCGGCATCGCGGCCCTGAGCACCGTCGCCTTCCACGTCTGGCAGCAGTACAGCGCCTACGACGCCGGGGGCACCCACCCGCCCGTCGACAACCCGCTCCTCAACGCCGTCCTCTCCCTCGAAGTCATCGACCTCTTCTTCGTCCTGTCGGCGTTCCTGCTGACCCTCTCCTACGCGCGCGCCGCGATCGACGGCGGCTCCACCCGCCCGGCCCGCGCCTTCCTCTTCCGCCGGGCCATCCGCATCCTGCCGCTCTACGTCCTGGCCGTGCTGGTGGTCTGGGCCACCCGCAACCCCACCCTGCCCGGCAACTGGCAGGACCTCTTCGAGCACCTCACCTTCACCCACGTCTTCGACCAGGAACGGATCTTCTACACCCTCGGCCCCACCTGGTCGCTCTCCCTGGAGGTGTTCTTCTACTTCGTCCTGGTCGGCCTCGGTCCGCTCGCCGTCCGCGCCTGCCGACGACTGCGCCGCCGCGGCAGCCGGGTGGCGCTCTGCGTGACCGGCTGCCTGGCCCTCTTCGCCGGGCCGATGGCCTGGATCACCGTCGCGCACTACGCCCTGGACATCCCGCACACCGACTGGGTCGCCTACTTCGGACCGCAGGCCCGCTTCGGCGGCTTCGCGGCCGGCATGATGCTGGCGGTGACCCTGGCCGCCCTCGGTGACCGGGCCCGCCTCACCCCGCGCGCCGCGCTCTCCCTCACCGCCCTCGCCCTGGCCGGCCTGCTCGGCCTCTCCCTCCAGTCCGACGCCGAGGGCTTCACCTTCACCTACTACCACCCCATCGCCTCCGCGCTGTGGCTGCTGCTCCTCTTCAGCACCCTCCATATCCGCCAACGGACCTTCTGGAACCGCTTCCTGACGGCCCGTTGGCTCACCACGGTCGGGCTGATCAGCTACAGTCTGTTCATCTGGCACGAGCCGGTCATGCTCGTGCTGCACAACGTCGGGCTGCTGCCTCTGGGCGCGGCCGGCTTCCCCTGGGCTCTGCTGATCGTCCTGGCCGCCGCGCTGCTCGTGGCCACCGCCAGCTACTGGCTCGTCGAATACCCGGCCAGCCTGTTGGGCCGTCTCAAGGACGCCCAGGGGCGGCCGCGGGACTTCTACCCGGAGCCGGGCCTGCGGTGAGTTGACGGATACGCCGGGGCCGCGCCGTGCCCGCGGCGCGGCCCCTAGGTCCTGTCGTCAAGCTCCCGTCATCCGCCCGAAGGGCGGGCCGGGCGCCGGACGGCAGACGGGAGTGTGACGACAGGACCTACGCCCCCTCGGTGAAGAGCGTCCCCAGCCGGTAATCCAACGCCCGCCGCACCTGGGCCAACGACCGCCGCCCGTGCAGCACATCGCCGCCCAGCCCCACCGCCGCGGCCACCAGCAGATCGGCCTCCAGGCGCAGGTCCACCCCCGGTGCCAGTCGCCCGTCGTCCCGCGCCATGCCGAGCAGCGACGCCACCAACTCCTCCAGCGGATGCTCCCCGGGCAGGAACACCCGCGCCAGCGCCGGATCGGTCAGGCTGCGCGCGTAGTACGCCGCGAACACCCGTAGCGCCGCGGCCCGTTGGGCGTCCAACGGCAGGAACTCGTCCAACACGTCCCGCAGCAGCGCCCGCGGCCCCGCCGGATCGAAGCGGATCCGGGCCCGCGCGATCCGCTCGTTCTCCTCGTGCAGTTGCCGCAGCGCGTCCACCAACAGCCGGTGCTTGTCCGCGAAGTGGTACTGCACCGCCCGCACCGACACCCCGGCCTCCGCCGCCACCTCCCGGATGCTCGCCGCGTGCAGCCCGCGCTCGGCCGCGATCCGCCACACCGCCTCGATGATCCGCCGCCGCTTCGCCGCCGCCGCGGCCCCGGGCGCGCCCGCCTCCGCGCTTTGCACCGCAGGGGGTGGCACCGGCGGATTCCTCCGACGCCGATACGCCCGGCCCTGGCAGCTGCTTTCTCTGGCACTTCTGCCGTGTCTCTATGCGGATGAGCTGGGGGTTTTCGGACGGTGCTGGACCATGTCTCGTTCGGGTGAAGCGAGTCGGT
>NZ_JBHVJX010000054.1:0-38914 GCF_042798755.1 Streptomyces sp. NPDC057743
GGCTCTTCCGCCGAGCCCGCTGCAGCCCCAACCGACTGACGTCAATGACCAAAGCGGTCCTCACCCTGGAGCAGCACCGCTGAAGAAGCTCAGTGGTTCCGGCAGGGCGCGGGCCGCCTCTCGCTACGGCTGCGCCGCCCCGACTGGTCCCCGCAGGCCCTGATCCGCCCCGGAGCGTCGGCCTGATGATCGAAGCGGACCCGCACGAGGCCGAAGACTTGCGCTACACCACTCCCCCGCGGTGGCCCGTCCTGGAGCTGCATCCCTCACGGATGACCGCCCGGCGGTGCGCGGCGGCCCTGTACCACGCGGCCCGCCCGGACGCCGGACGCACCCGGCTGGTACGGCAGTTGCGCGCGGCCTGCGCGCGCGAGCACTGCGTGGTGACCGCCTCCGGTCGCGCCGCGCTGCGCTCGGCGCTTGCGGCGTTGGGGGCCGCGCCCGGCCGGGAGGTCGTGGTGTCGACGTTCAACTGCACCGCCGTGGCGGACGCGGTGCTGGCCACCGGCGCCACGCCCGTCCTCGTCGACGCCACCCCGGACGAGGGCTCCGGCTACGCCTCGGTGGACCTGCGGGGCCGCTTGGTGGTCGTGACCAACGTCCTCGGCCTGGACGAGTGGCGCCACCACGCCCACCACATCGCCGATCGGGGAGGCAAGCTGGTGCTCGACCTGGCGCAGGCCGTCCCAGCTCCCGGGACGTTGCTGCGCTACCGCACCGCCGACTGCCCCTGGTGCTCAGCTTCGGCGCGGGCAAGCCGCTCGGCGGCATCGGCGGCGGCGCGGTGCTCCACCCGCCGGGGATGCCCGCCACCGCGCGGCCGGTCTCGGACGCGTACCCCTACCCCGCCGCGTCCGACGGCGGACCGGGCGGTGCCGCCGCACTGCGCAGCGCGGTGGCCGCACGGCTGCTGGCCGGCGCCCCGGGAGCGGTGCGGGCGGTCGTGCAGCGGGCTCGACAGCGGGCACCGGGTTGGTCCGCCACCAAGGCCGACCACCTGCCGCGGGAGGCCGGTGCTGCGTCGCTGGCGACACCCCAACGGTGGGAAACGGCCGTCGCCACCGTGCTGTTGGGCTCGGCCGAGGCGTTGCGTCGGGCCGTGGTGGCCCGGCACGAGGAGGTCCGCGCGGCCGTCACACCGTTCCTGGAGCACTGCACGGTGGTCCCCTCCCGGCCGGACCTCGTTCCCGGGATCGAGTTGCTGTTCCACCGGCGCGGCGATCGACAGGTCTTCGCCCGCGCGCTGGCCCGCGCCGGTGTGCCCAGCACCTGGAACTACGTCCCCCTGCACCGGATGCGCCCCTACGCGCGCTACGCCAGCGGACCGCTGCCCGGCGCCGAGCATCTGTGGCCGCGCGTGCTGACCATCCCCAAACAACCCCAACCGCGCCTGGGCCACCGGCTGCTCGTCACCGCCCTGCTCGCCGCCGACCGGGCGGTGGGAGAACGCGGGGCACGCGATGACTGACCGTCAAGAGGCGTTGTCCGGGGGCCGGGTGGTCGAGGTGCTGAGCTGGGCGCAGTGGACCGCGCGGGTGGCGCGCGGCCGACCGCCCACGCCCTTCGCGGCCCCGCGGTGGCTGCGGATGGGCCTGACGGCCCGGCCCGGGCTGCGGTTCATGCCGCTGGCGGTGCCCGTGAACGGACCGGAAGCGGACGGCGAGGTGCTCCTGCCGGTGTGCGTGCCGGCCGCGTCCGACACCGCGCAGATCGGGTGCTTCGGCTACGGAACGCCCTGCCCGGGCGGTAGTTGGCCCGGCGCGCCGCTGCACCTGCCCCGGCTGGCCGAGCAGGTGCACGCGGTGGCCGGCGTCTCCCATCTGGTGACCCTGCTGCCGCCTCCAGGAGTGGCCCCCGGCCTCGACCGCCTGACCGGGCACTGGGCCGCCCAACCAGGCCGACCGACCTACCTGTTGGACCTCGGTGCGGACCCCGCCCGGGTCTGGCACGCCGCCAAGGGCAGCGTGCGCACCGCCGTACGTCGGGCGCGGGACCACGGTCTGCGCGCCCTTCCTCCCAGCCCGGACGACGGACCGGCGCTGCTGCGCCTGTACCGGCACACGATGGGTCGCAACGGAGCCCCCTGCCTGCACGGGACGGCCGACTTCACGGCGCTGTGCGCAGTGCCCGACGCCGTACCGCCCCGGCCTCATGACGTGGTCACGGCCCTGGTCGGCGACGACGACGGCCCGCAGGCGGCGGCGGTCTTCGCGGTCGCCGAGCCCGCCGCTTACCACATCCTGCAGGTGACGTCGGAAGCCGGCCGCCGCACCAACGCCGGGCACCTGGCCCTGTGGTGTGCGCTGGAGTCGCTCGCGGAGCGGGGCGTACGGACCGTGGACCTGGGCTCCGCAGCGGCGCCGGGACAGGTGCGGTTCAAGACCAGTTGGAGCCCCGTCCCCGCGATGACCCGCCTCGTGCGATGGCCGCACGGCCCGGAAGGAGACCCCTAACCGATGATTCTCAGCGCCCACCAGCCCGCCTATCTGCCGTGGTTGGGCTACTTCGCGAAGATCGCTGCGGCGGACGCCTTCGTCCTGCACGACCGCAGCAGGATCGGTCGGCGCAACATGCTCAACCGCAACCGCATCCGCACCGCCGACGGCCCGATGCTGCTCAGCGTGCCGCTCTCGCACCCCGACCTGCGGGCCGAACGGCCGCTGGACGAGATCGGGGTGGTGGGCGACGGTTGGCGGCGCAGGCACTGGAAGGCGATCCAGATGGCCTACCGCCGGGCCCCGTTCTTCGCTATGCACGCCGACTTCCTCGCCGCGTACTACGCCGGGAAGTACACCACCCTCGACGAGGTCTGCCTTCCCTTCATCGACTACTGCGCCGAGGTCCTCGGGCTGCCCCGGCCACTGCTGCGAGTGTCCCAGCTGGGTCTTCCGCCCGTTGACCGGCAGAGCATCATCCCCGAGTTGTGCCGCGCGCTCGGCGCCGACACCTTCATCGCCGGGCCCCACGCCCGGGACTACCTCGACCAAGAGCGGGTCGGGGCCCAGGGCGTCCGGGTCGAGTTCTTCCGCTACGAACACCCCACGTACCCGCAGTCGCATCCCGGTTTCATCTCCCATCTGTCGGTACTCGACCTGCTGATGAACTGCGGGCCGCACAGCGCGGACGTCGTCAGGGAAGGCGTGGCATGACGAAGGTGCTCGCGGTGGTCGCCCACCCCGACGACGAAGTACTGGGCCCCGGCGCCACGTTGGCCCGTCACGCCCGATCCGGCGACGAGGTGCACGTGCTGATCCTGGCGGAGGGCAAGACCTCGCGGGGCACCAGCCAAGAGGTCGACGAGGCACAGCGGGCGCAGGACACCCAACTGGCCCGCGCCTCACGCAGGGAGACCGCCGCCGCCCGCGACGCCCTCGGGGTGCACGCCGTGCACCGCCTGGACCTCGCCGACAACCAACTCGACACCTACCCCCTGCTGGAGCTGGCCCGCCGCGTCGGCCGAGCCGTCGCGGACGTCGCCCCGAGGATCGTCTACACCCACCACAGCGGCGACCTGAACGTGGACCACGAACTCACCGCCCGCGCCTGCATGATCGCCTGCCGACCGCATGTCAGCGGCGTGCGCTGGCTCCTCGGCTTCGCCACGCTGTCCGCGACCGACTCCGGGCACGCCGGTCGCCCCCCGTTCGTCCCCGCCGTCTACACGGACGTCGCCGACACCCTCAGGCACAAGATCGAGGCCATGCGCGCCTACTCCTCGGAGCTGCGGGACTTCCCGCACCCCCGCTCCCTGGAGGCGATCCGCGCCCAGGCGCGGCTCTTCGGCGCGCACGCCGACGTCCTGGCGGCGGAGGCGTTCAGCGTGCTGCGCGGCACCTGGCCCGCGTCCGACCCCGACCTCTGGAGCGACCATGAGCACTGAACCGCCGCCGGATGCCGCCGCCGGCGCCGACTCCCCGGCCACCTTGATGGAGAGCGCCTACAGCCGGTCGTACGGCGCCTTCTACGGGCGGCACTGGTGGTGGCGGGCCCGTGAGAACCATGTGCTGCATTTCGTGCGCCGCTTCGCGACCTGGCGCGAGCGCGGCGCGAAGATCCTCGATGACGGCTGCGGCGACGGGCTCATCTGGCCGCGGCTGGCCACGGTCGGCGAAGTGCAGGGCATCGAGCCCGACGCCGGGCAGATCGCGCCCGACTCCCCGGTCCGCGACCGGATCGAGGTCTCCGGATTCCTCACCGCCCGCCCCCGGCCGGCCGACCACGACCTGGTGCTGATGCTGGATGTGCTGGAGCACATCGAGGAGGAGCAGCGGGCCCTGGTTCGGGTGCGCGAGCTCCTGGGCGCACACGGCAGGTTCGTCCTGACGGTGCCCGCGCTGCCCGCCCTGTGGAGCAAGTTCGACGAGATGAGCGGCCACTACCGGCGCTATACCAAGCGATCGCTGCGCTCGGCCCTGGAGGCCGCGGGGCTGCGGGTGCTCTCCGTGCGCTACTGCTACCTGTGGACGGTGCCACCGCTGTTCGCCCGCAGGTTCTTCTTCCGTGCCACGGCGGGAGAGGACAGCAGCTTCGTGCAGCCGCCGCCCGGTCCGGTGAACTCCCTGCTGTACGCGGTGAGTCGGGTCGATCATGCGCTGTTCCGCAGGGTCCCGGTGCCGGCGGGCAGCTCGCTGATCGCGGTAGCCGCCAGGCGGCCCGCCGCGGGCGCCTCCCGGGACGAAGGTCGGGCATGAGGAGCAGACTCCCGCACGGCGGACCCGGCCGCAGCCGCCGCGCGGGACGTGGCCAAGCGCTGGCGGCCCTGCTGCTGGCTACCGCGCTCGGGGCGACCGGCCAGCCGGCGCTCGCCACCCGGACCGTGCCTCCTGGAGACGCCGGCCCGCTTCGCTGGACGGCCTGCCCCCAGCCGGAGGCCCTGCCCGAGGCCCGGTGCACGACCTTGCGGGTGCCGCTGGACCACACCCGACCCGGCGGCCCCACCATCTCCCTGGCCCTCGCCCGCCTCCCCGCCCGGCGCCCGGCACGGCGCATCGGCCCCCTGCTGATCAACGGCGGCGGTCCCGGCGGCTCCGCCGTACTCGACGTCGCCACCGCCGCGCCCCCCTTCGACACCCCGCAACTCGACCGACTGCGCGACCGGTTCGACCTCATCGGCATGGACCCGCGCGGCGTCGGGGAGAGCGCACCGGTGCGCTGCCACCACCCACTGCGCGACCCTTCGGTGCGCGTCTTCCCCCGTACTCCCGCGGAGTTCGAGCGCCTCGTTCGCCTCAACAGGGTCGCGGGGCGCTCCTGCCGCCAGGCCACCGGAGTTCTCCTGGAGTATGTGGACACCCGCAGCGTGGTGCGGGACGTCGACGCCGTACGGGAAGCCCTCGGCGCCACCACCCTCTCGTGGCTCGGCCTGTCCTACGGCACCGAGATCGGCGCGCTGTACGCGGAGCGCTATCCGCACCGCGTCCGCGCGATGGTGCTCGACGGCGCGGTGGACCACGGCCGGCCCGCCCGGCGTGCCGCGCTGGACGAGGCCCGGGCCACCGAGCGCGCCTTCGCCCGCTTCGCCGCGTGGTGCGGTGCCGCCCCCGCCTGTGCGCTCCACGGGCGGGACGTCCCCGCGGTGTACGACCGGCTGCTGGCGAACGCCGAACGGGGCCGGGTCCGCGCCGCCGCCCCGGGCGCCGGGCCCGCGCGCGCCGCCTCGGCCGACGAGTTGGCCGGCGGCGCCTACGGCTACCTCACCCAGCGCGACCGCTGGCCGGAGCTCGCCCGGGCCCTGGCCGCCGCGGCCGGGACCGGTGGCCCGCCCGACGCCTCGGCCCTGCTGCGCGCAGCGCCCTACGGCCAGTCCACCTACCCGTCCTACCGCGCCGTCGGCTGCCACGACTTCGCCCCCGACACCCATGGGTTCGTCGACATGAAGCGCCAGTGGACGCGGCTGCGCGGGGCCGCTCCGCACACCTGGAGGTACTCCGAGTTCTGGGACTGGACCAGCGGATGCCTGGGATGGCCCGTCAAGGCGGCCAACCCGCCCGCCCCCGTACGCGTCCGGGGCACCCCGCCCGTCCTCGTCGTCAACACCCGGTACGACCCGGCGACACCGTACGCCTGGGCCCGGTCCCTGACCGTGGGCATCGAGGGCGCCCGACTGCTGACCGTCGACGGCGACGGGCACACCGGCGCCCTGCACTCGACCTGCGCCCGCGCCCAGGAAGCCCGGTATCTGGCGACGGTCCGTCTTCCCGCCCCCCGCACCGTGTGCCGAACGAGATGATGCCCGTAACAGACATGACCGACCCACAGCGACCCCAACTACACACCACAACACCCGAGTTGACGGTGTCCACCAACGCAAGGAGGCGGCGAACGAGGTGGTGACGTTCCTCCGGCGGCTGATGCCGCCCACCGGGCCGGTGCGGGCACTCGCGGTCAGCGGCTTCGCCGGAACCGTCGGCCACGGCGTCATCCTGACGGTCAGCATCCTGTTCTTCACCCGCTCCGTGGGCCTGTCCGCCGACCGGGTCGGCTTGGGCATGACGGTCGCGGCGGCCTGTGGAGTGGCGGCCAGCATCCTGGCCGGGCGGGCCTCCGACGCCATCGGCCCCCGCCCGACCGCCATCGCCCTGACCCTCGTGCAGGGCCTGGCGGTCGCCTGCTACCCGCTCGTCGGCGGCTTCACCGGATTCCTGGTGGCGGCGGGCCTGGTCATGGGCTGCCACTCGGCGTCGGAGGCGGCCCGCGGTGCGCTGATCGCCTCCGCCGTCGGCGCCGCCGAACGTGTCCCCGCCCGCGCCTACCTCCACGCGGTCACCAACGCGGGCCTGGCGGTGGGCACCGCGCTCGGCGGCGTCGCCCTGCACCGCGACACGCGACCGGTCTACGACACCCTGCTGTTGGTTAGCGGCGCACTGCTGGTGTTCTCCGGCCTGGCCTGCCTGCGCCTACCGCCCGCCGCACGGACCGGGCGGCCGGCCGGCGCCCGGCCCTGGGACGTGCTCCGGGACCGCCGCTTCGCACTGTTCACCGTGCTCAACACGGTGCTGGTGACGAACGACAGCCTCATCACCGTGGTGCTGCCCCTGTGGATCGCCCAACGCACCCACGCGCCTATCGCCATCTACTCCGCGATCCTGTTGCTCAACACCGTTGTGGTGGTGTGCTTCCAGGTCAGGGCGGGTCGCCGAGTAGAGGACGTGCCCAGCGGCATCCGGGCGCTGCGGCGCTCCGGCGCGCTGCTCGCGCTGTGCTGCGCCTTCTTCGCCCTGGCCGCCGGACGCGCACCGTGGATGGCGGCGGCCGTCTTGGTGGCCGGTGCCGTGGCCCACGTCATCGGGGAACTCCTCTACAGCGTGGGCTCGTGGGCGCTCGCCTTCGAACTGGCACCGGAGCACGCGCACGGCCAGTACCAAGGGGTGTTCACCATGTCGATCCAGCTCGGCGGCATGGTGGCACCGGCGGCCGGTACCGCGTTGATCATCGGAGGCGGCACGGGAGGCTGGCTGGCCTTCGCCGCCGTGCTCCTGGCAGCGGGACTGGCCGCTCCGACAGTGACCCGACTCGCCCCCCGAACACACCGCGAACCGGCCTCCCACTGAAGCCCAAACCCCTGACACGGACAGCCACAAGGCACTCGCCCCCTCCCGGCACGACGAAACCCCCGGCCCGCCGGCCAACGTCATCACCGAACTCCTCGGCGTCGAACACCGGATGTGCGTCCCGGGCCCCCGGCGAGCAGATCCGCAGGCGCGTGCATGACGCCCTGGCACGCCACGGGCTCGACCCCCACGAAACATCTGGCCCGTCTCCCGGAAGACCTCCGCTCATCGTGACGAGCTTTCAGACACCCGCCACCTCAGCTGCCGTAGGAGTTCATCACAGACACCACCGCTCGCCCTTCAGTGCCGTCGAAGCGACGTTGAACGCAGGGCCGGTGACAGTCGCACATAGCTCCCCCCTGCACGTGTGGCATGGGCGCACGAGAGAACGTGGGAGCTTGCCCGGGATGAACTCAACGACTTCACCACCAACAACAAGGCATGACTGGCGGCATTCCAACTCCCCTCGTACGCGCCCGAACCGAACCCCGCCGAGAGGGTACGGGCGTTGGTCAAGCCGCCGTTGGAGAACTTCGCTGCCGCCAACGCCCGTCCCGGCACCACCCCGACCGACGAGGACGGCTGGTGCCTCCCTCAGGCCGGGGCACAGCAGCGCTGCCGACCACGTGACGGTCGGGGGGAACGGGGCGCAAGGCCGTGTCGTGCCCAAGGGCGGATGCGCGCCGGCGCGTTTTGCTCAGCCGGTGAGCCAAGCCAAGGAGTACAGGCACGGAGGCACAGTCGCCCTCACATGTTGATCATGTGCCCCGCGAGGCCATGCACCGCTTCCTGGATGGCCTCGCCGAGGGTGGGGTGGCCGTGCACGTTGCGGGCCACCTCATGGACCGTCAGGTCCCACTTCTGCGCCAGCGTCAACTCCGGTAGCAGTTCGGTGACTTCTGAGCCGATGAGGTGGGCACCGATGATCTCCCCGTAGCGGGCGTCGCTGATGAGCTTGGCAAAGCCGGCGGTGTCCCCGAGGCCGTGGGCCTTGGCGTTGGCGGTGAACGGGAACTTGGCCACCCGCACGTCGAAGCCCTGCTCGCGGGCCTGGGCCTCGGTCCAGCCGAAGCTGGCGATCTGCGGCTGACAGAACGTCACCCGCGGGATCATCAGGTAGTCCAGTTCCATCGTCTCGGTGCCGCCGATGGTTTCGGCGGCGACGATGCCCATCGCCTCGGCGGCGTGCGCCAGCATCAGCTTGGCGGTGACGTCGCCGATGGCGAAAATGTGCGGCACGTTCGTCCGGCAGCGGCCGTCGATGGCGATGGCGCCGCGCTCGGTCAGCCGGACGCCGGTGTTCTCCAACCCGAAGCCGGTGGTGCGTGGTTGGAAGCCGATGGCCTGGAGGACCTGGTCGGCCTCCAGGGTCTGGCGCTGGCCGCCGGTGGTGACCGTGACGCGCACCTTCTCCCCGGAGTCGTCGATGCCCTCGACGCGGGTGGAGGGAAGCACGTTGATGCCCAACTTGCGGTAGCGACGGGCGAGTTCGGCGGACACCTCCTCGTCCTCCAGCGGTACGACGCGGTCGAGGAACTCCACGAGGGTGACCTCGACGCCGTAGTTGGCAAGGACGTAGGCGAACTCGACGCCGATGGCGCCCGCCCCGGCGATCACGATACTGCCCGGCAGTTCGTCGGAGAGGATCTGCTCCTCGTAGGTCACGACCCGGCGGCTCAGTGCCGTGCCGGGCAGCAGGCGGGTGACCGAACCGGTGGCGATGATCGCGTGGCCGAAGGTGAGGGTCTCGGTGCGGCCGTCGCCCAGTGTGACGTGGAGGGCGTGCGGGTCGATGAAGGCGCCGACGCCCTCGAACTGCTCGATCTTGTTCTTCTTCATCAGGAAGTGCACGCCCTTGGCGCGGAAGCAGGAGCCAGCCAGTTTGGAACGGGCCCAGCGTTCCGTCGTGGTCAGGCTTGCGCGATGGCGAGCATGTGAGAGGCCGCAGCGAGTAGTTCGGGGTAGGGCTCGGCTAGCCGTGCGGCTTCAAGAGCCGAGGTGAACAGCGGTCCCTCGGGGTCAAGTTGCGTCTTCGTGTGCTGCTCGGTCGCCTTGAGCGCACCCCATGAAGGGCCTTCGATCCCGTACACCGTGGTGTTAGCGAGCCCGGCGGCAGTCATCTCCTCGGCGAACTGGTCGGCGGTGTGAAAATAGGCAGCCGTGAACCCCTTCCGGCCGGCCTCGTGAACACCCGTGCGGAGGATGCCCTCCACCGCGTCACGGACGCGGGGCGTCGTGCCGAGCCATGTGGTGGCGGTGTGCTCGAACAGGGAGGCGCACCGACTGATCGCGGCTGCAGCGACCAGGCCACCGGGCCGGGTGACGCGGCGGGCCCCGGCAAGCGCCTGTAGCCGCTCCTGGCGCGTCAGGAGGTGGTAGAGCGGCCCGAGGACCAGCACGACGCCATACGAGTCGTCAGCGGCGCCCAGGGTGCGGGCGTCGCCGAGTTCGGCCGTGCATCCGTCGATCGCGGCTGCCTGGTCGATGTGAGCTTCCCCCGTTGTGCGAGAGGTGCTGATCAGCAGGTCGGGATGGGTTGATGGGGGTTCAGGTTCGCTTGTTCGGCCGTCGCCTGCTCGGTGTAGTGCCTCTCCTCGAACTCGATCGGGCTGAGGAAGCCGAGCCGTTCCTGGATGCGACGGGAGTTATAGAAACCGTCGATGTACTCGAAGAGCGCGAGGTTTGCCTCAGCACGTGTGGCGAAGGTGCGGCCGCGCAGGCCCTCGGTCTTGATGAGCATCCATAGATTCTCCGCGAGGGCGTTGTCGTACGAGTTGCCCACAGACCCCATGGACGCCTCAATTCCCGCCCGCACCAACCGTGTTGTGAGCTTGATGGACGTGTACTCCCCCGGTCGAAGTCCTGGCGACCCCTCGGCAGTTGGCCTCAACCGCCGCAAGATCATCGACAGGGTCAAGCTAGACATGCGCTTCGCCCGCCACAACCCGATGATGGCCACCTACCGGCAGATGCTGTTCCAGCAGATCATCCACGTCCTGCGGCATCTGGGCATGCTCTCGGACAAGGTCAAGGAGCTCATGCTCGCCGAGAACCTGGTGCGCCCGGAGGTCATGCAGCACGGCTGAACCAGCCCTGGGAGGGCCTATAAAAAGAACGGCTCTGTTCCGTATTCGGTAGTGACACTGCGTCCTTGCCTGCGAGGATGAGGCGTGGATGATGTCAACTCGCTTGTGAGTGTGGCGTTTTCGGGGGTGTCGGCGTTGGTCGTCGAGGATGTGTGGATAGTGGTGAGGTGGCCCGGGTGGCGGCCCGGACCCGGGATGTCCCGGTGCTGTGCCCTGTGTGCGGGGCGCCGACGGCAAATGTGCATGGCCACCACCGGCGAACAGGGACGGACGTGCCGGTGGACGGCCGCCGGGTGGTGGTGCGGGTAAGGGTGCGGCGTCTGGTCTGCCCGGTCCTGACTGCCCGCGACAGACCTTCCGCGAGCAGGCCTCCAGACTGATCGAGCACCTCCAGCGCCGCACCACGCGTCTGACCAGGCAGATCTCGCAGGTCGTCAAGGAGTTGTGCGGCCGGGCGGCCGCCCGCCTCAGCCGCGCCCTGGCGGCGCCCTTCTCCTACGCCACGGTCCTGCGCATGCTGCGCCGCATCTCCACCCCGGTGGTGCCGGCGCCACGCGTGATCGGGGTCGACGACTTCGCCCTCAAACGTCGGCGCCGCTACGCCACGGTCATATCAACGCCGAGACCGGCCAGCGTGTCGATGTGCTCCCCGACCGCGAGGCCGCCACCCTGAAGACCTGGTGGCGCGAGCATCCCGGGCCTGAGGTGGTGTGCCGGGACGGCTCGGCCACCTACGCCGAGGCCGTCCGCCGCGCACTGCCCAACGCGGTCCAGGTCGGCGACCGACGGCATTTGTTCCGGAACCTGTGCGACAAGGTCCTGGCCGAGGTCCGCGGCCATGCCACCTGCTGGGCGACCGTCAGCCCCACCAGTCCCGGCGGGGTCCGCGAGCAGACCATCCGCGAACGCTGGCACAAGATCCACGCCCTCCTCGACCAAGGCGTCGCCTGCTGGACTGCTCCCGCCGCCTGAGCCTGGCCCTGAACACCGCCCCCATCACCACCCCGCGCTGCGCCGTCCGAATGCTGCTCACCCACCCCGACCACCTGCGCGACAAGGACACCGCCCTTCTTCAGGAACTGGCCAAGGCATGGCCCGAGATGGCCGAACTTGCCCACCTCACGAGCGACTTCACACAACTGCCAACCCCAGCGGACGGCAACGACACCAAGCTCACCGACTGGATCACGGCAGTCCGTGCGGTCGGCCTGCCCCACCTGCAGAGCTTCTGCAACGGACTCGAACTCGACCGCGCCGCCGTCAACGCCGGGCTCACCCTCCCCTACGACAACGGCCGCACCGAGGGCGTCAACACCCACACCAAGCTCCTCAAGCGCCAGCACTACGGCCGGGCCAGCTTTGACCTCCTACGAAGACGCATCCTCCTGGCGCACTGACCAGCTCGCTTTACGGAAAGTGCCGAAGTGCCCCAACTTACAAGGCCGTTGACAGGTCCCCAGATGACCGGGCGAGATGGGAGGCGCCGTCCTGCGAGCCTGGCGGGGAGGGCGACCAGGCACCAGTGGCTGCCGCCCGGTCAGAAAACGAGGATGCCGCTGCCCAGAACGAGGCAGTAAATGTACGTGTACCCCATATAGGTCTTATGGTCCGAATATCGGCCGGAAAGGCGTACCACTCGATACGCGACGGTCCAGCACGAGGCGGTGACGGCCAGGTCGCAGAGGATGACCGGCACACCGAAAGGCAGTGGTGCATAGAGCAGGGTGTGAATGAGTCCGGGAAATATAAACAGGAGCACTGCGAAATAGCGGCGCGTAGCGGTCTCACCGAAGATCATGGGCAGGGTCCTTCGCCCTGTCTGTCGGTCCCCGTCGAGATCGCGGAGGTCCTGGATGTGCACGACCAGGGCGCCGAACAGGATCGAAATGACGGCGATCCAGCACCATCCGGTGGCGTCGAGCGGCCCCACCAGGGTCCAGGCCATGCCGAGCTCGGACACCGCACCCAACACCATGACCAGGTTCTTGGTGAACCCCCAGCCGCCCCACCCGAAGAAGTTGTGCAGGACGGTCAGCACCTGCCACAGCAGGGTGAAGAACAGGACGTCCAGCCACCATCCGAGGAGGGTGAAACACAGCATCGCTCCGGCCCACCGGACCCAGGTGCCGCGCAGCGTCACCAGTCCCCGTACCAGGGGTCGGTAGGGCTTGAGCAGCCGGTCTTCCTCGTAGCCGGAGATCTGGTTGGAGAGGCAGAACGTGTAGATGTACAGGGCGAGCCACGCGAAAGCTTGCCCGAGCGCGGTCAGGACATGGCTGGGTGAAGAGGCGAAGTAGCGGGACGCGGACAGCGAGAAGAGGCAGGCCGGGATCAGCGACGCGCTCAAGTCCCGGTAGACGAACAGCCACGTGACACGCGCCTCGGTCCACGGGCTCCAACGAAGTCCCGTCGGCCGGGTCCCTTCGATGGTCATGCGGTCCTCACCGTGGCGGCATTGGCCAGCTGCCGCAGGGCAGCGGTCGCGGCGATCGGGAACGGCGGCTGGTCAACAGCTCGCAAAGCCCGGTCGAGACGGGCCGTGATGAGCTGCTCGACCGCGTCACGGGCGCCGGTGGCCACCAATACGTCCCGGATCTGCGCGGCCCCGTGTTCGTCGAGGTCCGCTTTTCCGAGCAGGCTGCGCAGGAGCCGCCGCTGCACCGGGTCGGCCCGCTGCAGGGCAACGGCGACCAGTGCGGTGTGTTTGCCGTCGCGCAGGTCGTCCAGATCGGGTTTACCGGTCAGGGCGGGGGACCCGAAAACGCCCAGCAGGTCGTCGCGGAGCTGGAACGCCTCGCCCAGGGGGCGGGCATAGGCGCTCAGCGCGTCGCACACCCTCGCCTCGGCACCCGCGAGGGCAGCTCCGATACGCAAAGGCCACTCGAACGTGTAGCGGGCGGTCTTGTAGCGCGCGATCCGCAGCGCCTGGTCGAAGTCCGCCGTGGGGCGGCCCGCCATGGTGACGTCGAGGTACTGGCCCCACATGGTCTCGGTACGCATCGCGTCGGTCAGCGGGAGCACCCTGGCGAGCTGAGCCGGATCAAGACCGGCGCTGTGCAGGAGCTCAACCGACCAGGCCAGGGCAAGGTCACCGACCAGGACCGCGATGGCGGCACCGAGACGGTCGGCGGCGGCGTGGCTGCGCCCGTCCCGGTGGAGTGTCGCGGCAGTACGGTGGACGGTGAGCCGACCACGGCGGGTGTCCGAACCGTCCATGACATCGTCGTGAATGAGGGCGAAGGCGTGGAACATTTCCAGCGACGCCGCCACCCGCAGCACTGCGGCCGGGATCTCCTCCCCGCCGGCGGCGTGCCAGCCGACCACGCACAGCACGGGCCGCAGTCGCTTGCCGCCCGCCTCCAGAAAACCGCGTAGCGTCTCGATGACCTCGACGGGCAGGTCCTGCTCGGCGGCGCTACGGCTGCGGGCCATGGAGAAATCCACCAGAGCGACATCGATCGCACACCGCATCTCTGCCAAGTCCAGGCCGCCCGTGTCTATCGAAACACTCATAGTCGCTTTCCCTCTCGGCTGGGGCAGTCAAAGGCAAGATCCAACGGCTCACCCCACCCCACCCCACCCGAGCCGGCCTCAGGGGACATGAGCCGTTATGCACAGCGACGGGGCTGGCATTCATCGGAACCGACTCTCTGCCGGGATCCGGGGCATCGACGGAGCCTCCCGGCCAGCGATCGGCACGGTCAGCCGCCGTACGCCTGGCAGACACGAGCCCACGGTCGAGAGCACTGCCCCGGCATGGTCCGTGCCGCCAGGCGCACCTCCAGTAGGCGCCAACAGCCCGTAGCGAGCAATGAGCTTGAGCTACGAAGACCGTGAACGTGTTGAACGCCTGTGCATTGATGCAACCGCTCCCGGAAGCGGGCACACACCGCCGCCTGCGGGCCGAAGGCTCTCTTCACCTCGGCTGAAGTCCGCGCCGTCCGGGGCCAACACCCCGGTCATGGACACGAAAATCGAACCTGATCGAAGTTCGGCCGTCGCCGAGAACGGCTCCTACCTGCGTTTTCCCGCGGACCAGTCCTGCGCCGGACGGCCGTGCGTACTGGCGCTGCGGGGCCGCCGGTTCGTCTTCGCCACCCCGGAGTGCCCGCGCCGCACGTTCGTCGAGCAGGTGCCGGGACTGACCAGACGGCACGGCCAGAGCACCGAGCGTCTGCGCTCGACGATGAGCAGGATCGGGCTGGCACTGGCCGGACGGGCCGGTTCCCGACTTGCCCCGCATCTGGGCATCCTGACCAGCCGCAACACGCTGCTGCGACGGGTGATAGACCTGCCCGACCCGCCCGTGACCGAACCGAGGGCGGTCGGGGTGGACGACTTCGCACTGCGCCTGGGAAAGGCGAACTCGCCGACGCCGAGCACACTCAGTTCGGGTACCTCCGGAAGCTCCATGGAACGGAGCATCCGGAGCAGGGTGGGACCGTTCACCGGGGCCGACTGCCGCTCGGCGAGACGTTTGCCGGCCTGTCCACCGAGTGCCAACGCGATCTGCTGCAGCAGGTGTTGGAGCGTCATGGTTCGTCGGCCGTACGGGAAGGTGAGGTGCTGGACCTGCTCGGCGAAGGTCCTCTTCCCGCACCTAGCGTGGTCGCAGAAGAAGCGCCGGACCTCAAGGTCGATCGCGGTCTCCTGCCCGGCGACTGCGGTGTCGGCGAGTCTGCGGCCGTAGCGGCTGTGCGCGCGTGTTGGCACCGTGCCGCAGCCCGGACAGCGGGCCTTCGGTGCGCTGCATAAGGTAGAGATCCGTACGGACCTGCTGATCCGGACGACACCGTTGACCGCGACCTGCGACAGGTGCGGGAAGAGAACTTTCAGCAGCTCAGCGGCACGATCCCCCACCAGGAAGAGCTACCAAGATCATCCGCTTCACGGAAAGCGCCGAAGAGCCGTAGTGCTCCCCGCTGGCGGCCAAGCGTTCTCCGCGCTGGCGGCCGATTACGGGGGCTCTGATCAACATTTCGGGGTGACCCAGCGTGACCGCACGTCAGATCGTTGAGCAGGTGTGCTACGTGATCACATACTCGATGTGCTGCTGCCGCACCTCGCGGCCGTCGCGATAGAGGAAATCCAAGTCGTCGGTGCGGGCGTACGGATCTCAGCCTCGGTCGCCGCCGACGCCGCCCGGTGCCCGGACTGCGGGGGCAACTCGCACCGCGTCCACGATCGTTACCGTCGTCGCCTTGCCGACACGCCGGCTGGCGGGCGGTCGGTGACGATATGCCTGACGGTTCGCCGGTTCCGGTGCGAGGTACCGTCCTGCGCACGCCGGACCTTCGCTGAGCAGGTCGAGGGTCTGACCTTCCGGTACGGCCGGCGAAGCCAGCTCCAGCAGACGATGCTGGTGGCGATCGGTCGCCTCCTGGCCGGACGTGCCGGTGCCCGACTCGCTGGCATGCTGCACTGCACGGTCAGCCCGAACACCCTGCTCCACCGCATCCGAGCTCTGCCGGCCGAGCCGCCGGAGAAGAGTCCCCGCATTCTGGGCGTGGACGACTTCGCCCTCAAACGCGGCCACGTCTACGCCACCGTCCTGACCGACATCGAGACCGGCCGCGTCGTCGACGTACTCCCCGACCGCACCGCGGAGACCTTCACCGCCTGGCTCCATCAGCACCCCGGCACCGAGATCGTCTGCCGTGACCGGGCCAGCGCCTACGCCGAAGCCGTCCGCACCGGGGCACCTGACGCAGTCCAGATCGCAGACCGCTTTCATTTGTGGCTGAACCTGTGCAAGACGGTCGAGAAGTGCGTCGTCGCCCACCGCAGTTGCCTCACCTCGCCTGAGGGCGAGGAGCAGGAGGAGGTCGTGGAGCCGCCACCCGGCGAGTCACCCCTGGTCGAGGGCAAGCGAGCGGCGAACGCCCGGCGTCACTTCGCGGCGGTGCACGAGATGTACGACAAGGGCGTCGCGATCCAGGTGATCGCCGAGGCACTGCGGATGGACCGCAAGACGGTCCGCAAGTACGCTCACGCGGCCACTGCCGAAGAGCTCCTGTCCCCGCCGCCGCAACGCCGCTCGAAGCCGCAGCCCTGGGCCGAGTACCTCAACATGCGCTGGCGTGAGGGCTGTACCGACAGCGGCCGGCTGTTCCGCGAGATCCAGCAGCGCGGCTACCGCGGCAGCAGCCGCAGCGTGAGGCGCTGGCTCGAACCCCTGCGCACGGCGGAGTCACCGACGCCCAAGAGGTCCGAGGCGCCCACCGTCCGGCAAGTCACCGGCTGGCTCACCCGCCACCCCGGCAACCTCACCTCCAGCCAGCAGCTCCGCCTCAAGCGCGTCGTGACGAACTGCCCCGAACTTGCCGATCTCCGCCGGCACATACAGGGCTTCGCCGAGATGATGAAGAACCTTCACGGCCACTTACTAACGCGCTGGATCAAGGCTGCTGAAGGCAGTGAGCTGCCGCCCCTGTGCGGCTTCGCTCGCAACCTCCGCAAAGACCTCGACGCCGTCACCGCCGGACTCACCCTGCCCTACTCCAGCGGCATGGTCGAAGGACACGTGAACCGGATCAAATACCTCAAACGCCAAGGATATGGGCGTGCCAACTTCGACCTTCTCCGACACCGCATCCTGCTCACACCGTGAGCCGATCACGCTGGGTCATCCCGAAATGTTGATCAGAGCCGCTTACGGAGGCCGCCGTCAGCGTTTCATGGCCGGTTGGATCCCGGTGGTTCCGTCACGCCGGCGGCATGCCGCCCATCAGCCTGGACGAGCCCACCGGCCGCTACCTGGCGTTCGTCGAACGCGAGGAGAGCGCGCCGCTGCGCGCCCAGGAGTTCGTTGTGCGCGAGATTGCCCGCAGGATCGGCCGCGAAGCGCGAGAAGACTGCGAAGCTCGCAGGCAACGACAAATTGCGTGAGTACGTGCAGGATCGGCTCGCCGGCAGTGTCCGTCGCCCTGGCGGCACGATCGCCATCAGCCCCAAGATGCCCGTGTGGAAGGGGCTGAACAAGCTGCATCGGCAGGACAGACGATGGGCGACGGCCTAGAGCCCGGAGCAGATCTCACACCGTCTCCATGCCGACTTCCCCGATGATGAGTCCATGCGCATCAGCCACGAGGTCATCTACGAGGCGCTGTTCATCGAAGGCTGTGGCGCGCTCAAGCGGGAGCTGGTCACGTGTCTGTGTACCGGCCGGGCGCGGCGGTATCCCCGTGCACCGTTGCAGAACAAGCAGCAGGGGCATGTCACCGCGGACGTCCCCGCCGACTACACAGCGCGTGCGGATACCGGAGCCCGATCGACTACGAACGAGACCATCAGGCCGGCACCCTCATGGAATTGGCCGCTTCAAAAATCTCCACGGCGCGAGGGGAATGACAACCTCAACTTCCCCTGGTATCACGGACTCCACGCTACGAGGGGAGGGACAGCGTCCCCCGACGCGGATGACGGGTGTGTGGCCACGGCGCGACCAGGTTCGGACGGTTGGCGGCGTCATCGAGAAGCCAGCCTCGTCCTCGAAGACGAACCAGGCATCGAGCGCCGCCACGGTCCCTCCACGTCGGGCCAGGTCTCCTTCACCCAGCCGGCCACCGCCACCTCGTCCCGCTCCACCGCCCGGCGGGCCGGCACCTGGCCTCCAACCATGCCGGTTCAGCAACGCAGCCACACCTTGGACGGTGTAGCTCTTGTGGAAGCGACGCCCGATCAACGTTTTGATCCGCGACAACGTCCAGGTCTGGTCCGGCCAGCCGTGCGTCACCGGGCCCTTGAGCAACTCACGCTCCAGCGTGGTGAACAGCTCGTCGCTCAACAACGGCAGCGACGCGGGCCCCTTCGAGGCCAGAGCTTTTGCCCCACCCTGCGACCATGCCTTGCGCCAGCGTTGCACCGAACGGACGCTGACCCGCAGGTCATGGGCAATGAGCACGTTCTCGTCCCCGTGTTCAAATCGCTCGGCCGCCTCCAACCGCAATCTCTCCCGGAAGGCCCGCCGCTCGTCGGTCAGTCCACCACCCTGCGCGTATCTCATACAGGCGGCATACCGCGGGGATCACAAGACGACAGCCCATACGACACCACCCTTTGAAGGTCAGTACTTCCACGGACCCCACGTCCGCCACACCGTCACCGAGAACCAATAGCGTTTCGGATCAAATAACGAACCACCGGTACAACACACTCCTGCGCTGAATCCGAGCACGGGGCGAACGCTCCATCGCCGAACTCAAACAACGATGGCGCACCTTCCAACACATCACCCTCAGCCCGAACCGGATCGGAACCATCACCCAGGCAACCCTTGCCCTCAACAACGCCTGGCGATCATGAACGCTGAGAAGACCTTACTCAGCATTGCGCACACCACACGAAGCGGACCAGAGCCACTACTGCTCGATAAAGCTACTCCACGCATTAAGGGCCCCATAGCTCACATAGACGGGCACATTACTCTTATTACTCTCGGGGAGGAGATTGAGGTCGGGGAAGTCAGCTCCACCGCAGTGGTTGAGCGGCAATGCAGCGGGAATCTTAGCCAGAAGGCCGGACACAGTCCCGCTACCGTGTATGGCCCCTCCGCTTGCATGCGCACCAGCATGGCGGTTGACGCAACCATTGCCAAACGATGGGGAGCCAACAACTACGATTCCGCCCGCAGAGGCGGGGGCTGCCGTCGTGAACCCCGCCCCGACCGCCACACTGCTAGTTAGCCCAAGCAACGCAAAGCTTCTGCATTTGGTCATGCTCGACTTAACGACGAACGTCACCCCGAGTGTCGGCAAAGGGCTCGCTTGAGGGATAACTCGCACCTTCGTTTGAATGTGTGGTTTCGACTTGAATGGCTGCAGCGGAGCGCGGTCGGGTTAAGCCGCTCGTAGCGTTTCCGTAGGGCGCCGGATCGGATGGCTTGGGAGGTTCCTCCCGCAACAGAGTCGCGTTCCTGGCTTGCATGGTTCCAGAAGTCGAAGTGTCGGCCGTGGACGTCCCTGTCGTCACCCTCCTGTTTGGGGCCTTTTGCCATGTTGTTGCTCGGAGTTGATCTACGCAACTCCACCCATACCGCCATCGCCGTGGCCCCCGAAACTCAACAACAACTGTCGTCGGTGGCGATCCGAGCGAGCCTGCCGGAGTACTGGCGTCCGCTACGCTGGGCCCGCCAGTAGCCACAACGCAGTTGGGTGGTAAAGAACACCAATGGATTGGCCGGCATCTGGTCCGGTAACTGCTCGCCCGCAGTGAGCGCATCATCGATGTCCCCGCCACCGCCACCAGCCGAGTCCGTGAGCTCTCGCGTGGTGGCGGCCGCAAGAACGACCGGATCGACGCGGCCGCCGCAGCGACCGTGGCCCACTTGCACGGCGACGGCCGAGAGGCGGAGGCCGAAGACCACTGCACCGCCTTGGCGTTGCTCGACGAGCGGCGGGTGAACCTCAGCTGATATGTGAGGGCTCTGTCTTTCACCACGTTCACGCACTCAGGGGACAGATCGTCTTGGGCGCGGCCGGTCACGCCGCGCCCGGCACCTCGTCCGGATCGGGTCCGGAAGCCGAGGGCGGCGGTCAGACCTTGAGCGGCTTGATCGCGGTGGGGGCGTGGCCGGGCTCGGTCGCGAGCTCCTCCCACTCGTTGACCTTGTCGATCTCCGCGGCGGCCATCGAGATGTTGGTGATCCGCTCCAGGATCGCCTCCACGACGACCGGGACGCGGTGCTCGGCGGCCAGCTTCTTGGCCTCCTCGAAGGCGGCGCCCAGCTCGCTGGGGTCGGTGACCCGGATCGCCTTGCAGCCCAGGCCCTCGGCGACCTTGACGTGGTCCACGCCGTAGACGCCCAGCTCCGGCGCGTTGATGTTCTCGAACTCCAGGTTGACCTGGAAGTCGATGTCGAAGTTACGCTGCGCCTGGCGGATCAGCCCCAAGTAGGCGTTGTTCACCAGGACATGGACGTAGGGGATCTTGTGCTGGGCGCCGACCGCCAGCTCCTCGATCATGAACTGGAAGTCGTAGTCGCCGGAGAGCGCGACGACCGGGGTTTCCGGGTCGGCCTTGGCGACGCCCAGCGCGGCCGGGATGGTCCAGCCCAGCGGGCCGGCCTGGCCGCAGTTGATCCAGTGGCGCGGCTTGTAGACGTGCAGCATCTGCGCGCCGGCGATCTGGGAGAGGCCGATGGTGGTGACGTAGCGGGTCTCCGGGCCGAACGCCTTGTTCATCTCCTCGTAGACGCGCTGCGGCTTCATCGGGATGTCGTCGAAGTGCGTGCGGCGCTGGAGTTGGGCCTTGCGCTCCTGGGTGGAGGCGGCCCAGTCGCCGCGGTCGGGCAGCTTGCCGGCGGCCTTGAGTTCCTTGGCGACCTCGACGAACAGCTCCAGGGCGGCCTTGGCGTCGGAGGCGATGCCGTAGTCCGGGGCGAAGATCTTGCCGATCTGGGTCGGCTCGATGTCGACGTGGACGAACTTCCGGCCCTTGGTGTAGAGGTCCAGCTTGCCGGTGTGACGGTTGGCCCAGCGGTTGCCGATGCCGAGGACGAAGTCGGACTCCAGGAAGTTGGCGTTGCCGTAGCGGTGCGAGGTCTGGAGGCCGACCATGCCGGCGTTCAGCTCGTGGTCGTCGGGGACGATGCCCCAGCCCATCAGGGTCGGGATGACCGGGGTGCCGGTCAGCTCGGCGAACTCGACCAGCAGGTCCGCCGCGTCGGCGTTGATGATGCCGCCGCCGGCGACGATCAGCGGGCGCTCGGACTCGTTGAGGAGGGTGATCGCCTTCTCGATCTGGGCGCGGGTCGCGGCCGGCTTGAAGGCGGGCAGCGGCTCGTAGGTCTCCGGGTCGAAGTCGATCTCGGTGAGCTGGACGTCGATCGGCAGGTCGATCAGGACCGGGCCGGGCCGGCCGGAGCGCATCAGGTGGAACGCCTGCTGGAAGACGCCGGGGACCTGGGCGGCCTCCATGACGGTGGTGGCGGCCTTGGCGACCGGCTTGGCGATCGAGGCGATGTCGACGGCCTGGAAGTCCTCCTTCTGGATCACCGCGGTGGGGGCCTGGCCGGTGATGCAGAGGATCGGGATCGAGTCGCCGATGGCGGAGTAGAGGCCGGTGATCATGTCGGTGCCGGCCGGGCCCGAAGTGCCGATGCAGACGCCGATGTTGCCCGGGTGGGTCCGGGTGTAGCCCTCGGCCATGTGCGAGGCGCCCTCGACGTGACGCGCCAACGTGTGGTCGACCCCGCCGGCGGCCTTGAGCGCCGCGTAGAAGGGGTTGATGGCCGCACCCGGCACTCCGAAGGCGTTGGTCACGCCCTCGCGCTTGAGGATCTCCACCGCAGCGCGGGCGGCTGTCATTCGAGGCATCGAGTACTCCTGCGTCGACCTGTCACGGGCATGTCCGACCGAAGAGGTCGGCTTACTGCTTCAATTCCGCATCATGGAATTAATGTTTTGCTTTATGGAAGGAAAGTAGAGCGAGACCTTCGAACCCGTCAAGAGGTGCGGTGCGCCGCGGCAGCGGACGGCGGGCAGGGGGCGGGCCGCACGCCGGGGGGGCGTCGGCGTACGCGGCACGGGTGGTCGCCAGACCCGTGGTCCGCGAGCGCGGCCCGTTGCGCACGTACCGTGAGCGGGGTGAACCATGCGCGCGACCGACTACAGGCCGTTCTGGAGGCACTGCCACGGGCGGCGATCGTGCAGAGCGGCGACGCGCACGTGGTCGCCGTCAACCGCCGCTTCATCGAGCTGTTCGGGCTCGACGGGGTGGACCACTCCCCCGGCGCGCCCCTGTGGCCGGTCGTCGAGGAGGTGGCCGGTCGGTTCGCGGTGCGACCGGACCCGGACGGTGCGCGCAGCACCGCGCTGGCGGCCCGCCGGGTGCACCGCGTCGCCGAATTCCCGCTCTCCGATGGCCGGATCATCCGGCGCGAGACGGCGCCGCTGTACGACGCGGACGGGCGGCCCTTCGGGTCGCTGTGGACCGCCGAGGACGTCACCGAGGCCAAGCGCCGCGAACACGCCCTGCACCGGGACAACGCCTCACTGGCCGAACTCGCCCGCCGGCGCAACGAGTTCCTCGCCACCGCCTCGCACAATCTGCGGACCCCGCTGACCTCCGTGCTCAGCTTCTGCGATCTGCTCGCCGACCCGGCGTCCGGCCCGCTCGGCCCGGAGCAGCGGGAGTTCCTCGCCGCGATCCGCCGCAACGCCGAGCGGATGGCGTCGGTGATCACCGAGTTGATGGAGACCGCGGTGCTGCGCGAGCCGCGCCGCCGGCTGGAGTTCGGCACGGTGGACGTGGCCACGATGGTCGAGCACGCCGTGCTGGACCGGATGCCGACGCTGTCGGCGGCCGGGGTGTTCACCGTGCTGCGCTGTCGGCCCGGGCCCCCGCTGCATGGCGATGCGCACCGGCTGGCGCAGGTGCTGGACAACCTCCTGGAGAACGCGGCCAAGTTCACCCCGCCCGACGGCCGGGTCGAGGTCGACGCCGAGGCGGACGACGACGCCTGGCGCATCGCGGTGGCCGACACCGGGATCGGCGTGCCGGAGCAGTACCGGGAGGAGATCTTCTCCGGGTTCGTTCGGGCCCCCAACGCCGAGCACGGCGGCTATCCGGGCACCGGCCTCGGCCTGGCCTTCAGCCGGGACGTGGTACGCCGGCACGGCGGCGAACTCACCGTCGCGGGCGACCCGGGCCAGGGGGCGGTCTTCACCGTCCGGCTGCCGTTCGACAGGCCCGGGCCGGACGGGGGCGCGGACGGGACGGGCCCGCGGTGACCCGGATCCTGGTCGTCGAGGACGACCCCGACGTGGCGACCGCGCTGCGCACGCTGCTCACCCGGGCCGGCTACGAGGTGCTCGCCGCCGAGGACGGCCGGGCGGGGCTGCGCCGGCTGTTCGCGGACGACCCCGACCTGATGGTGCTGGACGTCGGGCTGCCCGGGCTGGACGGCTGGCAGGTGCTGGAGCGCACCCGCGACATGACCGACCTGCCGGTCCTGCTGCTCACCGCGCGCGGAGCCGAGAGCGACCGGGTGCGCGGGCTGCGGGCCGGGGCCGACGACTACCTGCCCAAGCCGTTCGGCAACGACGAGTTGCTGGCCCGTATCGAGGCGCTGCTGCGGCGGGCCGCGCCCGCGCGCTGGGCCGGGTCGGCGCAGGACGAGGCGCTGCGGCTGGTGCCCGAGCGCCGCTCGGCGATCTGGCGGGGCGAGGAGGTGCGGCTCAGCGACATCGAGTACCGGCTGCTCCAGGTGCTGGTCCGCAACCGCGGCCGGGTGGTCACCACCGACCAGCTGCTCGACCAGGTCTGGGACGATCCGCAGGGCATCGGCCGGGACCGGGTGAAGTTCGCGGTGCTGCGGGTGCGGCGCAAGCTCCAGCAGGCGGCGGGCAGCCTGGAGAGCGACCCGATCGAGGCGGTGCGCGGGCTGGGCTACCGGTACCGGGCGGACGGGGACGGCTGCCCCTGAGCGACGGGGCCGAAGACGGGCCGGTGGGCCGGGGCGCGGGGCGACGCAGGTCCCGTGCAAGGCGGGACCAAGGTCCCGCCTCCCACCGGGTCGCAGGTCCCCTCTTGGGGCGGGAGCGGGATAGCAACCCTCGGGCAACCGAACGCCAGCCGTCGCGGCAACGGACGGCGGCGACCTTGGTGGACCTCCCCGCCGGTCCTCCCCTGGAGTCGCCATGTCCGCCCTGCCGCCCCGTAGCGTCGCCGTCGTCCTCGGCACCCGTCCCGAGTTGGTCAAGCTCACCGAGCTGATCCGACTGCTGGGGCCCGCCGCCCATGTCGTGCACACCGGACAGCACTACGACGAGGAGCTCTCCGGCCGCTTCCTGGCCGAGTTCGGGATACCGGAGCCGACGTATCTGACCGGGGTCGGCGGGCAGCCCCGCGCGGTGCAGATCTCGGCCGCGCTGGCCCAGCTCGACGCGGTGTTCCAGGACGGGCCGGCCCGGGCCGTGGTCGTCCAGGGCGACACCAACGCCGCCCTCGCCGGGGCGCTCGCCGCCAACGCCCGCGCCCTCCCGCTGGTCCACGTCGAGGCCGGGCTGCGCAGCCACGACCGCAACATGCCCGAGGAGCACAACCGGGTGCTGATCGACCGGGTCGCCGACGTGCTGTGCGCGGCGACGCCCGAGAACCGCGCCAACCTGCTCGCCGAGGGCATCCCGGCCGACCGCATCGACGTCACCGGCAACACCGTGGTTGAGGCGGTGCACCGCCAACTCCCGCCCGAGCGGGAGCGGTTGGCGCACCTTGCGGGGCTGGGCCTGACCCCGGACGGCTATCTGCTGGCCACCGTCCACCGGCCCGAGAACACCGACGACCCGGCCGCGCTGCGGGCCGTCCTGGGCGAACTGGCCGCGCTGGCCGACGAGGTGCCGGTGGTACTGCCGCTGCATCCGCGCACGCGGGCGCGCGCCGAGGCCGCCGGCCTGGCCGGGCTGCTCGCCCCGCTGCGGGTGATGCGCCCGCTCGGCTACCGGGACTTCCTGGCGCTGGCCCGGCACGCGGCGCTGCTGGTCTCCGATTCCGGGGGCGTCCAGGAGGAGGTCACGGTCCTGGGCCGGCCGCTGGTCGTGGTGCGCAACTCCACCGAACGCCCGGAGGCGATGGCCGACTTCGCCACCTTGGTCGCCCCGGGCCCGGAGCTCGGCCGGGCCGCTCGGGAGCGGCTGGCCCTGGGCGCGGCCGGCCGGGCCCAACTCGCCGCGCTGCCCAGCCCGTTCGGCGACGGCCTGGCCTCCCGGCGGATCGCCGAGCTGCTCGCCGACCTGGTGACCGCCCGCACCGCGCCGTACGCCGCGGCCGCCTGACCGCACCCGACCCGACCGCGCCGCCCCACCGGAGGACCCTCGTGTTCGACAGCCTGCTGATCTTCCTGTTCCCCTTCGCCCTGCTGGCCTGCTTCCTGCTCTACTGGGCCGGGGCCCGCCACTCCTACCGCACCCGCCCGCGCACCGAGCCCGGCGACCCGACCGCGCTGGACTGGCACTTCTTCGTCCCCTGCCGGGACGAGGAGGCGGTGGTCGGCGCCACCGTCCGCCAGCTGCGCGGCGACTTCCCGGCCGCCCATGTGTGGGTGATCGACGACGACAGCGACGACCGGACCGGCCGCATCGTCGCCGCGCTCGCCGAGGAGGACCGCCGGGTCCACCTCGTCCGCCGGGTGCGCCCCGACGCCCGTACCGGCAAGGGCGACGCGCTGAACGCCGCCTACGACCAGCTCGGCGAGTTCCTGCCGGAGGGCACCGACCGCTCCCGGGTCGTGGTGTGCGTGGTCGACGCCGACGGGCGGCTGGATCGCGGCGCGCTGGCCGCGGCGGCGGGCCCGACCGGCTTCGGCGACCCCGAGGTCGGCGGCGTGCAGGTGGGCGTGCGGATGCGCAACGTCGACGACGAGCGCCCGCTGCCCGACCGCGGCCGGTTCCTCAACTCCCTGGCCCGGCTGCTGGTTCGCGTCCAGGACATGGAGTTCGCGGTGTCCAACGCGGGGATGCAGCTGCTGCGGATGCGCACCGGTTCGGTGGGGCTGGGCGGCAACGGCCAGTTCACCCGGCTGTCCGCGCTGGACCGGATAGCCGCCACCGAGCGCCGCCCCTGGAAGCGCGGCGCGCTGCTGGAGGACTACGAGTTGGGCCTGCACATGATCCTGGCCGGCTTCAAGGTCGCCCACCTCCCCGACGCCTGGGTCTCCCAGGAGGGCCTGCCGCACCTGCGCCGGCTGCTGACCCAGCGCACCCGCTGGGCGCAGGGCAACCTCCAGTGCGTCCGCTACGCCCCGCGCATCGTCTCCTCCCGCCACTACGGCGGCCGGGGCGTGCTGGAGACCCTCTACACCTTCTGCCAGCCGGTGGCGCACCTGGTGACGCTGGGGCTGACCGCGGCGCTGCTGGTGCTCGGCGGCTTCGGTTCGCTGGTGCTGTGGCCGCTGGCGGCGATCCTGGCCGCGCTGGCCATCGGCCCGTTCCTGCTGTGGGGTCCGGTGTACCGTCGCGACCACGCGCCGGAGGCGTCCCGGTTGACGGCGGTGCTGTGGGGCGTGGCGTTGTGGCTGTACGCGTATCACCTGTTCGTGGTGTCGGCCCGTGGTTTTGTGCGGATGCTGCGCGGTCGCAACGGGTGGGCGAAGACCCGGCGCAACGCGGAGCCGGTGACCCACGGCCCGGTGGCCCGGGAGTCGTGACCGCCCCTCAGGATCCGCGTCTCACCATGCGAACGTGTAACTGATCACATAGCCGGCGGTGCATGCGCCGGGCGTGGTTGGGTAGTCGGGCGCCGGCGGCGCGCCCGCGCCCGACTGTCGCCGCCTGCCCGATCGATTTTCAGGAGAGTCACCCATGCCCGCCCCCGTCCCAGCCCCCGCGCCCGCCCCGGCGAGCGGTTCACCGATCTACGAGAGCCTGGTCTCGAAACACGGCGACGTGGTCGCCGAGAGCCGTCGCGCCGCACAGGAAACCCAGCGGGAGGCCGACCGGTTGCTCCACTTCGCCCCGCGGGACGGCCGGGACGGCAAGAGCTGACGCGGCGCCGGAGGGCGGCCCGGGCCCCGCGCCCCGGCCGCCCTCGGGCATCCCGCCCGTCACTGCTGCCGCTAGCGGATCGGCATCCCCGACAGCGTCCGGGCGATGACCAGCCGCTGGATCTCGCTGGTGCCCTCGAAGATCGTGTAGATGGCGGCGTCCCGGTGCATCCGCTCGACCGGGTACTCCCGGGTGAAGCCGTTGCCGCCGAGGATCTGGATCGCCTGGGCGGTGACCTTCTTGGCGGTCTCGCTGGCGAACAGCTTGGACATCGAGCCCTCGGCGTGCTCGAACTTCTTGCCCGTGGTGGCCATCCAGGAGGCGCGCCAGACCAGGAGGCGGGCGGCGTCGATCTGGGTGCGCATATCGGCCAGTTGGAAGGCCACGCCCTGGTTGTCGATGATCGGGCGGCCGAACTGCTCGCGGGTCTTGGCGTACTCCAGCGCCTCCTCGTAGGCGGCGCGGGCGGTGCCGACGGCCATCGCGCCGACGGCCGGGCGGGACGCCTCGAAGGTGGCCATCGCGGCGTTCTTCACCCTCTCCCCACCCTTGGCCCGCTCGCGGGCGCGGGCCAGCCGCTCGTCCAGCTTCTCCTTGCCGCCGAGCAGGCAGTGCCCGGGGACCCGGACGTCCTCCAGCACCACCTCGGCGGTGTGCGAGGCCCGGATGCCGTGCTTCTTGAACTTCTGCCCCTGGGAGAGGCCGGGGGTGTGGGGCGGGACGATGAACGAGGCGTGGCCCTTGGAGCCCAACTCCGGGTCGACGACGGCCACTACGACGTGGACGCCCGCGATGCCGCCGTTGGTGGCCCAGGTCTTGGTGCCGTTGAGCACCCACTCGTCCTTGGCCTCGTCGTAGACGGCGCGGGTGCGCATCGAGGCGACGTCGGAGCCGGCGTCCGGCTCGGAGGAGCAGAAGGCCGCGACCTTGACGTCGTCGGCGTCGCCGTACATCTGCGGGACCCAGGTGCCGATCTGCTCCTCGGTGCCGTTGGCCAGTACGCCGACGGCGGCCAGGCCGGTGCCCACGATGGAGAGCGCGATGCCGGCGTCGCCCCAGAAGAGCTCCTCCATGGTCATCGGGATGCCGAGGCCGGTGGGGTCGAAGAACTGCTGGGCGTAGAAGTCGAGCGAGTACAGGCCGATCTTGGCGGCCTCCTGGATCACCGGCCAAGGGGTCTCCTCGCGCTCGTCCCACTCGGCGGCCGCGGGGCGGATCACGTCGGCGGCGAAGCCGTGGATCCAGTCACGGACTTCCTTCTGCTCGTCGTTGAGCTCCATGGTGAACTCGGCCATGTCCCCTCCAGTGGTGCGTACGGCCAGCCGTTACTTCCGGTAACCGGAGTCTGTTACCAGCCAGTAATGGATGTCAACTCCTCCTGGGAGCCGAATTGGCCGCGGAGTTCGGGCGTCGAGGAGTCCGGGTGTTACGTTGCGCGAGCGCCACGGATGACAAGGGTGGGGAGCACGACCATGGAGAGCATCGACAGCGCCGGACAGACCGGCACCGAGCAGGCCGCAGCGGACGGCGACCGCCAGCAGGCGACCGAGCGCAGACGACGGGAGCTGCTGGAGGCCGCCGAGCGGATCGTGCTGCGCGACGGCCCGGGAGCGTCGATGAACGCCATCGCCGCCGAGGCCGGGATCACCAAGCCGATCCTCTACCGGCACTTCGGCGACAAGGGCGGCCTCTACCGCGCCCTCGCCGTCCGGCACACCGACGCCCTGCTGGCCAACCTCCGGGCCGCGCTGGACGGCGGGGCGCTGCGCCGGGAGCGCGTCGAGGCCACCCTCGACGCCTACCTCGTCGCCATCGAGACCCGGCCGCAGGTCTACCGCTTCCTGATGCACCCCGCGGACGAGGACGTCCCCTCGGAGTCCGGTTTCGACGTGGGCCGGCACTCCGCTCCCCTGCTGCGCCGGCTCGGCGAGGAGCTGGCCAAGGTCATCGCCGAACGGCTCGACCTGGGGCCGGACGGCGCGGAGCGGGCCCGGGTGTGGGGGCACGGGATCGTCGGCATGATGCACGCGGCCGGCGACTGGTGGCTGCGCGAACGCCCCTGCTCCCGCGAGCAGTTGGTGCGCCACCTCACCGATCTGCTGTGGGGCCAACTGGCCACCGCGCAGAACCTCGCCGACGGCCCCGGCTTCTGAACCGGGCGCTCGGCGTCAGACCGGCTCCGCCGCCCGCTCGTCGACCGCCGCCGCCCACGGGGCGCGGGCGAGCGCGCGCAGCGTCCTACGGCGGCGGAGGCCGGTGAGGTGGTCGACGTAGAGGCCGCCGCCGAGGTGGTCGCACTCGTGCTGGAGGCAGCGGGCGAAGAAGCCGGTGCCGGTCACCGTCACCGGCCGGCCCGTGACGTCGAAGCCGGTCACCACGGCGTGGTCGTGGCGCGGGGTGCCGGCCTCGATGCCGGGCAGCGACAGACAGCCCTCGGGTCCGCGCACCACCGGCCCGTCCGCCTCCACCAACTCCGGGTTGACCAGGTGCCCGAGGTGCCGGCGCTCCTCGTCGTCGGGGCAGTCGTAGACGAACACCCGCAGCGGGACGCCGATCTGGTTGGCGGCCAGGCCCACACCGTTCTCGGCGTACATCGTCGCGAACATGTCCTCGATCAGCGCGGCCAGTTCGCCGTCGAAGGCGGTGACGTCCGCGCACGGCCGGTCGAGGACCGGATCGCCGTAGAGGCGCAGGGGGCGGGGAGTGCCGGAACTGCCGGGGATGGTGCGGTGGCGCATGGGCCCAGCGTACGTGTCGGGCATTCCGGATGGGGTCACGCAGGTGGCGGAATTCGGGCCGGCCGCCGGATCTCGATAGGCTGCTCCTCGACCGAAGCCTCCGGCCGGTCGGCGGCCGTGGAGGAGGCGCGTTCTCCCGGCAGCCCTCAGGGCAGGGGTGCGCCGGATGCAAGGAGGATCTAGGACCATGGCAGGCAACACGGAGCCGCTGTCGCCGCGGGCCAAGCTGGCCGTGACGGCCGGCAAGGCCGCGGCAGCGGTGTCGCGCGCGGCGGGCCGCGGCAGCGGATCGGTGATCGGCGGCCGGGTGGCACTCAAGCTCGACCCCGACCTGCTGGCCTCACTGGCCAAGCACCTGGACGTGGTCCTGGTGTCCGCCACCAACGGCAAGACGACCACGACCCGGCTGATCGCCGAGGCGCTGCGGGCCAGCGGACCGGTGGTCTCCAACGCGCTGGGCGCCAACATGCCCGCGGGCATCACCTCGGCGCTGGCGGGCGGCTCGGACGCCAAGTTCGGCGTCATCGAGGTGGACGAGAAGTACCTGGCGACGGTGGCCCGGGACGTGACGCCGAAGGCCATAGCGCTGCTGAACCTCTCGCGGGACCAGCTCGACCGGGCCGCCGAGACCCGGATGCTGGCCGAGCGGTGGCGCGAGGGGCTGTCCGGCTCCAAGGCCCTGATCATCGCCAACGCCGACGACCCGCTGATCGTCTGGGCGGCCTCGGCGTCCGCGAACGTGGTGTGGGTCGCCGCCGGGCAGGAGTGGAAGGACGACGCGTGGTCCTGCCCCTCGTGCGGCGGGGTCATGCAGCGGCCGGGCGACGACTGGTTCTGCGCCGAGTGCGGCTTCCGCCGCCCGACGCCGAGTTGGGCGCTCTCCGGCGACCACGTCCTGGACCCGCACGGCAGCGCCTGGCCGATCAAGCTCCAGCTCCCGGGCCGCGCCAACAAGGCCAACGCCACCACCTCCGCCGCGGTCGCGGCCGCCTTCGGCGTACCGCCGCAGGTCGCCCTGGAGCGGATGTTCGCGGTGCAGGCGGTGGCCGGACGCTATGACGTGGTCACCTTCGAAGAGCGGGAGCTGCGGCTGCTGTTGGCGAAGAACCCGGCCGGCTGGCTGGAGACGTTCTCGCTCATCGACGGCCCGCCGACCCCGGTGATCATGTCGGTGAACGCGCGCGGCGCGGACGGCACCGACACCTCCTGGCTGTGGGACGTGGACTACACCCGGCTGGCCGGGCACCCGATCTTCGTGCTGGGCGACCGCAGGCTGGACCTGGCGGTGCGGCTGGAGGTCGCCGGGCTCGACTTCGAGGTGTGCGAGTCCCTCGACGACGCGGTGCGGATGGCCCCGCCCGGCCGCATCGAGGTCATCGCCAACTACACGGCGTTCCAGGACCTGCGCCGCCGCGTGGGCAACTGAGTGCGGTCCACCGACAGTACGGACAAGGACGAGCGAGCATGAGTGACAACAGCCTGCGCGTGGTGTGGATCTATCCGGACCTGCTGAGCACCTACGGCGACCAGGGCAACGTCCTGGTGGTGGAGCGGCGGGCGCGCCAGCGCGGCCTGGACGTCCAGCGCCTGGACGTCCGCTCCGACCAGCAGATCCCCACCTCCGGGGACATCTACCTGATCGGCGGCGGCGAGGACCGGCCGCAGCGGCTGGCGGCCGAGCGGCTGATCAGGGACGGCGGTCTGGACCGCGCGGTCTCCAACGGCGCGATCGTGTTCTCGGTCTGCGCCGGTTACCAGATCCTGGGCCACGAGTTCATCAACGACCTCGGCGAGCGCCAGCAGGGCCTGGGGCTGCTGGACGTGGTCAGCACCCGCGGTGAGGGCGAGCGGTGCGTCGGCGACGTACTGGCCGACATCGACCCGCAGTTGGGGCTGCCGCCGCTGACCGGCTTCGAGAACCACCAGGGCGTGACGCACCTGGGCCAGAGCGCCCGGCCGTTCGCCAAGGTCCGGTTCGGCAACGGCAACGGCGTCGGCGACGGCTACGAGGGCGCGTGGAACGACACCGTCTTCGGGACGTACATGCACGGCCCCGTCATGGCCCGCAACCCGCACATCGCGGACCTGCTGATCAAGCTGGCGCTGGACGTCAACGGGCTGCCGCCGGCCGACGACCGGTGGTACGAGGCGCTGCGCCAGGAGCGGATCGCGGCGGCGACCGAGAACGCCTGACCCCTCGCGACGCGACGGCCGGATCTGGACCCGCGGGTCCGGATCCGGCCGTCGCGCATGCGCCGGTGTCCGCACTGCGGGCGCCCGTGTGCCGGGGCCCCGCGCGCTTGTAGGCTGAGCGGGATTCCAACCGGACGACGGGGTCCGGGCGTCCGGTTGAGTTGCGATGGGTTGCTGCGAACAATGCGTATGGGTGTCCTGACGTCCGGGGGCGACTGCCCCGGCCTGAACGCCGTCATCCGGTCCGTCGTCCACCGAGCCACCGCCGACCACGGCGACGAGGTGATCGGCTTCAAGGACGGCTGGAAGGGCCTGTTGGAGTGCGATTACCGCAAGCTGGACCTGGACGCCGTGGGCGGCATCCTGGCCCGCGGCGGCACCATCCTCGGCTCGTCCCGGGTGCAGCCCGCGCACCTGCGGGACGGCGTGGAGCGGGCCCGCGGCCACGTCGCCGAGCTGGGTCTGGACGCGATCATCCCGATCGGTGGCGAGGGCACGCTGAAGGCGGCGCGGCTGCTGTCGGACGCCGGGCTGCCGATCGTCGGGGTGCCCAAGACCATCGACAACGACATCGCCGTCACCGACGTCACCTTCGGCTTCGACACCGCGGTGGGGGTGGCCACCGACGCACTGGACCGCCTCAAGACCACCGCCGAGTCCCACCAGCGCGTGATGATCGTCGAGGTGATGGGGCGGCACACCGGGTGGATCGCGCTGCACTCGGGGATGGCGGCCGGCGCGCACGCGATCGTGGTGCCGGAGCGGCCGTTCGACATCGAGGAGTTGACCGCGCGGGTCGCCGAACGGTTCGACGCGGGCAAGAAGTTCGCGATCGTGGTGGCCGCCGAGGGCGCCAAGCCGCGCGAGGGCACCATGGTCTTCGACGAGGGCGGTACCGACGTCTACGGGCACGAGCGGTTCGCCGGCGTCGCCCGGCAGCTCTCGGTGGAGTTGGAGCGCCGGCTCGGCAAGGAGGCCCGCCCGGTCATCCTCGGCCACGTCCAGCGCGGCGGTACGCCCACCGCGTACGACCGGGTGCTGGCCACCCGCTTCGGCTGGCACGCCGTCGAGGCCGCGCACCGCGGGGAGTTCGGGATGATGACCGCGCTGCGCGGCACCGACATCACGCTGGTGCCGCTCGCGGAGGCGGTGGCCAGCCTGAAGACGGTGCCCGCCGAGCGCTACGACGAGGCCGAGTGCGTGCTGTGATCCGCCCGTAGCCGCTTAGGGTCCGTCCGGTGGGTCAGACCCCAGGAGACGCACGCCCGTAGAGGCGCCCCCGGCCGCCGCGTTGGCCCAGGGCGCCTCTACGCTTGTCGCCGGAGCATTGGTACGAATCAGGAGCGAGCGGATGCATCACAGCGGGCACGGCATGGACGGCATGAACATGGACCTGCCGCCGTTCACGCTCGGGCGGGGCCTCGCGTTCGGCGGTGATGCGTTCTTCCTCGTCGGCTGCCTGTTGGCGCTGGCGGTGTACGGCTGGGCGGTCTTCCGGCTACGGCGGCGCGGGGACGCCTGGCCGGCGGGCCGGGTCGTCGCCTGGGTGCTGGGCGTGCTGACGGTGGCCGTGGCGATGTGCACCAAGCTCAACGACTACGGCATGGCGATGTTCAGCGTGCACATGGTCCAGCACATGATCGTCAGCATGCTCTCGCCGATCCTGCTGCTGCTCGGGGCGCCGGTGACGCTGGCGCTGCGCGCGCTGCCGGCCGCCGGCCGGGGCCGCAAGGGGCCGCGCGAGCTGCTGGTGGCGCTGCTGCACAGCCGCTACATGCGGGTCATCACGCACCCGGCGTTCACCATCCCGATGTTCATCGCCAGCCTCTACGCGCTGTATTTCTCGCCGCTGTTCGACTTCCTGATGCAGTCCCGGGCCGGGCACATCGCGATGATGGTGCACTTCCTGGCGGTGGGCCTGGTCTTCTTCTGGCCGATCATGGGCGTGGACCCGGGCCCGCACCGCCCCGGGCACATCATGCGGATCCTGGAGCTGTTCGCCGGCATGCCGTTCCACGCGTTCTTCGGCATCGCGCTGATGATGGCGTCCGAGCCGATGGTGGACACCTTCCTCAACCCGCCGGCCTCGTTGGGCATCGACGCGCTGGGCGACCAGCAGGCGGCCGGCGGCATCGCCTGGGCGTTCAGCGAGATCCCCTCGGTGCTGGTGCTGATCGCGCTGGTCTACCAGTGGTACAAGTCCGAGGAGCGGGTCTCGCAGCGCGCGGACCGGGCCGCGGAGCGCAACGGCGACAAGGACCTCGCGGACTACAACGCCTACCTGGCGTCGCTCAACGCACGGGGACAGTAGGCGATCGCCCCCCTCCCGACCGGCCGGAACCGGCCATCGGCGCGCGGGGGTGATCTGGCGGCACGGGCCGCGGCCGGGGACGATGGTCCCGTGGCCGCGGCCCGCGGCGTTTTCGCCCGCCGGCCGCCGTGGTGAGGAGGTTGCGGGTATGCCCGGATCTGCCAGGACGATGGCGGTGTGCACGGTGTGCGGGCTGGTGCTGGCGACCGCGTACACCGTGACGTTCGGCGGCAACGGTCTGATCTGGTTCCTGTGGGTGGTGCTGGCGCTGGTCACGGTCGGGGTGGTGACGGCGCGGCGGGTGTGACCCACGGACGGAGCCCGAGGGGCCGGCGCTCAGAAGCGGAAGACCGACCCGGTGGCCGCGTCCATCGTGCAGGCGTTGCCGAACTCCCGACGCCAGTCGACCGGGGTGCCGTGCCAGGTGCCGGACGCGGCGACGGTGACCGGGTCGTACTCCCGGGTGCAGCCGTGCGGCTCGCCACGCAGGGCGTTCAAATCGCCGTGCGCGCCGGCAAGTTCGTCGCAGGCGGCGGCGCCGTGCGGATGGGCGCCGCGGGTGTCCGGGCAGGTCAGTCGCACGCCGTGGACCCAGGTGTCGCCGGCGCCGGAGACGGTCAGGAACAGGCCGTCGGACAGGTCCGGGACGGTGGCGCCGCGGGCCGTCGCCGCGCCGAGCGCGGTGCACAGTGCCACGGCCACGCCCGCCGCCACGGCGGTACGGGAGGTTCGGCGTCGGCGGCTCACGGACATCGGGATCTCCTGGAACGCTCGGGGCAGTGGCACCGGGCCCCCGGTGACGGCGGGCGGCGCCGGCGGCCCCAGGGCACCCCGCCGCGCTCCGGCGCACAAGCGGCCACGCCGTGCGGTCGCCCGTACGGCTCGCGCCCGCGCCGGCCCCGCGGTTCCGGCGGCGGACGGGGCGGTTCCCGACGGCCGATTCCGCGCCTACACTGACGGCCCAGGTCGCCCCCGTGACCTGGCACGATCCGGCCGCGCCGACGGTGGCGGGGGACGGGTGAAGGGGGCCGCCGTGCTCTACCAGCTGCTGAAGTACGTGCTGTTGGGCCCGCTGTTGCGGCTGATCTTCCGGCCGCGGGTGGAGGGGCTGGAGTGGGTGCCCGAGGAGGGCCCGGCGATCATCGCGGGCAACCACCTGTCGTTCGCGGACCACTTCGTGATGCCGGCGGTGGTGCCGCGCCGGGTGACGTTCCTGGCGAAGGCCGAATACTTCACCGGCCCCGGGCTCAAGGGGCGGCTGACCGCGGCGTTCTTCCGCGGGGTCGGGCAGATCCCGGTGGACCGCTCCGGCGGCCGGGCCTCGGCGGCGGCGCTGGCCTCGGGGCTGGCGGTGCTGCGCAAGGGGCGACTGCTGGGGATCTATCCGGAGGGCACCCGCTCGCACGACGGGCGGCTCTACAAGGGGCGCACGGGGGTGGCCGCGCTGGCCCTCAAGGCGGGGGGGCCGGTGGTGCCGTGCGCGGTGATCGGGACGTTCGAGGCACAGCCGACCGGGCGGCGGCTGCCGCGGGCGATGCGGGTCACGGTCCGCTTCGGACCGCCGCTGACGTTCACGCGGTACGCGGGACTGGTCGACGAGCGCACCGCGCTGCGCGCCGTCACCGACGAGATCATGTACGCCATCCTCACGCTCTCCGGCCAGGAGTACGTGGACGTGTACGCCACGGACGCGAAGGCCGCGGCACAGGCGGCAGCACGGGCGGAGCCGCGCGTTCCCGGCCGCCGGGGGCAGGCCGGCTGACGCACGCGGCCCGGCTCTGACCGCCCGCCTCGCACCAGCCGAGGGGCGGCCGGGACACGAGGTCCCGACCGCCCCTCGGAAGCGGGCTCAGCCGGCGGCCTTGGCCGTCTGCTTCACCGGGACGGGCGTGGCGTGCGGGCCGCAGGTGACGTCCTTCGGGTCCGTGGTGCCCTTCAGGAAGTACGCGTCGACCCGGTCGTTGATGCAGGGGTTGACCAGGCCGGTGACGCCGTGCGAACCGGCGTCCCGCTCGGTGATCATGCGGGAGCCCGCGAACCGCTTGTGCAGCTCCACGGCGCCGCCGTACGGGGTCGCCGCGTCACGGGTGCTCTGCACGATGAGGACCGGCGGCAGGCCCTTGCCGGTCCCGACCTCGACCGGGGTCTGCTGCTTGACCGGCCAGGTGGCGCACGGCAGGTTCATCCAGGCGTTGGACCAGGTCATGAACGGCGCCTGCCGGTTGACGCGGGTGTTGTCGCGGTTCCACTTCGCCCAGCTGGTGGGCCACTTGACGTCGGTGCACTCGACGGCGGTGTAGACCGCGTTGCTGTTCTCGGCCTTGATGTTGCCGGCCTTGTCGTCGGGGTGCGATCCGGCGTTGTCGATCAGCGGCTTGGCGTCGCCCGCGACGTACGCGCTCCACACCTGGGCGACCTGGGCCCACGAGCTGTCGTAGTACGGCGCGTTCTGGAAGAAGGCGGTGAGTTCGGCCGGGCCGACCACGCCACCGATGGGGTGCTTCTTGGCGCTCGCGCGCAGCTTCTCCCAGGCCGCCTGGACCTTCTCGGGGGTGTTCCCGATGTGGTAGGCGGCGTCGTTCTTGGCCACCCACTTCTTCCAGTCGCCCCAGCGGCCCTCGAAGGCGACGTCCTGGTCGAGGTTGGCCTGGTACCAGACCTTCTCCCGCGACGGGTTGACGACGCTGTCGACCAGCATCCGGCGGACGTGGTCCGGGAAGAGCGTGGCGTAGACGGCACCCAGGTAGGTGCCGTAGGAGACGCCGAGGTAGTTGAGCTTCTTCTCACCGAGCGCGGCGCGGATCACGTCCATGTCGCGGGCGGTGTTCGGCGTCGTCATCTGCGACAGCATCGCCCGGCCGGTGCGGGCCAGGCACCCCTGGGCGTACGCGCGCGCCAGCTTGCGCTGGGCGCGCTTGTCCGCCTCGCTGCCCGGCACCGGGTCGGCCTTGGGCGCCTTGACGAACTCCTGCGGGTCCTGGCAGGAGATCGGCGCGGAGTGCCCCACGCCCCGGGGGTCGAAGCCCACGAAGTCGTACGCCTGGGCGGTCTTGACCCACAGCGGGCTCTTGGTGGTCGTACGGGCCGGGAAGCGCAGGCCCGAACCGCCGGGACCGCCGGGGTTGTAGAGCAGCGCGCCCTGCCGCTGCTTCGGGCCGCCGGTGGCGACGGCCCGGTCCACGGCGATCTTGATGGTCGGGCCGTTGGGCTTGGCGTAGTCGACCGGGACGGTGACATAGCCGCACTGGATCGGCGCCTTCAGGCCCCAATCGGCCGGGCACGCCTGCCACTTGATGCCGGCCTTGGCGGCCCGGGCGGCGGCGAGCGCGACGCCGCGGGCCTCGACGGTGCCGGTGGTCTTGCCGGCGGTCAGGTTGTCGCCGCTCTGCTGCTCGCCGGCCCGCTGGTCGCCGGCGACGGCGGGCGTGGCTATCGCACCGGCGAGAAGCGCGCCGGCCACCAGGCTGCCGGCGGCGCCGAGCGCTACTGTTCGTCTCACGTGGTTGATCCCCCTGCGTAGGCCGCCTTTGGCGGCGATGATCACCGAGTTACCGGGGGATCATCCTGGCGTGTACGGGGTGGGTTTGAACAGATTGCGCCATAACTTCTTTATCAATCCGTAGGGTTGTTGGATGGCTTCCCACGTTGTCGGCTAACGCCGGGCTGTTCCCACGTTGTTGGCTGCCCGATGCTCGTATTGAACCGGAACGGTCTGGTTGCCTACTGGATCGTGTAGCGGATGTGGCGGGCGTGGAAGTAGGCGCGGGCGATGGCCGGTTGGTGCTGGCGATGGTGGAGGAAGCGGCGGGTTTCGCGGGCGGGGGCGTCGGCTGACTGGGCACGTGCGGCGTGGACGTGGCGCTTGATGTCCGCGTTCAGGATCTCGTCGGGGTTCAGGTCCGGGCTGCAGCTGGGCATCAGGTGCAGCTCGATACGCTCGGCATCTTCCTTGAGCCGGGCACGGACGGCCTTGTTGCGGTGGGCCGGGTGTTGGTCGGCGATCATGTGGACTTGCGGCCGGCTTGGCGGGCGAGCCGGTCCAGGAACGCGGTGAACACCTTCGAGGTGAACTTCTGGGTGAATACGGTGAAGTACAGGTGCCGCGGGAGGCGATCGCGGACATGAGGTTCACCCTGAACCGGCGCCCGGACACCCGCACGATCGGGGTCCCCCCGTCGGTGCCCAGAAGCGTCCGGGCGAGGCGGTGTCGGAGCGCAGCCCGCACTGATCGGCCCAGGCCACCTGCGCGTTCTGTGCCTTCGCCCGCGCGGCGATCGCCGGATACACCTCCTCCAGCCAGGCATCGACGTTCACCTGGTCCAGGCGATAGGGCGGCGGTCGGGCGCTGCGGGCAGAAGCCGTACCGGCGCAGCCATCTGCCCACTCCTTGCTCGGTCATCGTGTGCCCGGTGACCATCCGATGAGCTCGGCGACCGTGGCGCGGGTCCAGGGCCAATTCATAGTCCTGGAGGGCCAGTAAACCCGCAGGTCACAGCATCATGACGGTCTCTCGCAACGCCCGTCCTACACGCAACGAAGCTCCGACGATCAAGGG
>NZ_JBHVJX010000055.1:0-37734 GCF_042798755.1 Streptomyces sp. NPDC057743
TCCTCGGCCTCATCGGCGAAGGGATGACGAACCGTCAGATCGGGGCTCGGCTCTACCTGTCCGAGAAGACCGTCAAGAACCACATCTCCCGCCTGTTGGCCAAGCTGGGCGTCGAGCGCCGCATCCAGGCGGCCGTGCTCGCCACGCAGCACGCCGCGGGAACCAGTGGGGAAAAGCACGGTTGAGAGCTCGCGCCGGCGCGCCCCAGATGCCGTGAGCGGTGCCCAGGCACACCGCCCCTCGTGACGGCTCACGGACACAAGAAGTGCCGTCTCGTCCGCATCCGATCTCCGAAGGACTCCGGGCCGAACGGCCCATGGCGCGGCACCCAACGGCTCATTGGCCACCGGCAGGGCGTCGAGCAGGCTCGATGGCGAGGGACACTCGCTCCCTCCGTGGTCGTCTTGACTGAGGAGCAACGATGGGCAACGTACTGCAACGCCACCCGGCACGGACTCTCTCGATGCAGGACGTGTTCGACCGGCTGGAAAGCGGGATCCTCGGTGGGCCGTGGCACTTCGGCACGCATGAGATCCGCATCGAGGAACACCTGGGCGAGGACGCGTACCAGGTCAAGGCAGAGCTGCCGGGAATCGACCCGGAGAAGAACCTGGAGATCGACGTCACCGGAGACTTCCTGACCATCCGCGCCGAGCGAGAGGAACGCACGGAGACCAAGGAGAGCTCCGAATTCCACTACGGCTCGTTCGCCCGCGCCGTACGGCTGCCGGCAGGGGCCCGCAGCGACCGGGCGACGGCCGAGTACACCGACGGCATCCTCACCGTCCGGGTACCGCTGGAGGCGGCGAAGGGCGAGACCACCAAGGTTCCCGTCACCCGCGGGACCCGGGCGAGCTGAGCCGACGAGGCGGGCTGAGCCGGCGAACGTGGTGGCGCCCACCGAACCTCGGCGACCGTCCTGCGCGGCCGGGTAAGCCGCGCTCGCCTGCTCTTCTCGCCCCGTGATCCTGACGCTGCTCGGGTCGTGCCCACCTGCGTATCGAGACGCTGTTGGGTTGGGGAAGGCGAACCCGAGCGTGAGAGTTATCGCTCCAGACCGGCGGCGTGGTCGGGCACGTAGTTCTGTAGGTCGCGCGGTGGTCGCCGGTAGCCGGTGCTCGGTGGCCGGGGTGGGAGTTCCAGTACGGCCGGGGCGACGTCGTGGTAGGGGGCGGTCGAGAGCAGGTGGGCGATCATGTTGAGGCGGGCCCGGCGCTTGTCGTCGCTCTCGACGACGTACCACGGTGCTTCGGGGATGTCGGTGTGGACGAACATGTCGTCCTTGGCGCGCGAGTAGTCCTCCCAGCGGGTCAGCGATTCGAGGTCGATCGGGGAGAGTTTCCAGCGGCGGGTGGGGTCGTCCAGGCGTTGGCGGAAGCGCTGTTCCTGTACGTCGTCGCTGACCGAGAACCAGTATTTGCGGAGCAGGATGCCGTCCTCGACCAGCATCCGCTCGAAGACCGGGCACTGGTGCAGGAAGCGCTGGTATTCGGTGGGGGTGCAGAAGCCCATGACCCGTTCAACGCCGGCCCGGTTGTACCAGCTGCGGTCGAACAGGACGATCTCGCCGGCCGCGGGCAGGTGTTCCACATAGCGCTGGAAGTACCACTGGGTGCGCTCGCGTTCGGTGGGGCGGGGCAGCGCGACAATGCGTGCCACGCGGGGGTTGAGGTAGGCGGTGACGCGCTTGATGGTGCTGCCCTTGCCGGCCGCGTCGCGCCCCTCGAAGACCACGACGAGCCGGGCGCCTTCGGCGCGCACCCACTCCTGGAGCTTCACCAACTCGACCTGCAACCGGTACAGCTCGCGCTCGTACCGGGCCTTGGTCAGCTTCCCGGGCCCGCGAGCGCCGCCTTCCTGGTCTTCCGCCATGCATCGACGGTACGAAGGCTTGCGCTCGCGCGGGCGGGCGCGGGAGCCGAATGGGGCATCGGGCGTTGGCGCCTACGGCCGGGACGCCCGACCGAGTACCTCGGGGGGCCGGCGGCCGGTGTGTTCCCACACGGACTCCCACACGCCTTCCAGATCGTCGGACGCGGTCCGCGCCAGTTGCGCCGCGAGATCGCCCATCGCGCGGCTGGCCGCCAGTTCGTCGCCGATCTCGGGGACGTTCGGGTCGCCCGGACCGCACTGCGCGGTGCCGTGCCCGATGAGCGTCGTGGTGCCGGTGTCGAGGACCACCCGTGCTTTCGTCGTGCTGCCTTCCTCGAAGAGGTGCAGGCGCATCGACCAATCCAAGGTCCTGGTCATGGTTCACCTCCAGGGGCGGCGCGTCGGAAACCGCCGAACGCGACCGCCGGTGCCGTGCTTCGGGCGGACCGATTTCTACGAGTCCACCGTGCCTCCGCGCAGGCTTGCCCCGACAGGGCCGAACCTCCCCCACCCGGAGACGACCGGCCCCTCGCGGTGGGACGTGCGCCGGCCGGTTGCTCGATGCTCGGCGAACTGCCGGCATGCTGCCCCCAGTTGCCGCCCAGACCCGCGAGGGCCGCGCCACCCATGGCAGGTTTCCGTTCGAGCGGGATCGCTGGATGAGGGGCCTTCCGGCCCATGGGGGAGGGACCGAACGGAACTTGTCCGCGGGGCCCGCAGCGGGTCTACTGAAAGTGACAAGGAGGACGGGAGACGCGGAGAAGCGGAGCGAGACCGTGCACCGCGCAATCAGGGCCCGCGAGAAGTGGGCGGTCCTCCTGGGTCACGGGAGCCGGCCCGCCGGTGTGCGGGCCGGCACGTTCTGCGCTACGCGGGCGTGCCGAACACCTCGTGTTCGATGCGTTGTCGGACGCGTCCGGTCAGTTCCATGAGCGCTTCCGACGCGGTGACTCGCACCGGTTCCGGTGAACGGATCTTCCGGGCGGCGGCGGGGAGTTGGGCCACTTCGGCCGCGAGCCGCCGTTGGGCCTCGTCCAGGGGCAGCGATGATGCGCTCCGCATCCCGTGGCGCATGACCGTCGTCAGGAGCGGCAGGCTCCCCGCCGGCGCCGGCTCGTCGGCCAGGCCGATCACATCGGCGCAGCCGGGGCGCCGGAAGACCTGCTTGCGGCCGGGAGCCGTCACCTTCGCCGACGACAGCTTCATCACCGGCCGGCCGGCGTACTCGACCAGCTTGTACGCCGAGTCCAGGAAGGGGGCGTCGGCGCTGACCCCCACCCGGGTCCCGACGGCGTAGATATCGATGGGCGCACCGGACGCCACCAGGTCGTGGACGGCGAACTCGTCCAGGCCGCCGCTGGCGACGATGCGGACCCGCGGGAGGCCGGCGGCGTCGAGGATCGCCCGTGCCCGGAAGGCGAGTTCCTTGAGATCACCGCTGTCCAGACGGACGGCCGAGCCGTCGGCACGGTCCAGCGCGCGCAGCACGCGGGCGGCGACGGCGACGCCCGACTCGGTGTCGTAGGTGTCCACCAGGAACGTGACGGGGCCGGGGTGACAGCGGGCGAAGGCGGTGAAGGCCGCCTCCTCGTTCTCGAAGGCTTCGACGTACGAGTGCGCCATGGTGCCGACGGCGGGGAAGTTCAGGGCACGGGCCGCGGCGACGTTGCTGGTGCCCGCGAAGCCCGTCAACGCGGCCAGCCGGGCCGCTTGCAGGCCCGCGGCGGTCCCGTGGGTGCGGCGCAGCGAGAAGTCCACCACCGCGTGCCCCCGCGCGGCGAGCACGCACCGGACGCACTTGGAGGCGACCGCGGTCTGGTGGTTGAGGAGGTTGAGCACGCACGTCTCGACGAGTTGGGCCTGCGGCAGGGGAGCGGTGACCTCCAGCAGCGGCTCACCGGCCAGGACGACACGCCCCTCGGGAACTGCCCGCACGGTACCCGTGAAGCGGGTGCCCACCAGCGGGAGCAGCGCGTGCAGGGGCCGCCCCAAGACCTCGGCGAACGAGCGGGCATCGGCCAGGCTGACGCGGTACCGGGACAGGTAGTTGAGGACCGACTCGACACCGGCGCACACCAGGAAGCCGCGGTCGGGCGGCAGTTGGCGGACGAAGCAGCTGAAGGTGGCCGGCTCCGTCATCCGCTCGCGGAGGTAGGAGAGCGCCATGGTCACTTCGTAGAGGTCGGTGGTGGTGGTCTCGGACATGGGCGCGCTCCTTCCCTCCGTTTCACCTGCTGCCGCCGCGGTCCGGGCGGCCGATCTCACGTCCGTCTTCGACGCCGCCGCCCGCCGCGGGCCGTTGGGCCCTTCGGCCGGTGACGAGGACGACCGGCCCACGGCGTCGGGCCCGCTCCCGCGCGACAGTGGGCGCGAAGCAGCGAGGAGGCACGCGATGCGGGTCCGCGACGTGATGCGTACGCCGGTGGTCACGGTGGCTCCCGATGCCACGCTGCGGGAGGCGGCGCGGGCGATGGCGCGGCACACCGTCGGGTACCTGGTCGTGGCGTCCGATGGGACGGTCCGCGGTGTGGTCACCGACCGGGACCTGGCCGTGCGCGGACTGGGCGCCGAACGGAGCGCGACCGCACCGGTCAGGGACGTCGCGACCGCACCGGTCAGGGACGTGATGACGGAGCAGGTCCACTCCGTCGCCCCGGACGACGACGTGGACGCCGCGTACCGCACCATGCGCCGCGCGTCCGTCCGCCGACTGCCTGTCCTGGACGCGGGGCGGCTCGTGGGCGTGGTGGCGCTGGACGACCTGTTGATGGACGTCTCCCGACGGCTGTCCGAACTGCTCGGCGCGGTCTCGTGGTGCGTCCTGGCCGAACCGCCGGGCGATGAGTTTTCGCAGGTCGGCCGAGGTTCCTGAGTCCGCCGGAGAGCTCACCGGAGAGCTCATTCGTCCGTGCTGCGATCGGCGCTCGTGGCCGGTGATACCGGCGCACCGGGGACGCGGATGCGCCGTCCCGTCAGACGCGTCGGCCGGATGGCGATCCACTGATACCGGCCCCCACCCACCCAAGGAGCCGAGAACGCCTGCTCCTCGAACCGGCGGGATTCGTAGAAGCCGGTGACCACCTCGGCCGGCCCCACGGCCAGTACGCTCCATCCCTGGCTGAACGCCTCGTCGATGTGGTCCACCTCCAGCGCGGCCTCGTGGCCGGCCGCCGCGGCCGGGCCGGAGTCGGCGTGGGTGCGGTAGCCGATCACGTTGTCGACGACGGTGTAGTTGACCGGGAAGACGGCGGGGGTGTCGCCGAGGGTGACGGCCACCCTGCCGATGCCGTGGCCGGCGAGCAGTTCGCGGCATTCGGCGGGGCCGAGCACCAAGACCTCCGGGTGGGCGCCGGCCCTGCCGAAGCCCGAGGGGAGGTCTGCGGTGCTGCCGGTCAGCTCTGCCACCGTGGTGTCGAGCGCGCCGGCGAGGCGCAGCAGGAACCCGATGCCGGGCTCGGCCGCGTGCTCCTCGACGTACTCCAGGTAGCCGGGCGATGCGGCGGCCCGGGCCGCGACGTCCTCGCGGGTCAGCCCCAACTCCTGCCGGCGCAGCGCCACGCGCCGCCCCAGATCGCTGCGGGGCCGTACCGCTCCGGTGCCGGATTCGGCCGGTGTCGGGTCGGTCGTCATCAGGGACATCTCCTCTCGACGGGCGAGCGCGCCCGCACCCCGTGGCGGGGTCAGTCGTGCGGCACGATCGCCACGGGACAGGGCGCGTGGTGGACGGCCGCGTGGACGACGTGGCCGATGTGGGGGACGGCCCGACCGAGGTGCCGGCGCCCGACGACCAGCAGTTGGCAACCCGCGGTGCCGTGGAGGAGCGCCTGTGCCGGGCTCTCCAGTACCACCTGCTCCGTGACCCGCACGTCCCGGAACTTCTCCCGCCACGGGCGCAGCGCCTCGGACAGCTCGTCTTGGGCGACCCTGGCCGCCTCCTCCGCGCTGGCCCGCTCGGCGACGCCGGCCGGGTCGTAGGCGAACGGCGGCAGGTTCCTGCCGTGCACGGCGCGGAGCGGCACGGCACGCCGGGCCGCGGTCTCGAAGGCGAAGGACAGCAGCCCTTCGGAGGGGGCGTGCAGACTGACGCCGACCGCGATGTCGTCGCTGCCTTCGGCCGGTTGGCGGTCCTGTTGGGACCGCACCAGGACGACCGGGACCGCGACCCGCGGGATCAGGGCGAGGCCGATCTCGCCCAGTGCGAAGCGCGCCACCGGCCCGAGCCCCCGCGACCCCAGGGCCAGCAGGTCTGTCTCCTCGGCGGCCGCCACCAGGGCCCGCAACGGCCGCTCGCGCACGAGAGCCAGCTCGATGGGTACTCCTGGGGCCACCGCCTCGGCCGCGGTCCTGGCCTGCTCGCTGATCAGGTCCGGCCAGTGCGGCATCTCCGGCTTCCACGGTGCGCCCCGCGGCTTCGTGGTAAGGGGTTCCCAGGCCGTCAGCAGCCGCAGTCGGCACTGCCGCAGCTTGGCCTCCTGGGCCGCCCACTGGGCCGCAGCCAGGGCCTGGGGCGTGCCGTCCACGCCCACGGTGATGAGGTTCTTCATGACGGCGACCGGCTTTCCTGGGACGGTTCTTCGTCGGCCCCGCGCGCCTGGTCGCCGGTGGCCTGAGCCGACTTCAGGTCTTCGGACACCGACACCACCCCGTCGACGCTCTCGCACATCCGCACCAGCACGGGAATCAGCAGCAGGTCCGTCACCGAGCCGTGGAGGGCCACCTGACCCCGCTCGACGTCCACGGTCACGCCCGACGCACCGAGGCGCGCCGTGCGCCCGATGACCTCGCGCGTGATCTCCTCCCGGATCGCCCGGTCCTTGCGCAGGAAGACCCGCAGCAGGTCGGCGCGGCTGACGATGCCCAGCAGGGCGTCCGTCTCGTCGACCACGGGAAGGCGCTTGAGCTGCTGCACCTCCATCAGGCGCGCCGCTTCCACCACCGTCCATTCCGGATGGGCGCAGACCGCCGGAGCCGACATCAACTCCCCTGCGGTACACCCTTCCGCCCGGGCCCGTTCCCACGCTTCCAGGTGCGGCAGCGGTGTCCGCCCGGACAGGTCGGTGCGGTCGGCCGCCTTGCGCAGCAGATCCGCCTCCGACACGACGCCGGCCGGCCGACCGAGAGAGTCGAGCACGGGCACCGCGCTCACCGCGTTGTCGGCGAGGGTCTGCGCGATCTCCTTGAACGGGGTGTCGATCCGCACGCTCACGACCTTCCGGGTCATCAGCTCACCTATCGTCCGGTGCTCCATCTCCGTCTCCTTCCGCCGGTGCGGCCAGCGGTGCGGCCTACCCCAAGCGTGGCCGGGCCGGTGAACGGTCGGACATGAGCCACTTGGCCCCTTCCCCCGGCCGGGCGTCCCCGGGAGGCCGACCGGACCCCGCCCAGGGCCCTATGGCCCCTGATGCCGCCGGCGGCGCTTGGCGACGCTGAAGACGCCCCTGCCCCTGCCACCCGTCCGTGCCCGGCAACGGCACGGCCCGATAAGACCGGGAGGCCCGGTGCTCACCCCCACCGCACTCGACGACAAGGCCGTCGGGGCACTGGTCGCCGACGCCACCGCCGCGCCGTCCATGCACAACGCCCAGCCGTGGCACTTCACCTACTCCCGCGCGCGGCGCACCGTCACTCTCTCCGCGGACCTCGACCGGGCCATGCCGCTGGCCGACCCCACCACCCGTGGACTCCACCTCGGTTGTGGCGCGGCGCTGCTGAACCTGCGGTCAGCCGCGGCACACGCCGACCACCGCGCCGTCACCACCCTGCTACCCGACCCGCGCACCCCCACGGTGCTGGCCACCGTCCGGCTCGACGTTCCCCGCGAACCCCTGGAGGTGTCCCTCTCCGCGCTCCACTCCGCGATCCACGAACGGCACACCAGCCGCTACCCCTTCGCCGAGCGACGCATCCCCGACAGCATCCGTGCGGCACTCGTCGAGGCCGCGGCCAGGGAAGGGGCCCGGCTCGCGTTCCTGACCACCCCGCACCGCGAGGCGGTCCTCGACCTCCTCCTGCACGCCGAGGGCTACGACCGCATGGACGAGCGTCGGGAGGCCGAACAACGCGGCTGGACCCGCGACGCCTCCGCTCAGTCTCCCGTCGACGGGATACCGGACTACGCCTTCGGACCCGTCAAGTGCGGCGGCCGGGCCCCCATCAGGAACTTCGCCAGCCGCCACCACGTCGCCGGCCGCCCCTACGCCGACTTCGAGCAGCGCCCGCAACTGGCCTCCCTCAGCACGACCGGCGACAGCGCCGCCGACTGGCTGCGCGCCGGCCAGGCACTGCAGCGCGTCCTCCTCCTCGCCACCCGCGAGGGCCTGGCCAGCTCCTTCGCCTCGCAAGCCGTCGAATGGCCCGACCTGCGCTGGTTGCTGCGCGACCCGCTCTCCGGCCCCGGCTACGTCCACATGATCCTGCGCCTGGGCTACGGACCCCAGGGCCCGAGCACTCCGCGCCGACCGCTGGACGAGGTGCTGACGATCACCTCGTGACCCCGTGAGGGCCCGGGCCGCCACCGCCTGACGGACCGGGATCGAACCCTGCGAACGTCAGGACGAACGCCCTGCAAACGTCAGGAGGAGAGCGAGAAGTAGCTCTCCTCCTCCTGGCTGAAGTGCAGCCGCAGGACGGTGTGGAGGCCGTACAACGACGCCCGCAGATCGTCGAGTTGCTCCGGCAGCAGGGTGCCTGCGGAGTCGGCCACGGCGAGGTGCGAGGCGATGCGGCGGGCGAGGCGTTCGATCTCGGCGTGCGCGCGGCTCATGGTCTCCGTGGCGTCCGGGCCGCCGAGTTGGGAGTTGAGCGCGGGGTAGAGCTGGTGCTCCTCGGCGTACTCGTGGGGGAGCAGCCGCTCGGTCAGCAGGCGGTCGACGCGGCGCACGGCCGCCAGGGCAGCCGGGCCTGGGTCGGCGGAGAGCAGGTTCGCCGCGTCCCGGATGGCGTCCAAGACGCCGCGTAGTTCCTCGTGTTCGGCGGCGAAGCGGTGGATCAGGCGCTCGGCCGCCGGTTCGAGGGGCGGCCCGCCGGTGCCGCGGGCCGGCAGCAGGACGCGGAGCGCGTTGAGGATGGCGGCCACGTCGATGCCCTCTTGCAGCAGCGCACCGGGAGCCGGTGGCAGCAGCCCCAGCAGCGCCGCCGCCATCGCCAGCAGCGACATCACCATGCCGCCCGCCGCGCTCTGCACCGCGATCCGGCGGGCCCGCACGGCGAGGTCCATCGCGTCGGCGAGCCGGGCGACCCGGTCGGTGGTGAGCACGATGTCGGCGGCCACGGATGCCGAGGTGGCACCGCGCGCTCCCATGGCGACCCCGATGTCGGCGGCGGCCAGGGCCGGGGCGTCGTTGAGGCCGTCGCCGACCATCACGGTGACGGCGCGCTCGCACTCGTCCCGCACGGCCCGGACCTTGTCGGCGGGCAGTTGCCCGGCGGCGACGTCGTCCAGCCCCAGGACCGTCCCGACCTGACGGGCCGGCTCCGGGCGGTCCCCGGTGAGCAGCAGCAGCCGCGTCAGGCCCGCCGCCCGCAGCCGCCGCACGGTGTGCGGGGCCTCGCGACGCAGCGGGTCATGGAGCAGTACGGCGCCGGTGAGCGCGCCGTCCACGGTGACCCAGGCGACCGCCGCCCCGTCGAGCAGCGCCCGGTTCTCCACCCCCCGGGCCCAGGCCGGCAGTTCGGCCGTAGGCAGATCGGTCTTCCCGACGGCGATCCGGCGCCCGTCGACGGTACCGGTGGCGCCGCGCCCCGGTTCCTCGACGACATCGAGGGGCAGCGAGAGGGCCAGATCGCGGTCGCGGGCCTCCCGGGTCACCGCCTCGGCCAGGACGTGCACCGAGACCTGATCGACCGAGGCGGCCAGCCGCAGGACCTCGGTGGGGGAGGGACCGCCGGGCACCGCCGCCACCTCCAGCACCCGTGGCCGACCCGCCGTGAGCGTCCCGGTCTTGTCGAGCACCAGGGTGCGGGCCCGGCCCAGGCTCTCCAACGCCCGCCCGTCCCGCACCACCACGCCCCGCCGGGCCGCCCGCGACATCCCGGAGACGACGGCCACCGGCACCGCCAGCAGCAGCGGGCACGGCGTCGCCACGACCAGCACGGCCACCGCCCGCACGGCCTCCCCGCTCAACGCCCAGGCGCCGCCGGCCAGTCCGAGCGCCAGCGGCAGGAACCACGCGGCGTACCGCTCGGCGAGCCGCACCGCCGGCGCCTTCTCGGCCCCCGCTTCCCGAGCCAGCCGGACGACCTCCGCGTACGTGCTGTCCCGCGCCGTCGCGCCCGCCGTCACCTCGAAGACGCCGCCCGCGTTCAGCACGCCGCTGCGCACGCCCTCGCCGGTCCGCCGCTCCACCTGCGCCGGCTCCCCGGTGAGCGCCGACTCGTCCAGCACCGCCGTGCCCGCCGTGACCGTGCCGTCCACCGGCACCACCTCACCGGGGCCGACCACGAGCACATCGTCGACGGCGACCTCCGTCACGTCCACGGTGGCGACCTCCGCGCCCCGTCGGCGACGGGCCGAGCGCGGGGCACGCTCCAGCAGGGCCCGCAGATCGCGGTAGGCCCGACGACTCGCGGCGGCCTCCAGGGCCCGACCGGTCGCCAACATCACCGCGATCAAGGCCCCGGCGAGGTACTCACCGACGACCAGGGTGCCGGCGAGGGCCAGCACCGCGACCAGATCGACCCCCAACCGCCCCCTCCGCAGGGCCTTGACGACCCAGCCGACGGCCGGCACGACGCCGATCAGCGTGCCGACCGCCCAGCAGGCGTCGGCGAGCCCGGACAGGCCGGCCAGCCGCGTGACACCACCGGCCACCAGGGCGGCCACCGTCGCGACCAGCAACCACCGATCCAGCGGCCGCCGGGCGTCCACCGCTCGCGGCGCCTGCCCTGCCGCTGCCCGGTCGTCGGTGCCTTCCACGGCAACCATCCCGTCCCGCCGGGCCCTCTTGGAGACTCCGGCGTCGAGCTCGTGCCTGAGACGGCCCGCAGGCCGCCGGGGCTCCACACCAGCACGGTCTCCCACCGATCGCCAGGGCCGGACGGTCCACTGCCGGGCCGTCCCCGGAACTCCCCGCATCGCATCGACCGCCCACAGGCGACTCGCGGCCGCCCGGCAGACCGGGGCGGCCGCCCCGGGGGGCGACCGCCCCGGCCGCGGAGGACCATTCCGCGTACATGCCATCGTCGGCGATGCGGTGCCCGGTACCAAGGCCCGGATGGGGCAGTGCGGAGGGCCGTACGGACCCTCCGGCGTTCACATCAGCGAGCGTCCGGGCCGGGGGCCGGCACCGGGACGCGCGTACGGCCGACGACGGCCGCCCAGGCGCTTGGGCCCACCGCCCCTCACCCACCGCTCGGCTGCACGGGGACGATCGCGACGGTGCATGGTGCGTGGTGCAGCATCGCGCGGTTGACCGGCCCCAGCTGTGGGCCGAGCGGATCGGCACGTCGGCGCGCCCCGAGCACCAGCAGCTCCGCCCCTTCCGCAGCCCGAAGGAGCGTCGGATGCGCGCGGCCCGCAACGACCAACCGGCGCACCGGCACGCCGGGATGACGCGTAACGCACCGCGCAACGGCACCGTCCAGCCCTTCCGCCAGCCGCTCCTCGGTCATCTGCCGACGCAGGGGTGGGAGCCCGACGGACAGGCCGCCCCCGGGGGCGAGATGCTCGCCGTGGCGGCCCGGCCGGGCGTGCACGACGGTGACGCCACAGCCGCGCAACGCCGCCTCCACGAAGGCGAATTCGGCCGCTGCCGGCGTCCGGTCCGGCGCCCCGAGCCCGAGCAGGACCCACCGCCCGCCCGCGCTGCCGGCGCCACCGCCGGGCCGCACCACGACCACCGGGCAGTGTGCCCGCGCCGCCAGGGTCAGGCTCACCGCCCCCGCCACGACGCCGGACAGGCCGTGTCCCCGGCTGCCGACCACCACCATCGCGGCGCGGTCGCTCGCGTCGACCAGCGCATAGACGGGGTCCTCGTCCTGAACCACGGCCGACACGGCAACCTCCGGCCGGCGCGACGCGACCCGCGCCTCGGCAACGGCGACCAGGCCCCGCGCCGCGGCATCCCGCCTCAGCCGCGGGTCCGGTCCGCCGGACATCTCCGCGTCGCCGTACTGTTCCCACTGCGACGCGTGCAGGAGTTGCACCGGGCAGCCGCGCAGAGCGGCCTCGTCGGCGGCCCAGTCCACCGCGCACAAGGCGTCGTCCGAGCCGTTGACACCGACGACCAATGGCGCACGCATATCGCTCACCGCTCATCACCACGTTCACCGGAACCGGAGCGCCGTCATCTGCGACGGCCCCGGACCCGGCCTCCACACGGTCCGATCGGTCCGATCCTCCGCCCCTCGCCGCATCCAGCACAGAGGCCGAACGGCCGTTCCGAGGCCGGGTGGTCCCGACGATGCGGCCCGGTGGCCCCATGCCCCGTGCTGCCCGTCGGCCGGACCCTGACGTAAGAGCAGGCCCGCGGGAGCGGCGCCGTTCCCGTCGGGAGGCGGATCGCGGAGGTCGTCATGAGTGGAGAGCCGGCGGACAAGGGGAAGGGGAAGGCAAAGGGGAAGGGGAAGGACCGCATCGTCGTGGGTGTCGACGGCTCGGATTCCTCGAAGGAGGCGCTGCGTTGGGCGGTGCGCCAGGCCGAGCTCACGGACAGCACCGTGTGTCCGGTGACGGCGTGGGAGTACCCGCCGCTGTACGGCTCGATCGGCTGGATCGACGCACCGCGGGAACTCGCCGCCGACGTGAAGAACGCGGCCGGCCAGACCCTCGACCAGACCATCAAGGACGTCGTACCGCCGGAGCAGATGGCCCGGGTTTGCGGCGGCCTGGCGTACGGGACTCCCGTCGCCGTGTTGCTGGACCAGGCCAGGGACGCCGACCTGTTGGTGGTCGGCAGCCGTGGCCACGGAGGGTTCGCAGGCGCTCTTCTGGGTTCGGTCAGCCAGCACTGCACGCAGCACGCGCCGTGCCCGGTCGTGGTCGTCCGGGAGAAGACGCGCGGAACGTAGACGGTTCGGGGTGGGACCTGTGCATCCGCAGGCAGGAGGCCGTCGTCCTCGGCTTCCAGGGCGGGGCAGCCGACGGAGTCGTCCGACCCGAAGGGACCCGATCTGCCCTCTGTCCGGGGACCACCGGCCCTATGCCAGGTCCGCACACGGTGCGGACGATGCGGGCATGGAGCGGCAGAACGGCTTGCGGCAACTGGACCGGCAGGAGTGCCTGCGACGCCTGGCGCTGGTGCCCATCGGGCGCATCGTGTACACGCACGAGGCGTTGCCCGCGGTCCTGCCGGTCAACTTCTCCCTGGACCAGGACCATGCCGTGGTGTTGCGGACGTCCGCCCTGTCGCGCCTGGCGCATGCCGTCGACGGTGCCGTCGTGGCGTTCGAGGCGGACTGGTTCGACGAGGCCGCGCGGTCGGGGTGGAGCGTGAGCGTGATCGGGCGGGCCGCGTTGGTCACCGATCCGAAGGAGCAGGAGCGGCTGCGCGCGGTCGGGCTCCGCTCGTGGGTGACGGTGGTACAGGACGCGTTCATCCGGATCGCTCCCGAGCTGGTGACCGGACGCCTCCTGGAAGGGCATCCGCGAGGCGGCGACAAGCACGGGGCGACGCGACTGGCCGACGTCTCATGACGTCGAAGTCCCCCGAAACGGCGGGGTGTTCGGGGATTGTGCCGAGAGCGCCGGGCCGGGCGGAGGGACATCGGCGAGTGCGACCGGGAGACGACGATGATGGCTGCAACGGATGCGCGTCGAGCGATCGTGGTGGGCGTGGCGGCTGACCCCGCTCAGCGGATGGCGCTGGCCTGGGCGGCGGACGAGGCGGCGCGCCGCCGGGTGCCGCTGTGCGTGGTGCATGCCGAAGGGGTGCCGACCAGTGGGTACCGCGACCTGCGGGTGCGGCCGTCGTGGGAGGAGTGGAACCAGGCGCTGCACGAAGCCGGCGAGCACGTTCTCCGGCGCGCGGTGGCGTTCGTCGAGGAGCGGCAGCCGCGGGTGGAGCTCTCCGCAGTGTTGGCCGAGGGCAGACCGGAGTGGGTCCTGCGGCAACAGGCACTGGACGCCGTCGCGTTGGTGCTGGGCTCCCGGCACCTGGGCCGGTTCGCGGAGGCGTTCAGCCCGGCCTCCGTCGCCCTGCCCGTGATGGCGCACGCCCACTGCCCCGTGGTTGTGGTCCCCGAACCGGAACACGTCACCCAGGACCCCCGGTACGTCGTCGTCGGGGTCGACGGCAGCGCGCACTCAGCGGCCGCCGTCGACGTCGCCTTCGAGCACGCCGCCGCGCACGACGCCGTTCTGCGGGCCCTGTACGTGCGGCGTCCGCGGCGGTTCGGCGAGCGGGACGACCCGACCGAGGAACAGGAGTGCCGCAGCCTGCTGTCCGAGACCGTGGCCGGCCGCACGGCGACTTACCCCAGTGTCGAAGTGCACCACGAGGTCGTCGTCGGTCACCCGGTGGAAGCGCTCACCAAGGCATCGGCCCACGCCCTGTGCCTGGTGGTGGGGACCCGGGGGCGGGGCGGTTTCACCGGCATGCTGCTGGGCTCCGTCAGCCAGGGCGTGCTGCCCTACGCACAGTGCCCCGTCATTGCCGTGCCGCAGCCGCCGAGGCACGCCGTCTGAGGGCGGCGGAGACGCGGGCACGGCCGTCGCAGCGCGCGGGGAACCGGTCGGTCCCGGCGAGTGGCCCGGAGGACCCAAGCGGGCGCGACCGTGGGCGTTGCAGCGTGGAGGGCAGCACCGCAAGGAGGTGGACGCCATGGCGAACCTCGGCGTCGCGATCGTGCGTCAGTACCAGCGCGGAGTGGTGTTCCGCTTCGGGAGGTTGCACAACGTGCGGGAGCCGGGCATCCGCTTCATGGTCCCCCTCGTGGACCGGATGTGGAAGGTCACGCTGCGGACCGTGACGATGCCGATCCCGTCCCAACAGGTCATCACCCGGGACAACGTCTCCATCGGCGTGGCGGCCGTCGCCTACTTCCGCCGGGTCGACCCCGTGAAGTCCATCGTGGAGATCGAGGACGTGTCGGCGGCCATGGGCCAGATCGCCCAGACCACCGTGCGCAACGTCGTCGGCCGCTCCCTCCTCGACCAGGTCCTCACCGACACCGAGACGCTCAACACCCAGATCAAGGAAATCCTCGACGGCTTGACCCAACGCTGGGGGGTCTACGTGCTGTTGGTGGAGCTGAAGGACATCGAGCTGCCGCCCGCGATGCAGCGGGCCATGGCCCGGCAGGCCGAGGCCGAGCGGGAGAAGCGCGCCAAGATCATCGCGGCCGAGGGGGAGGCGCTCAGCGCCGACCGGCTCGCCGAGGCCGCCGACGTCATCAGCGCCCACCCCGTCGCCCTGCAACTGCGCAACCTCCAGATCCTTTCCGAGATCGCCGCGGAGAAGAACTCGACCATCGTCTTCCCCGCGCAGTTCCTCGAAAGCGCCCGCGCGCTGAGCCGGTTCGTCGAGGACGAGACCCGACGGGCGACGACCCCTTCGCCGGCGTTCCCCTCCGGGCACCGGGCCGCCGGGGCGGGCGGAGCGGACCGGGGCGACCCGAGCCCGCGCCGGAGCACGCCGGCGAACGAGCCCCTGGAGGTGGTGTGACATGGACGGCCCGGTCCTCGTCGGGCTGGACGGCACCGGCAACAGCGTGCCGGCCGTGTGCTGGGGCGTCGAGGCAGCTGCCGCCCGGGGGTTGCCCCTCCAACTCCTGCACTCCTGGTCCTCGACGCACTGGCCGGTCCCGCTCGCACGAACCGAAGCCGAGCGGCGCAGCCACGGGACCGAGGTGCTGGCGCGTGCCCAAGCGGTGGTCGAGCAACTGCGGCCCGGAATGCGCGCGGTGACCGAGCTGGTCGACCGGGACGCGGCCGACGTGCTGGCCGAACGCAGCGGGACGGCCTCGCTCCTGGTGCTCGGCTCCCGAGGGCACGACGCGCTGGCGGGCTTCCTCCTGGGGGCGGTGAGCCTGCGGATTCTCGGCCGCGCGCAGTGCCCGGTGGTCATCGTGCGCGGGGACGAGTGCTCCTCGGGCCCCGCCCCGCAGGTCGTCGTCGGGGTGCAGGAACCGGACGCCGACGACGCAGTGCTGGACTACGCGTTCACCGCGGCCGCGGCCCACCGCGTCGGCCTGAGCGTCGTCCATGCCTGGGCGCCTGGCACGGTCATGGGTGGGTTGGACGTGCCCGCCGCCGATTACGGGGCGGATGCCACGAGGGCGGCGGACGAGCGTGAACTGCTCTGCGCGGGCCTGGCTCGTTGGCGGGAGAAGTTCCCGGACGTTCAGGTGGCCGAGCGGGCGCTTGAGGGGCGGACGGTGCCCGTGCTGTTGAGTGCCTGCGCGCGGGCCGGGTTGCTGGTCATCGGCCGCCAACCGCACCGCTCTCCGATGCCCCTTGGACCGGTCGTGCTCGCCCTGCTCCACCACTCGGGCTGTCCGGTCGCGGTCGTACCGCGGGGATGAGCCGCCGGGTACGCCCCAGTGCCGTCCGCGGCGCCGTGGGGACACCGGAACCAGGGCCGCGTCGGCGGTATCGCGCGATTGGCGGCTTGCAGCTCCGGTGAGGCGTACCGAGACTGGCGGTGGTCGTTCGGCCCGAGCGCGGAGGCCGTACCCGCGAGCACAGGCAGACGGTCGGCTCGTCCTCCTTCGGCAGCTGTGAAGAGGTGGTGAGATGACGGCGAACCGGCTCGCTACCTCCCAACCCCCAAGGATGCCAGTCGCGTTGGGCACGCCGCCCGGTCCGCGTGCTTGTGACCGTCGACCTGCCGCTCGCCCTCCCGGCCCGTTGGGGGCACCGCGTCGGTCGGCTCTCTCCCGTGGGCCAGCGCGCACCGCCGTCGGCACCCGCCCCTTAGCGCGGCGCAGGAGGCGAAGAGCGTGAGCACCGACCGCGTGGCTGAGGCGTGCGAGCGGCTGATGCGTTCGGCACAGTACTTCTTCCCCGGCGAGCAGTCACCGGACCGGCGCGCGCTGTACCGCGAGGGTGGGCGGGCGGCGGAGGAGTTCTACCGAGAGCGGTGGCGGCACGACCGGGAGGTGCGCTCCACGCACGGGGTGAACTGCACCGGATCCTGCTCGTGGAAGGTCTTCGTCAAGGACGGGCTCATCACCTGGGAGACGCAGGCCACCGACTACCCCTCGGTGGGGCCGAACTCCCCGGAGTACGAGCCACGGGGGTGCCCGCGCGGCGCGTCGTTCTCCTGGTACACCTACTCGCCCACCCGGATCCGCTACCCGTACGTGCGCGCCCCGCTGCTTGAGCTGTGGCGACAGGCCAAGGAACGCACCGCGGATCCGGTTCAGGCGTGGGAGTGGCTGACCCGCGCCCCCGAGCGCGCGTCGATGTACAAGCGAGCGCGCGGCAAGGGAGGGTTCGTGCGCTGCTCCTGGCCCGAGGTGACCGAACTGGTCGCGGCGGCCTATGTGCACACCGTCAAGCGGTACGGCCCGGACCGCATCGTCGGGTTCTCCCCGATCCCGGCGATGTCCATGGCCTCGTACGCCGCCGGGACCAGGTTCCTGTCGATGATCGGCGGGACCATCTCCTCGTTCTACGACTGGTACGCCGACCTGCCGATGGCCTCGCCGCAGGTCTTCGGCGACCAGACGGACGTGCCGGAGTCCGGTGACTGGTGGAACGCCGGCTATCTGATCGTCTGGGGCACCAATCTGCCGTTGACGCGCACGCCGGACGCGCACTTCATGACCGAGGCCCGCTACCGCGGCCAGAAGGTCGTGGTGGTCTCGCCGGACTACGGCGACCACACCAAGTTCGCCGACGACTGGCTGGCGGCGGCTCCCGGCACCGACGGGGCGCTGGCGCTGGCCATGGGACACGTGATCCTGACCGAGTTCTACCGCGACCGGCAGGTGCCCCGGTTCGCCGAGTACGCGAAGACCTACACCGACCTGCCGTTCCTGGTCCGGCTCCGGGCACGCGACGGTGCGTACGTAGCGGACAAGTTCCTCACCGCCGCCGACCTGTCCGGGACCGCGGAGGACGGCGCGGACTTCAAGACGGTGCTGCTGGACGCGCGCACCGGGGAGCCCGCGGTGCCGAACGGGTCGCTGGGTTTCCGCTGGACGGAGTCGGGGAGGGGCCGGTGGAATCTGCAACTGGACGGCGCCGACCCGCTGTTGACCCTGTACGGGCGTTCCGACGCCGAGGCGACGGCGGTGGACCTGCCCCGGTTCGACACCGGTACCGGCGATTCGGGCGGTGTGCTGCGGCGCGGTGTACCGGCCGTGCGGGTCGGCGGGCACCTGGTGACCACCGTCTTCGACCTGGTGCTCGCACAGTACGGAGTGGCCCGCGACGGGCTGCCCGGTGGGTGGCCGTCGGGATACGACGACGCGTCCGCGCTGTACACCCCTGCCTGGCAGGAGCCGATCACTTCGGTGCCGGCGAAGGCCGTCGCCCGAGTGGCCCGGGAGTTCGCGCGCAACGCCGAGCGCACCGGCGGCCGTTCGATGATTGCGATGGGGGCGGGGACCAACCACTGGTTCCACTCCGACCAGATCTACCGCGCCTTCCTCTCGCTGCTGATGATCACTGGCAGCCAGGGCGTCAACGGCGGCGGTTGGGCGCACTACGTCGGGCAGGAGAAGGTGCGGCCGCTGACCGGCTGGTTCCATCTCGCCTTCGGCCTGGACTGGCAGCGCCCGACCCGGCACATGGTGGGCACCCCGTTGTTCTGGCTGGCCACCGATCAGTGGCGCTACGAGGCGTTCTCCGCCGACGCGCTGGCCAGCCCGCTGGGCGAGGGGCAGTTGGCGGGGCGGACCATGCCGGACTGCAACGCGCTAGCCGCCCGGCTCGGTTGGATGCCCTCCCATCCGGCGTTCAACCGCAACCCGTTGGACCTGTGCGACGAAGCGCGGAAGGCCGGCAAGGAGGTGCCAGAACACGTCGTCGACGAGCTGAAGAGCGGCCGGCTGCGGTTCGCCGCCGAGGACCCGGACGACCCGGCCAACTTCCCCCGGGTGCTGACCGTTTGGCGGGCCAACCTGTTCGCCTCCTCGATGAAGGGCCACGAGTACCTGCTGCGGCATCTGCTCGGAACGGACGACGCGGTCACCGCGGTCGAGACCCCGCCCGCGCTGCGCCCGCGCGAGGTGACCTGGCGCGATCCGGCGCCGGTCGGCAAGCTCGACCTCTCGGTGGCGGTCGACTTCCGGATGACGAGCACCTGCCTGTTCTCCGACGTGGTGCTGCCCGCCGCCACCTGGTACGAGAAGTACGACCTGTCCTCCACCGACCTGCACCCCTTCGTGCACGCGTTCCAGCCCGCGATCGCCCCGCCCTGGCAGGCCCGCACCGACTTCGATGTCTTCCACGCCATCGCCGCCGAGTTCTCGAAGCTGGCGGCGGCTCACCTGGGAGTGCGCCGGGACGTGATCGCGGCGCCGCTCGCGCACGACACCCCCGACGAACTAGCCCAGCCGCACGGCAGGGTGCGGGACTGGAAGGCCGGTGAGTGCGAGCCCGTGCCGGGCAAGACCATGCCGAAGCTGATCGTGGTGGAGCGCGACTACGCGGCGGTGGCCGAGAAGATGGCCGCGATCGGGCCGTTGCTGGACACCCTCGGCACCACCACCAAGGGCGTCACATGGAAGCCCGACCGGGAGATCGGCCTGCTGCGGCGCAGCAACGGCACCGTGCGCGGCGGCGTCGCCGACGGCCGGCCGTCCATCGCCCGCGACGACCAGTTCTGCGAGGCGATCCTGGCACTGTCCGGCACCACCAACGGCCGCCTGGCGGTCGCCTCCCTGCGCGCTCTGGAGACGCGCACCGGCGTGGACCTGGCCGATCTGGCGGAGGAGCGCGCCGGCGACCGGATCACCTTCGAGGACACCCGCACCCGGCCCCAGGCGGTGATCACCTCGGCGGAGTGGTCCGGCACCGAGTCGGGCGGCCGCCGCTACTCCCCGTTCACCCTCAACGTCGAGCGCCGCAAGCCCTGGCACACCCTCACCGGCCGCCAGCACTTCTACCTCGACCACGACTGGCTGGCCGAGTTCGGCGAACAACTCCCCGTCTACCGGCCGCCGTTGAACATGTTGGCGCACTTCGGCGACCCGACCCGCTCGCCGGACGGCCGCCCAGAGCTCGTGGTGCGGTACCTGACCCCGCACTCGAAGTGGTCGATCCACTCCGAGTTCCAGGAGAACCTGCACATGCTCACGCTCTTCCGCGGCGGCCCGGTGCTCTGGATGAGCCCCCAGGACGCACAGGCCATCGGCGTCGCGGACAACGACTGGGTCGAGGCGTACAACCGCAACGGTGTGGTCGCCTGTCGCGCGGTGGTCAGCCACCGCATGCCGCGGGGCACGGTGTTCCTCTACCACACCGTGGACCGGCATCTGAACGTGCCGAAGACGGAGACGTCCGGTCTCCAGGGCGGCGGCGACAACTCGTTGACCCGGCTGTTGATCAAGCCCACCCATCTGATCGGCGGCTACGCCCAGTTGTCCTACGCCTTCAACTACATCGGCCCGACCGGCAACCAGCGCGACGAGATCACCGTCGTCCGCCGCCGCAGCCAGGAGGTGCGTTACTGATGCCGCGCGGCAAGGGCACCATCGGACGCGTCATGGCCCAGGTCGCCATGGTGATGAACCTCGACAAGTGCATCGGCTGCCACACCTGCTCGGTCACCTGCAAGCAGACGTGGACCAACCGGCCCGGAGCCGAATACGCCTGGTTCAACAACGTGGAGACCAAGCCCGGCGCCGGATACCCGCGCCGTCACGAGGACCAGGAGAAGTGGAAGGGCGGTTGGACCCTGAACCGTCGCGGCGCCCTGAAGCTGAAGGCGGGCGGACGGCTGCGCAAACTGGCGACGCTGTTCTACAACCCCGAACTGCCCTCCCTGGACGACTTCTACGAGCCGTGGGCCTACGACTACCAGCAGCTGACCAGTGCCCCGTTGATGTCCGAGGGCTTCCCCACGGCCCGCCCCAAGTCCCAACTCACCGGCCGGGACACGTCTGTGGCGTACGGCCCGAACTGGAACGACGCCCTGGCCGGCGGGCCCGAGTGCGCGGCCGACGACCCGAACCTCGCGGGGCTGTCGGAGCGGGTGCGGTTGGAGTTCGAGCGCGCGTTCATGTTCTACCTGCCGCGGATCTGCGAGCACTGTCTCAACCCCTCCTGCGTCGCCTCCTGTCCGTCGGGGGCGATGTACAAGCGGGAGGAGGACGGCATCGTCCTGGTCGATCAGGACCGCTGCCGCGGCTGGCGGTTCTGCGTGTCGGGATGCCCGTACAAGAAGGTGTACTTCAACCACCGCACCGGCAAGGCCGAGAAGTGCACCTTCTGCTATCCACGGATCGAGGCCGGAGCGCCCACCATCTGCTCCGAGACCTGCGTGGGTCGCCTGCGCCACCTTGGCGTGCTGCTCTACGACGCGGACGCCGTCCGCCGGGCCGCCTCGGTGAAGGACGAAAAGGCCCTGTACGAGGCGCAGTTGTCGCTCTTCCTGGACCCCGACGACCCCGAGGTGCGGGCGGCGGCGGAACGCGACGGGATCGCCGACGACTGGCTGCAGGCCGCCCGACGGTCCCCGGTGTACGCGTTGGTGAAGAGGCACCGGGTGGCGTTGCCGCTGCACCCGGAGTACCGCACCCTGCCCATGGTCTGGTACGTGCCGCCGCTGTCCCCGGTGACGGACGCGGTGCACGCCACCGGCTACCACGACGACGACCCCGACCGCGTCTTCGCCGCCATCGAGGCCCTGCGCATCCCCGTGGAGTACCTGGCCAACCTCTTCACCGCCGGGGACACCGGCGTCGTCGAGGGCGTGCTGCGCAAACTGACCGCGATGCGTGCCCACATGCGCGCCAGGCAGTTGGGCGACCCGCCCGACGGGGAACTGCTCGCCGCGGTCGGCGCGGACGCCGCGGACATCGAGGACCTGTACCAGTTGCTGGCGATCTCCAAGTACGACGACCGCTACGTCATCCCCAAGGCGCACGCCGAGGATTCCGGCGCCCTGATGGCCCAGCACTGCCCGGTGGGGTTCCCCGGCGACGCGGCCGACCCTACGGCGCCCGCCGCGCCGGGCGGCGGCCAGTTCCGCGACGGCGACGGCAACGTGCGTTTCAACCTCCTCGGTTGGAACGGCAACGGCCCGGCCCCCGGCCTCTTCGGCAGCGACGGGAGCGGCCGGTGATCCCCCGCCGCGCTCCTCGGACGGTGGCCGACACACCGCTGGTGCACCGCATCGCCTCGATCCTGCTGCGCTACCCGGACGCGACGATGCTCGCCAGCCTCGACGACGTCGCCCTCGCACTCCCCGCCGTCGCCGACCCGACGGACCGCACCCGACTCGCCAACGCCTGCGACCATGTGCGCCGCCTGGCTCCCGTCGAGGCGGCCCAACGGTACGTGGCCGCCTTCGACCACACCCGCCGCCGCTCCCTGCACCTGACCTACTACCGGCACGGCGACACCCGCGCCCGCGGCATGGCCCTGCTGACCCTCAAACACACCTACCGGCAGGCCGGTCAGGAGCTCCCCGCATCCGAACTGCCGGACTACCTGCCGCTGGTCCTGGAGTTCGCCGCGCTTTCCCCCGAGCCCGGCCATCGCGTCCTCCTCCAGTGCCGGGCCGGACTCGAACTCCTCCGCCAGGCGCTCCACGAGCACTCCGCCCCGTACGCCGGTGTCCTCGACACGCTCTGCGCACGGCTGCCCCAACCAGGCCGCCGTGAGCGCGACACCTGGCGCCGCCTGGCCACGGAGGGACCGCCGGGCGAGCACGTCGGCCTGGAGCCGTTCGGCCCGCCGGAGCAGACCGGGCTGGCGTCCCCCGCACCGCACGAGCGGCCGTCGACGCCCCGCATCCGACCGAGACCGTTTCCGTGAACCCGAGGGAGAGCCGGTGAGTTCCTGGGACCTGTGGTGGTGGGTCATCCTGCCCTACGTCGCCCTCGCGATCTTCATCGTCGGCCATGTCTGGCGTTGGCGCTACGACCAGTTCGGCTGGACCAGTCGCTCCACCCAACTCCAGGAGAGCAGGCTGCTGAAGTGGGGCAGCCCCCTCTTCCACTACGGCACCTTCGCCGCCATCGCCGGCCATGTCGCCGGCATCCTCGTCCCCGCATCGTTCACCCGATGGCTCGGGGTCCCCGAGCAGACCTACCGCTGGTTCTCCGCCGTCGGCGGCACCGTCGCCGCGCTCTCCGTCCTCATCGGCGCGCTCGTCCTCGCCTTCCGCCGCACGGCCGTCCCCCGGGTGCGGGCCACCACCAGCCCCGTCGACTGGCTCGCCCTGTCCCTGCTGATCACCGTCATCGTCCTCGGCACCCTCCCCACCGTGGGCGTCAACCTCCTTGGCAGCGGCCACGATTACCGTCAGAGCGTCGCCATCTGGTTCCGCGGCCTGTTCACCGCCAGCCCCGAAGTCGACGCCATTTCCCACGCCCCGCTCGTCTACCGCGTCCATGCCACCGCTGCCTGGGCCATCCTCGCCGTGTGGCCCTTCACGCGGCTGGTGCACGCCTGGAGCGTCCCCCTGTGGTATCTGTGGCGCCCGTTCGTCCTCTACCGCTCCCGCGCCACCGCCCGCCCCAGCGAACCCGGCACCAGCGGACGCCGCTGGCGCCGCATCGGTACCCGCTACTGAGGCGAGGCCCTGATGGCCCCGGTGCCACTGCTGACCCTCGGTCACGGGACCGCCAGCCGCGACGAGTTGACCGCTCTTCTCCGCGGCGCCGACGTAGGGGTGGTCGCCGAACGCCGGGCGAGCTCATGGCGAACAGTCGCCGCGATCGTTTCGGCGTCGACCGGATTTCGCCTGGAACCGGTCGACCAGCGGTAGTTGGGTCGCCGTTTCCTCCACCGCATCATTCCGAAACGGTCAGTTTTAGTTCTGTAACAAGAGATCTTGCTCCCTTGAGGCAGAGGCAACCGCAGTGATGGGCTGCTGTGTGTCCGAGGGAACCCTCGGTACACCCAGCATGTCCACCCCGGGTGGCATTCCCGACCGGCCGTGCGGCCGGCCAGTGGTGCGGTTACCGCCATCACGCTCCCGGAGGGTGGATCCGCACGCCGTCGAGCGTGCACGCAAGACACCTGCACAAAGGAGAGAAGACATGCGCAAGTTCAAGCGCGCTGCAGTCGTCGCCGCTGGCCTCGTGGCCCTGTCCGGCGTTGCCACCGGAGCTGCCCAGGCTGCCGACCTCCAGACCATGGAAACGCAGGGCAACTACCAGACGGACTGTCACACCGCCCAGACCCAGCAGGAGTTGGACAAGGCAGTGGGGCACCACGTCACCATCGACCACTGCGAGGCTGACGGCCCCGGCAGCATGGTCATCTACTACTCCTGAGTCCCCACCGCGAACGGCGGCTCCTTTCGCCCCCTCGGGGGCCAGGGGAGCCGCCTTCGTGCTGTGACCGGACTGGGCGTTCCGAGGGTTCTCGCCACGTGCCGACACCTGCCGACCGAACGGTTCCGTGTGTTCCCGATCCGCCAACTTCCGGGCCCGCAGCCGGCGTTCCACCCACACCAGATCGGAGCCGATGCCCAGCACGAGGCCGCCGCAGGAACGGCACAACCCCGATGGCTGCTCCCGAACGTGAGATGTGGCGTCCGTCAAGCGGTGGCCTCGGTCGGCCGGGGGCGGACGACGGCGAGGGGACACTGGGAGTACTGCAACAGCGCTTGACTGACCGAGCCGATGGCCAGGCCGTGGAAGCCGCCACGGCCGCGGGAACCGACGATCAACAGGTCGGCCCGGTCGGAAGCGCGGGCCAGGGCGAGGATCGGGGTGTCCCGGACCACGTCCTCCCTCACGTCGACCGTGGGGTGTTCCCGCCGCAGCGGGGCCAGCCACTCTTCCAGCATGCGCTTGCGTTCCGCGGCCTCCTGGGCCGCCTTCTCGGGTTCGGTGCTGACCTGCGCGGGGAGCGCCGGAGCACCCGAGGCGTGCACTACCCGCAGTTGCACGTCGCGCACCGAAGCCTCGTGGAAGGCGTAGGCGAGGGCGGCCTCGGAGTGTGCCGAACCGTCGGCCCCGACGACTATGCGACGGTGGCCCGCGGTGACATGGTTGACGACGACCACCGGGCAGGCGGTGTGCCCGACGACCTGCACGGTGACCGAGCCCAGCAACAGGCTCGCGAAGCCGCCCGTGCCCTTCGCACCCAGCACGAGGGTGTGCGCATGCTCGGACTCCGACAGGAGAACCGCTGCCGGGGCCCCCGACGGCAGATCCGAAGTGACGTCCAGTCCGGGGCGGAGCTCCTTGGCGATCGCGGTGGCTTCGTCCACCACGCCCTCGTCGCGCTGGTGCTCCCACCAAGCGCGTGCTTCCGCCGTGAGCTCCTGATCGTGTTCCGACGGCAGGACGTGGACGATGCGCAGGGGATGTCCGTGCAGCGCGGCCTCGTGGGCAGCCCAGGTCAGGGCGCGCAGACTGCGTCCGGAGCCGTCAACTCCGACGACGATTGGATCGGTCATGGGTCCTCCTCGGCTCGTGGCGCGGGGCGGTTCTCGGCGGCGTTCGGTCCGCGTGGCGCGTCGAAGTCGCGCCCGACTCGCTGCCCTTCGGTCTCCTCGACATCCGTGGTTTCCTGTGCTGAACGTGTCACAGGGGAAGTGGGGTGGGTTATGGGACGAGCCGCCCGGATGAAGGGCCGTCCGGCCCACGGGTAGGGACCGGTCGGAACCCGGCCGCGGCGTCGCCACACGCCTGTGCCGATCGGCTGACGGGCTGCCCCCGGGGTGCGGTGGTCATGTGGCGCCCTTCGTGCCATGACGAACTCGGCGGCTCCTGCCGAGCTTCGGTCCCCCTTGCCTCCGTCGCCCTCCTCGCGTGCCCGCCCGAAATACGGGCCCACCGGTACCCGGCGGGGGCCGTCCGGACCTCTTCAGCCCGTGTGCCCGGGAGGGAGCATGAAGGGGAGGCACCGCGGGCGCCTGCTCCAAGCCGTCCCTGACCTGGGAAGTGAACCGTGATGATGTACTGGTACGGAAACGGCGGCGGGTGGATGTGGCCGTGGATGCTGGTCGGCAACATCCTGTTCTGGCTGCTGATCATCATCGTTGCCGTTCTGATCTTCCGCGCCTTCGCCCAGCGTTCACACAGCGGCGGACACCCCAACCAGGGCACCCCGCCCCCGCCCGGCACCCCCGGCCACGGGTCCGGTGCCGAACAGATCCTGAGCGAGCGGTACGCGCGCGGCGAGATCGACGAAGAGGAGTACCAGCGGCGTCTGGCCACCCTCCGAGGCTCACCGTCAGGCCCGACGCAGTCCTGAATCCGACGCAGCCCTGAAACGGTCAGGCAGGCTTGGGAGTTGGCCAGCACCGCACCTGCGGCCGGTGTTCCGTGCGGCCAACGGTGCAGATCAGCCCGAGCCTTCGGGCCCCGGCGTGGTTGACGTGACCGTGGTTGACCTGCCGACCGGCGACGTCACGGCCGATCACCGCGCATGGCTCACCAGGAACCTGGTGCTGTCCGCGAGCGTGGTGAGGTAGGGGGTGTCCTCGTCGTCGATCCGGACGCCGGTGCGCTTGGTGAGGAGTTCGAGGAAGGTCAGGAAGTCGAGCGAGTCGATTCCCAGCGCGTCCCGGAAGGTGTCGTTGGGGCCCAGGGTGGTGACGTCGGCGTCCGGCACGACGTCGGCCAGCGACTCCTTGACGATGGCCAGGGCTTCGTCGCGTTTCATCGTTCCTCCGGGTGTTTCATAGTTCCTCCGGGCCCTGCAAGAGGCGGTCGACGGCGGTGAGGTAGCGGGCTCCGGTGGCGCCGTCGGTTGCCCGGTGGTCCGCCGAGAGGGTGGCCGTGACCACGGGCCGTACGCCGAGCAGGCCGTCGACCGCCCACGGCCGTTCGACGACCCGGCCGAAGCCGACCAGGGCCACTTGGGGTGGGTAGATGACGCCGAGGACGGATTCCACGCCTTGGTCACCGAGGTTGGTGACCGTGAGGGTCGGGTCCGCCGCCTCCGAGCCGCGCAGCCGGCTGGTGCGGGCGCGAGCGACCAGGTCCTTCAACTCGGCCATCAGGGACGGGAGTTCGAGGGTGTCGGCGTGGTGCAGGACGGGGGCGACGAGGCCGCCGCCGCGCAGGGATATCGCCACGCCGAGGCGTACCTCGTCCTCGGCGGCGAAGCGGTCGTCGATCCAGTAGCCGTTCACCTCGGGTACCTCCCGCGCCGCGCGGGCCGCGGCCTTGAGCAACAGGGCGGCGGGCAGGATCCGTTCGGTGACCGGGGCACGGTGGTTGTGGTGGTGAAGCCAGGCCAGGGCCGCGGTCATGTCGACCGTGGTGGAGAGGTAGTAGTGGGGGATGTCCCGGTTGGCGCGGGACATCAGGCCCGCTATGGCCTCGCGCATCCTCGCCTCCCGCCGGCGCTCGACGGGGCGGGCGGGTGTCCCGTGGGCAGCTTGCGGCTCGATCGGCGCCGTCGGGCCGGGGGCCGCGGCACGGACGTCCGCCGCGCGGATGGTGCCGTTCGCGCCGGCGCCCCGTACGCCGGCGAGGTCAACGCCCAGTTCGCGGGCCAGCCTTCGGGCGTAGGGGGTGATCCGGGTGGGCGGTCGACCTGCGGGAGCGGCTCGCTCGACATCAGCGCGGGTGATGCGCCCGCCGGGCCCCGTCCCATGGACGGTGTCCAGGGCGATGCCGGCCCGCTCGGCGAGGTGTCGGACGAGGGGACCTTCGTCTCCGCGGCCGCGGTGCGGGGTTCGTTCGCGGCCGGGGGGAGGGGCGGGTGCCTCCGGGGCCGTAGCGGGCTTCGGCTTCCGCGTCGTCTTCCGCGGCCTCGGCCGTGCCCTCTCCTCCGGCGGGAGGCGTTGCGGGTTCGGCGACCTTGCGGGGGGCGCCGGTTGCCCGGCCGCGCCGAGCTTCACCGTCGTATCGATCCGCGCGAGCGGTGTGCCCACCGGTACGGTCGTGCCCGGGGACACGAGCAACTGCCCGACCCTGCCGGTTTCGAAGCACTCCACCTCGATGGTGGACTTCGCGGTCTCGACGACCGCGACGGGGTCTCCTTTGTGGACCAGGTCGCCGGCGTGCACCAACCACTCCTGGAGCACCCCCTCGTCCATGTCCGCGCCCAGTGACGGCATCGTGAAGTCGGCCATGGTCAGCCCACCGCCCGGTGTGCGGCCGCCACGATGTCGGCGGTCTGCGGCAGCGCGGCCTGTTCGAGCAGGCGCGCGTAGGGGATGGGGGCCTCCGCGCTGCACACCCGCTCGACCGGCGCGTCCAGTTCGTAGAGCGACTCCTCGGCGATCCTCGCCGACACCTCCGCGGCGAGACTGCCGCTGCGCCAGCCCTCGTCGACCACCACCGCGCGGTGCGTGTGCGCCACGGAGGCGGCGAGAGCCGCACCGTCGAGGGGGCGGAGGCTGCGCAGGTCCAGGACCTCGGCGTCGATGCCGTCGGCCGTCAGCTCGTCAGCCGCCGCGAGCGCTTTGGGGAGCGAACCGCCGTAGGTGATCAGGGAGATGTCGGTGCCCGGTCTGCGGACCGCGGCGTGGTCCAGGTCCACCGAGGCGCCGGGCGGGGCGAGTTCGCCGTCCGCGTTGTAGAGGCTGCCGTGCTCGAAGATCAGGACGGGATCGGGGTCGGCCAGCGCGGGGGCGAGCACACGACGGGCGTCCTCGACGGTCGCCGGGGCGAGCACCCGGATGCCGGGGATGTGCGCGTACCACCCTTCGAGGCTGTGCGAGTGCTGCGCCGCCAGTTGCCGTCCCGCGCCGGTCGTCATCCGGATCACGAGCGGTACGGACAGCTGGCCGCCGGACATGTGCAGCAGGGTGGCGGCGTTGTTGAGGATCTGGTCCAGGGCGAGCAGGCTGAAGTTGACGGTCATGATCTCGACGATCGGCCGCATTCCGTTCAGTGCCGCGCCGATGCCCGCACCCACGAACGCGGACTCCGACAGGGGGGTGTCGCGCACCCGCTCCGGCCCGAACTCCTCCAGCAGGCCGAGGCTGACGCCGAAGCAGCCGCCGTACCGGCCCACGTCCTCGCCCATCAGGAAGACCCGGTCGTCGGCGCGCAACGCCTCGCGGAGGGCCTCCCGCATCGCCTCCCGGTACGTCGTCTTCGTCCCACCGTCGTGGCCCACGGCCATGGGTCACCTCACCTCCACGGGGCGGCTGGTGACGTGCGCCAGCAGGTTCTCGACCGGCTCCTCGGGCGCCTCCTCGGCCGCCGCGACGGCGGCGTCGACCTCCTCGGTGACCCGGTCCTCGACACAGTGGAGCAACTCCTCGACCGGCTCGCCGTCCTCGCGCATCCGGTCCGTGAGGCGGGTGATCGGGTCACGGGCCTTCCACCGCTCGATCTCCGCCCTGTCGCGGTAGCGGTCCGGGTCGTACATCGAGTGGGCGCGGAAGCGGTAGGTGCGCATTTCGAGGAAGTGCGGTCCGCCGCCACCCCGGATGCTCTCGGCCGCGCGACCGGCGGCCCGCGCTACGGCTTCGACGTCCATGCCGTCCACCGCCCAGGCAGCCATGCCGTAGGAGGCGGCGCGCAGGGCCAGGTCGGTCTGCGCCTCGTGCCGGTCCAGGGCGGTGCCCATGGCGTACAGGTTGTTCTCGCACACGAACAACAGCGGGAGCCCCCACAGCGCGGCCAGGTTCGCCGTCTCGTGGAACTCGCCCTCGGCGTAGGCGCCGTCGCCGAAGAAGCAACAGGTGGGGCGGGTTTGACCGCGCATCAGGTCGGCGAGCGCGAGCCCCGCGGCCAACGGGAGCCCGCCGGCGACGATCGCGTTGCCGCCGTAGAAGCGGCGTTCGGCGTCGAAGAGGTGCATGGAACCGCCCCGGCCGCCGCTGCACCCGGTGGACTTGCCGTACATCTCGGCCATGATGTCCGCCGCCGGGATGCCGCGGGCCAGCGCGTGACCGTGCTCGCGGTAGGTGGACACCACCGCGTCCTCGGTGGTCAGGGCCTCGTTGACGCCGACGGCGACGGCCTCCTCGCCGATGTAGAGGTGGACGAAACCGCGGATCTTCGCGGCGCTGTACAACTCGACGCAGCGCTCCTCGAAGCGTCGGATGCGCAGCATGGCGTGCAGCAGCTCGCCGCGATGTCCGGCCCGGGCCATCACGTCCGAGCCGGGGACGGACTTGCGCTTGTGGGTGCCGGCCCTCGGGCTCATGCCGATCCCTCCAACGTGGACAAGTCGCCGGTCGGCAGCCCGAGTTCGCGGGCGCGCAGCAACCGTCGCATCACCTTGCCGCTGCGGGTCTTGGGCAGGTTCTGGTCGAAGGCGATCTCCCGGGGCGCGACGGCCGGCCCCAGCCGCCGCCGGCCGAAGGCCAGCAGTTCCCGGCGCAGCGCGGCCGACGGTTCGGTGCCCGGCCGCAGCGAGACGAACGCCTTGATGATGTCGCCCGCCACGGGGTCCGGCCGCCCGATCACCCCGGCCTCCGCGACGGCCGGGTGCTCCATCAGCACGCTCTCCACCTCGAAGGGGCCGACCAGGTGCCCCGCCGACTTGATGACGTCGTCGGCGCGCCCGACGAACCAGTACCAGCCGTCCTCGTCCCGCCGGACCAGGTCCCCGGTCAGGTACCACCCGCCGGCGAACGCCGCCGCGTAACGCTCCTGGTCGTGCAGATACCCGCGGAACATCGACGGCCAGCCGGGGCGCAGCGCCAACTCGCCCTCGACGCCCGGGCTTTCCACCTCCCGCACCGCGCCCCCGACGACCAGCGCGCGGCCGTCCGCACCGCGCTCCAGCACCGTCGCCTCCACCCCCGGCAGCGGACGGCCCATCGACCCGGGCCGGATCTCGCAGGCCGCGAAGTTGGCGATCATGATGCAACCGGTCTCGGTCTGCCACCAGTTGTCGTGGACCGGCAGCCCCAGCGCCTCCTGGCCCCACACCACGGCCTCCGGGTTGAGGGGCTCCCCGACGGACGCGACGAAGCGCAGCGCCGGCAGGTCGTGCGCCACCGGCTGGTCGGGGGACCGCCGGGGGCTGGTGCGCATCAGCATGCGCAGCGCCGTGGGCGCGGTGTACCAGACGCTGACCCGCTGCTCGTCGAGGATGCGGTACCAGCGCAGGGCGTCGAAGTCCCCCTCGTCGACCACGACCGTCACGCCATGGGTGAGCGGGGCGATGATGCCGTACGACATGCCGGTGACCCAACCGGGGTCGGCGGTGCACCAGTACACGTCCTCGGGGTGCAGGTCGAGCGCGTAGGCGGCGGTGGCGTGGTGCGCCACGACGGCATCGTGGACGTGGATCGCGCCCTTGGGGGACCCGGTCGTGCCGCTGGTGAAGTGCAGCAGCGCGGTCTCCTCGGGGGAGGTCGGCGGGATGACGAAACGGTCCGGGGCCGCGGCCATCAGCGCGTCGAACGAGAGCGTGCCGGGCAGCTCCCCGGCGCCGGGACCGACGATGAGGACGTGGGCGAGCCCGCGAAGCGCCGATCTGCGGTCGGCGACCTTGCGGCGATACAGGTCGGCCGTGGTGACCAGTACGCGGGCGTCTCCCAGCCGTAGGCGCTGCTCGACCGGGTCCGGCCCGAAGGCGGAGAAGAGCGGACACAGCACGCCGACGTTCTTCAGGGTGCCGAGGACGGCGGTGTAGAGCTCCGGGCACCGACCGAGCAGGGTGAACACCCGGTCACCGCGGCCGACTCCGAGCGACCGCAGAACGTGCGCGAAACGGGCCGTGCGGCGGGCCAGTTCCGCGTAGCTGACGGTGGTGACCGTGCCGTCGGGGGCGATACAGCGCAGTGCGACCCTGTCGCCGCGGCCCGATGCGGTGTGCCGGTCGACGGCCTCGTGCGCCATGTTCAGCCCGCCGTCGGGCAGACCGTCCAGCGCCGCCCGTGCACGGGACCAGCTGAAAGCCGAGCGTTCCCGCGCGTAGTCGGCGAGGTTGGGCGGCACACCCGCCGTGGCAGCCTTGCGGATCGTCTCCCACGCCATCGCGGATCCCTCCGGAACCCCCTCTTCCTCACGGTCAAGGAACCCGGTGCCGCACGCACGGGGCCGAAGGGCCCGGAAGCCGGGCCGGCTGGACCGTTGGGCGACGGGGCAGGGCCGAGCGGCCCTGTCACGGACCCCGCGGCGACGACACGCTGGAGGGGAAGAAAGGCCCGCATGGCCCGCTCCGACTCGTGAACGGAGGGCGGCAATGGCCATGGAATCCCTTGTCACCGTGGGACTGGACGGCTCGGCCGAGAGCCTGGCCGCCGCTCACTGGGCTGCCGAGGAGGCCGACCGCCGCAAGGCGACGCTGAGCCTGCTGCACGCCTGGCCGATGCTCGCCCCGGAAGCGGTGGGGACGCCGCCGGAGGTGGATCAGAACTACTGGGCGAAGCTGATCGTGCACGACGCCCACGTCGAACTCCATGACCAGTACCCCGACCTTCGCATCGCGGAGGACCTGGTCGCCGCGGATGCCGTGACCGCCCTGCTCGACGTGGCGCACCGGTCCCAGCTACTGGTGCTCGGTTCACGCGGACTGTCCCATGCCGCGAGCTTCTTCCTCGGCGACACCAGCATGGACGTCGTCGCGCAGGCCGAGTGTCCGGTGGCCCTGGTGCGCGCCGGGCTGGACCAGGACGCGCAGGCGGCCCCCCGCACCGGGGGAGTGGTGGTGGGGGTCAGCCTGCACGGCCCGTGCGACGAACTGTTGCGGTTCGCCTTCCAGACCGCCGCCGCACGCGAGGTGCCCCTGCACGTCGTGCACGGGCGGAGCCTGCCGGTGGCGGTGTATGTGCCGTGGGCCCTGGACCCCGACGCCATCAGCGAGATCACGGCGGACGCTCGGAAGGAACTGGACGAGGCGCTACGACCGTGGCGCGGGCGGTTCGCCGGAGTGTCGGTGGTCGACGTCGTACGGCTGGAGAGCGCCGCCCGGGCCGTGGTGCACGAGGCGGCCACCGCCGACCTGCTGGTACTCGGGCGACGCAGGCAACGGCCCGCACTGGCCCCGCGGTTGGGCAACGTCGCGCACGCCGCGGCGCACCACGCACCGTGCCCGGTCGCCGTCGTTCCGCACGACTGAACCACCGGCACGGACCCGCGCCCGCCGCGGTCCGCGGCGTCCGCAGCCAACCGCGCCGGCCCTCGTCGGAAGGCCGGGGCCTGGACGCGCGGCGACTCCCCACCGGGCGGATGGTGAAAGAAGGGCGTGCACCGTCAGCGCTGGAAGAAGGGACGGGTTGATGCTGCATCGGAAGGTCAAAGACCTCATGACGACGTCCGTGGTGCGCGTCCGGCGCGACACGGGCTTCAAGGACATCGCCCAGCACCTCACGGACCACGACATCACGGCGGTCCCGGTCGTCGATGACCAGGACCGTCCGGTCGGGGTGGTGTCCGAGGCGGACCTGCTGCGCAAGCAGCAGAGCCGCCCGGATCCCGAGGGACGTCGGCCTGACGCGCACCTACCACCCGGGGAACGCGCCAAGGCGCAGGCGCTCACCGCGGAGGGGCTGATGACCAGCCCGGCCGTCACGGCACGGCCACAGTGGTCGGTGGTGGAGGCGGCCCGCACCATGGCCCGCCACCGGGTCAAGCGGCTGCCTGTCGTGGACGACGCCGACCGACTGGTGGGCATCGTCAGCCGCACCGATCTGGTGCACGTCTTCCTGCGGCGGGACGCCACCATCCTCGACGAGATCACCACCGACGTCCTGGCCCGCACCCTTGGCCTGGACCCCGGCACGGTCACGGTCGAGGTGACCGAGGGAAGGGTGACGCTCGGCGGAACCGTGCCCTACCGCAGCCTGATACCCATCGCGCTTCGCCTGTGCCAGGGTGTCGACGGCGTCGTCGATGTGACGAACCACCTCGGCTTCGACGTCGACGACGCGAAGGGCCTGCCACGGTCGTGACGTTCTCCGCTCCCCACCGCCCCGGTTGGTTCTAGGGCTTGTCCGATGGAACAGGAGGGACGTTGCGCCCAGTTCGAGGAGCGTCCAGAGTGACGCCGATCCAGCACGCCCAGCCGATCGGCTGGAGGGCCCAGTAGCTGAGGGCGCGGTACAGCAGCGTCCCGCCGATCGCGGCGACCGGCGGCAGGCCGTACAGCACGAGCAGCGCGGACAGGGTCGTCTCGACCACACCCAGACTCCCTGGCGTCAGGCGCAGGCTGCCCGGGACCTGAGTGAGGGCGTATGCGAGGAGCAGGCCGGGCCAGGGCACGGCGACGCCCAGCGCCCACAGGCAGGCGGCCAGGCAGGCCGCGTCGAAGGCCCAGTTCAGCAATGCGAGGCCGGCCGGCCACAGCCAGTTCCTGAAACCGGGCCGCAGGCTTCGTGCCTGCTCCACCACCTGCGCCAGCGCCTGCGGTACTGCGCGTGCACGCGCGTGGCGTCGTGCCACGCCGTCCCAGTACCTCCGCGCCAGCGCGCGGGTGCCCGCCGAGTTGGAGAGCCCCAACAACACCAGGCCGACCAGCAACATCAGCCCCAGAACGCCGGCGAGTGGACGCAGCACGACGGCTGCGGTGGTCGCGCCCCCCGTGCCGGCGGCCAGCACACCGGTCACGACCAAGATGCCCAGGCCCAGCGCCGAGAGCGCTCCGGCGCAGAAGAGGACCGCGGCGGCCAGCGCCGGCCCCACGCGGCGGCGGCTGAGCTGCCGGAACGCCCAGGCAGTAGCGAGGGCGGCCCCTCCGGGCAGAGCGCCCGCCACGGCGTTGGCCGCCACCACGACCGCCGTCGTGCGCCGCAGGCTCCACCGCACACCCCCCGCCCCGAGCAACCAGCGGGATACGGCGGCGAGGCACACGATGGAGAGCGCTTCGCAGGCCACCGCAACCGTCAACTGAGGTAGATCCACCCGGGAGATGAGGGCGAACGCCCGTGCAAGTTCCCGCCGCCGCCAAACCGCCACCCCCGCCGCGGCCGCCAACAGCAGCCCCGCCCCGAACCAGGCTTTCCAGCCCGGTTGAACGAGCCGGGATTCTCCCCAGGTCGCACGGCCTTCCGACGGGTCAGGCACCTCCCGTCACCACCCTACGGACCGCGCCACGCGGCCAGTCGGTGCGTCCGCCGCCGTGAGCGACCGGCCACCCGCCCAAGGCGTCGCCGTCAGACTTTCTCCACGTCGTTCTCCCCGAAGAAGTAGTCCGGTCCGGAAGGGTCCGCATCGCGACGCACCTCGTAGTGAGACTCGCCCTTGCGGCCCTGCGTGACCTCCACGACGGTTCCCCGCTCAGTCCTTTCCGCCTCGTCGGGGTGCGTCGAGAAACCTACGTGGTCGCCCTTCTTGAACTGCATGGGGATCGCTTCCTCTCGTGCGACGGGACGGTCGGTGCCCCGCCTGCGCGTGTGCTGAGGCCCACTCGTGACGGCGGAGTCACCTGGGCACGACCGGCGTGCCATTCCAGGTAATTGCCGGGAAAACGTCCGCAGTAGGGCCGAACGGTCATTCCAGGCGGGAGTATCGGCGCGCAGACGGGCGGCGCAGGCGCACGGCGCACCCGTCCGCAGGGCATGGCTCCGGGGCCGGGTCGGGTCGGTTCGTCCCCGGAGCGCATCGAGGTGGTCGGCGATGCGAGGGCGGCCGGTCGTGCCACACTGCCCGCGGTCGGCTGCCGGGGCCATACAGATGGGATCTCGCCGTTCCGTCTGTGGGAGTCGGACCCGCGGACCCGCCGCGCGCAATCGGCTCAGGCCGTGGATTGTGGCCCCCGCAGGTGTCGGAATGCGGTGCACCCCTCTCACCTGGGCATTGTCACGGTGGGTGAGGTAAGGCGTCACCCGATCGCCGCGTCGTGATGGCTCGGGGCGTCACTCGTTGGTGTGATGCCTTGGGGGGTTCTCCGGTCCGAGTGTGGAGGTCCGCATGATCCCTTTCTCGATGCGTGCCCTGACGACGCGCACCCTGTCGACGGGTGCCCTGGCCCTTGCGGTCAGTGTGCCCGCGGCTGCCGCCGCCGTGGTGGCCCCCGAGGCGGTTGCGGCGTTGCACGCGCAGACCCGTACCGATCTCGATGCGTCGATGCGGGGCGAGGCGTATGCCTACGCCACCTACTCCCTGTTCGCCGACCAGGCACGCGCCAAGGGCCTGCCGTCGGTGCGGCAACTGTTCCAGCGCACGGCCAAGGTGGAGTTGGGGGAGCACTTCGCTGAGGAGGCCAAGCTCAGTGGTCTGGCCGGCAGTGACGCGGCCAACCTGCAGGCGGCGCTGAAGGGCGAGGAGTACGAATCGCACTCGATGTACCCCACCTTCGCCAGGCAGGCCCGGCAGGACGGCGACAGTGCCGCCGCCAACCTCTTCGAGGAGATCGCCAAGGACGAGGCCGGCCATCACGCCGCGTTCGCCAAGGCGTTGGAGGTCGTCCGCACCGGCAAGGGCACCATCCCGGCGCCGCCCGGCGTCCAACCCGTGACCGTGCGGGAGGGGGCGCCCAAGGTCCGCGCGGCACGGACGAAGCAGAACCTCGACACGGCGCTGCATGGTGAGGCCATGGCCTCAGCCAAGTACACCCAGTTCGCCAAGGCTGCCGCCGCGCACGGCAACCAGGCGCTGGCCCGTCTGTTCACCGGCACCGCCGACGTCGAGCGGCGCGAACACTTCGCCGGCGAGGCACAGTTGGCCGGCGTCGTCGGCTCCGCCCGCAAGAACCTCACCACCGCCGTCAACGGCGAACAGTACGAGTCCCGCATCATGTACCCCACCTACGCCCGCCAGGCCAAGACGGCCGGCGACGCCAAGGCCGCGGAGCTCTTCGCGCACAACGCCAAGGACGAGGCCGGCCACGCCCGTGCCTTTGACCACGCCCGCAACCAACTCCACTGACCCCACGGCCGCAGACGGCTGGGCGGGCCCTGTGCGCTCAGGGCCCGCCCGCGCCGTCGGTCACTGGGACACACGCCTCGCCACCCGGGCCGGCCTCCCACCGTCCGATCCTCCGCCCGTCGTCACATCCGGGGCAGAGGCCGAACGGCCGGGCCGGGGCCGGGTGGTCCCGGCGGTGTGGACCGGTGGCCCTAAGCGCCCGCACCTCGCTGCGCCGGAAGCTGACGACGGGCGGGGCCGCAAGGAGCGGTGCCGCTGCTGTCGGGTGCCGGATCACGGAGGTCGTCATGGGTGGAGAGCCGGGGCAGCAGGACCGCATCGTCGTGGGCGTCGACGGTTCGGATTCCTCGAAGGAGGCGCTGCGTTGGGCGGTGCGCCAGGCCGAGCTGACCGACGGTGTCGTGCGCGCGGTGACCGCGTGGGAGTACCCGCCGCTGTACGGCTCGATCGGCTGGATCGACGCGCCCCAGGAACTCGCCGGCGATCTGAAGGGTGTGGCGAGCCGAGCCCTCGATGACGCCATCGAGGAGGTCGTGCCGCCGGCGCAGGTGGCCCGGGTCCACCGCAGCCTGGCCTACGGCACTCCCGCGGCGGTGCTGTTGGACCAGGCCAAGGGCGCTGACCTGTTGGTGATCGGCAGCCATGGCCACGGCGGGTTCACGGGCGCTCTGCTGGGCTCGGTCGGTCAACACTGCACCCAGCATGCGCCGTGTCCGGTCGTCGTCGTCCGGAGCGGGCACGAAGTGCCGGACCACGGAACGTAGTTCCGCCCCGTCGCTCCGTCGCGGCGGCAGCGGTCGCTACGTTGGTGATCGCCAGCGGGGCGATGCGGACGCGGACGCAACGGACGTAGGGGCGGCGGGAGTCAGGCGGGGACGGGAGTCAGGCGGGGAGGGGCGCCGACCAGGTGAGGCGGGTTCCGCCGTCCTTTGGTGTGTTGATGGTCAGGGATCCGCCGAGTTCCTCGGCTCGTTGGGCGAGGTTGTGTAGGCCGCTGCGGCGGTTGGTGTGTTCGGGGATGCCCACTCCGTTGTCCGTGACGGTGAGGGTCAGCTGTCGGTGGCGCAGGGTCAGGGCCACGTCCGCGGTGTCGGCGTGGGCGTGGCGGGCGGTGTTGCT
>NZ_JBHVJX010000056.1:0-34689 GCF_042798755.1 Streptomyces sp. NPDC057743
CGACACCCGCCTCTACGGCACGGCGACGGCACGGGCATGGGACCGGCTCCACCCGCGGTTGACCCGCCGAGCCGCCTGGATCGACCATGCTGGCCCGTTGCCCCTCATCGAGGGGGCCGTCATCCGCCTGGCCGTGGAAAGGCTGCCGTCCGGCGGGGTGAACAAGCCAGTGTGGCTGTGGTGGTCGGGCACCGGCGCCACCGCAGCGGACGTCGATCGCTGCTGGCAGTCCTTCCTTCGGAGATTCGACGTGTTGACTGAACTAACTCTGACGTTTTCGCAGGTCAGTGGCCCTTCTGCTAGCTTCCCGGCATGCTTGATCCAAGTGGTCCCGGGAGGGATCTAGCGAACCTTGCCCTGCCTGAAATCGGTCAGCTGCTTGAGACAGGGAATCCGTGGGAGCCTTACCGGCTGCTGAGCCCTTCAGGAGAGCTTGTCGAACCGGTCGCGGAGTACTTCAAGGACCTACTCGCAGCCGATTCCCCGGCGACCACGCTTCGTTCGTACGGTCACGACTTGCTGCGCTGGTGGAGATTCCTCTGGGTATTCGGGATTGAATGGGACCGAGCCACGCGTGAAGACGCTCGGGACTTCATGCTGTGGATGCAGCTCGCTAACAAACCCGTTCGGGTGCACTGGCGCCGCCGCGGCCAGGACTCTGCAGAGAAAACACCGGATTCGAGCCCCAATCCCAACAAGCCAACACCGGGGTCACCGAACCCCGTGACCGGGAAGCCGACTATCGGTACGAAGTATGCCGCCACCACTCAAGCCCATTGCGAGACGGTCCTAAGGACCTTCTACGGCTTCCACCTGGAGAACAACAGCGGGTCGCTGCTGATCAATCCATTCCCACTGGATCGATCGCGCAGACGCGGCAGGGCAAACGCCCATCACAATCCGATGGATAACTTCAAGTCCCAACGGGCTGGCCGATATCGGCCCAAGGTCCCTGAGCGGATTCCACGGCGAATACCGGACGCCAAGTACACCGAGGTCTTCGCTGGCCTGCACTCGCACCGAGACCGTGCCCTGCTGGCCTCCTGGGTCTCGACCGGCGCTCGCTCAGAGGAACTGCTCACAAGCAGACAGCGCGACGTGATTCCCGGGCAGCAACTCATCGGCGTAATCCGCAAAGGCACCAGGATCTACCAGCAACTGCCCGCATCGCCGGATGCGTTCGTTTGGATTCGACTCTACCAAGAAGAAGCCTGGCGCAAAGGTGTCCCCCGAGGGCGTGACCTGCCGCTGTGGTGGACATTGCGGTGCCCTTGGCGATCCTTGAACTATCACGCCGCCCGCGCGATGTTCGTCCGCGCTAACACGCTCCTAGGCTCCAACTGGACCCTTCACGACCTCAGGCACACCGCCACCTTTCGAATGACTGAGGACCCGGAGATGTCCATGGCCTATGTCCAGCACATCCTCGGTCACAAGTACCAATCGACCTTGCAGAAGTACATCAATCCCAGCAGAGATGAAGTCATCGAAGCAGGGATTGCACACCTCGCCCGCCAAGAACACAAGCGGAACAACCCGCCACCTTCCCTGCCGGCCCCAGGCTACAGCCCTGAGTCCCTCAACATCCTGTTTGGAGGACCACTCGCATGACGGTGTCGAGTTCCGCAACGACCGAAACGAATATCGCCTCGGTTCAGACCACCAGGTCCCTGGCCGGGGCGGAATCAGTGGCACTGCAACGGAAGTTCCCGGCACGGCCTCGGATTACTTCTTGGCCCGATAGTGCCGCAACTAAGAAGCAGGTACTTGAACGCCTTCAGAAGCCACCTCTGAAGGTCGCGAGTGCGTCCGCGCAGAGCAATCGGACGGTCGGGGCCCGGTTGCTTCTTCTGTGGCTGGAGACGTTCCCCGGCAATACTTGGCAAGAGCGATGGCAGGCCAGCTCGGCTGCAGCCACCCCAAAGGGGTGGTCCGAGAAGGTCCGAGAGTGGGGTCTGTCGATTGGCAGGAGCCCTTCCCAAGCCTCGCTCCAGTCTGGGCTGCTGGCCCTAATCTGCGCAGATGTCATCCGACCAGAACTTTCCTGGATCACTACGAACGCCTCCAGATATCTGCGGCCGGCTATAGCGGCAGCACGCGATCCCGAAGGATTCGCGCAATTGGAAGCGGGTGTCCCAGCTGCCGCCCGTTCTACCGCTCACGTTTCCGAGGCCCAAGGGGCGATTGCCCAAATCATGGCGGCCTTCGGGGGGAAGGTCCAAGACATCGTCGTTGGGGACCTACTGATGCGACTGCAGGCGCCGAACAGCGATACCCGGACCACTCGGGGGGTCCGCCTTGCCTATGCCTGGCTCCGCGACCGCGGCCAGTTCCCGGCAGACGCACCAGGAACGCTGCGTCACACAAAGAACCGTTCCGGACAGGTGAGTCCAGCAGAACTCGTGGACCGCTACCACCTGCGATGTCAACCTATCCGGGACCTCATCGTCGACTACCTCACCGAGCGCCAACCCACGCTGGACTACAACTACCTCAAGCGCCTTTCATCGATGCTCGCCAGCCAATTCTGGGGCGACCTCGAACAACACCATCCCGGCATCAACTCACTCCACCTGCCAACTGAGACCAGTGCCGCTTGGAAAGCCCGGCTTGCAACGAAGACCGTCCGAAAGAAGCAGCGGGATGGCACCATTATCGAGATCTCCGAGCCTCGCTCTGGCACACCAGCCGTCAAAATGGCAGTGCGGGCGTTCTACCTGGACATTGCCCAGTGGGCCCTGGAAGAGCCGGAACGGTGGGGCCGCTGGGCCGCACCCATCCCGATCAACGAGGCCGAGTGTTCGGTCAAGAAACTCGTCTCACGACAGAAATCCAAGTCTGACCAGCGCACCAGGGAACGACTCCCCGTCCTGCCGGCACTCGTTCGAGTCGCTGACCGTCGACTCAAGGAGGCCAAAGCCCGTCTCGACGCTCTGCATGCGGCGCCCCTCGGTTCAACTTTCACAGCGCTCGGGGAAACTTTCACATCCCCCAAGGCCACCAGTCGCGCTGACGGACAGCCGGTGGCCGCCCGCGATGCACGTGGTCGCCGACGAGATCTTGGAACAGAGGAGAAACGAGCATTCTGGGCATGGGCAACCATCGAGATACTCCGTCACACAGGAATCCGGATTGAAGAGCTCCGGGAGCTCAGCCATCACAGCATCATCAGCTACAGACTTCCCAGTGGGGAGATTGTCCCACTCCTGCAAATCGCACCCTCCAAGACAGACCAAGAACGCCTTCTGCTCATCAGTCCAGAGCTTGCAGACGTGCTCAGCGCCGTCATCTCGCGTGTTCGAGATGCAACCGGTGCCGTGCCGGCGATCCCCAACTACGACCAGCACGAGAGGATCTGGAATGCACCTATGCCACTCCTCTTCCAATGGACTGTGGGTCACGAGAGCCGTCCGATCGCGGAGATGACCATCCGTGAATCCCTCAACGAGACGCTCGAAGCATCAGGAATCACTGATAATTCTGGCGAGCCTTTGGTGTTCCAGCCCCACGACTTCCGCAGAATCTTCATCACTGATGCCATCCTCAATGGCCTTCCACCGCATATTGCCCAAGTGATCGCAGGACACGGCAACATCAACACCACCATGGGATACACTGCGATCTACACAGCGGAGGCCATCGAAGCACACCGCGCCTTTATCGCTCGCCGCCGCAACCTCAGGCCAGCCGAGGAATATCGTGCAGTCACTCCGGATGAGTGGCAAGAGTTCCTTGCGCACTTCGAGCGGAGAAAGCTCGCGCTGGGAGAATGCGGACGCGCCTATGGAACTGACTGCATCCATGAACATGCATGCGTCCGTTGCCCGGTTCTCATAGTCGACCTGCATGAGAAGCCGCGGCTAGTCGAGATCCGCGAGAACCTCAAAGATAGAATCGCCGAGGCTGAACGTGAAGGATGGCTCGGTGAAGTTGAAGGACTCTCTGTCAGTCTGGCTGCCGCCGAGGAGAAGATTTCTCAACTCGAATCACGAGAAGAGAAGAAGAAGGCACCCGTATTCCTCGGAATCCCCCACCTTGGCGAGCTCGCTGTCCGCACCGTCGACGCTCGTGGAGGTGCGGCCGTGATCTCCGCCGAGGGAAATGAGGCATCAGCATGATCAACCCTTCCCGGGCTTTCGCTTAGTTCAGAGAAGACATTGAGCACACATTCCGGACGCTCAAGCAGACCCTCGGGTGGGTGAGACCGCGGCTTCGCGATCCGGCTGCGGCGGACCGCTGGACGTGGCTGGTGCTCGCCGCACACACCCAACTCCGGCTCGCCCGAACACTGTCCGGCGACCTTCGCCGACCGTGGGAGAAGCCCGCCCCACCGAACAAACTCACACCGGCCCGCGTCAGGCGGGGGTTCAGGAACCTCCGCGCGCGGACGGGTTCCCCAACCAGTGCACCGAAACCTTCGCGACCTGGCTCCGGACGCCCGCCCGGCTCGAAGAACCAACGCCCGGCGCAGCGTTACGAGGTGGGAAGAGCACTTGCTACGGGCCAGGCATACAGCCGCCCAACCCACCACAAAGTCGGTACGAAACCACGGCGCACAGCTTAAAAAACAAGCTAAGGGCCTATCCGACCCTGACCCCATCGGACAGGCCCCGGCAGTGGTCCGACCCGGCCGGCCTCAGCCGAGCCGGATGTGGTGGAGCATCAGCAGGGCCGCGGCCATGTTCGCGGCCGGCACCTCCCCCCTCGCCACCATGTCGGGCACCAGCTTGAGGTCGACCCACTCCCGCCGGTCCGACTCGAAGTCGTCCTGCGGAACGCCCAGGTACTCGGCCTTGTCGGACCAGTAGATGTGGTGCCGCGCGTCGGTGAGGCCGTTGGACGGCTCCACCGAGAGGAGGTGGTGGAGGGGTCCGGGTCGCCACCCGGTCTCCTCCTCCATCTCGCGCGCGGCCGCGACGACCGGGTCCTCCCCGTCCTCCACGACACCGGCGGCCAGCTCCCAGCCCCAGCTGTCGGTGATGAAGCGGTGCCGCCACAACAGCAGCACCTCATTGGCCTCGTTGACCGCGGTGGCCACCGCGACCGGCCGCATCCGGATCAGGTAGTGATCCAGATGACGGCCGTCGGGGAGCTCCACATCGGCCAGGTTGACCCGGAACCAGGGATTCGCGTAGACCGGCTTTTCGCTGAGGTTGTTCCAACGCACGTAACTGCCACCTTCCGCTTGAGGGCCGGCAAGGTGACACGAGCCCGGTCACAGCGGAACGCGCAGCACCTCGTCGATGAGATCGGCAGCCTCGTCCGTCGCGGAGCTCCCGGTCTCCGCCAGATGCTCGCGCACGGCCCGCAGCCGGTCCCGCAGGCGCTGCGACTCCATGCCCCGAGCCTGCTCCGTCATCTCCGCGGCATTGGCCACGGCCCGGTCCGCATCCCCTTGGCGCAGCTCGATATGGGTGAGCATGGCCAGCCGGTGAACCCGGCCACGGTCGTGTGCGGGGGTGTCCACGGCGGCGTCCGCCTGCTCCCGGGCGGACCGCAGGTCCCCCAGGCTGAGCAGCGCCTCCGCCACTTGTACGTTCACCAGGCCCGGCTGCACATAGCCGGTCTCGGCGGGCTCCATCCCGGGGCGGATCCGGTCCGCCGCGGCCTCGGCCCGTCGGATGCAGTCCAGCGCGCCGGAGCCGTCGCCCAGCCGCGCGTACGCCTTGGCCTGCATCGCATGGAGATCGGACGACAGCGCCGGAGTGAGCTGCCCGCCGGCGGTGCGCAGCGCGGCCTCCGCGAAGGCGACCGCCTGGCGGTACTCCCGTACGAAGAGGGACTGGTTGACCAGCAGCGCGATGATGTACGCGCCGAGACCGCGGTCCCCGCTGGCCTTGGCCAACCGCAGCGCCTGATGGAAGTAGCGCTGGGCCAGCCCGAGAGCGTCCGAGTCGTACGCGCAGATGCCCGCGACGGCCACCAACCCACCGGTGGCCCGGTGCAGTTGACGCCCCGTCGCATCGCTGTAGCTGCCCCGCAGCAGCGGCGCCGCCTCGGCGTTGAGGAATCCGACGATGCGTGTTCTGGTAGCGATACCACCCGCCTTCCGGTACATCTGCTCGTAGTGGGTCCGCGCCGCCCGGAGCATCTCGATGTCGGCCATGCCGACCCGGGTCAGCCCCTCGCGCGAGACGTCGAAGTCCTCCGGCGGGTTCTCCCACTCCCAGACCGGGATGATCGCCGACGTACCGGTGAGCGCGGGCGCCGCGACCACGTGCGGCCGCTGCTGTTCGTCGGACCGCCACAGCGCGGTGGCCCGCTCGACGAACCCCGACAGCGGGGTGTCCGGAGCCCGGCGCGCCCCCGGGCCGCTGAGCCCGATGTCGCCCAGGCCCACCGGCCGGCGCAGCCGCTCGCCGAGCACCTCGCAGATCAGGTCCGGCACTTGGCCGCGCGGGCGCTGCCCCTTGAGCCAGCGCGCGACGGCGGTGTGCTCGTAGCGCAGCGCGAGCCCGCGCCGCCGCCCGAGTTCGTTGATCCGGGCCGCCAGCCCGGCGTGCGAGATACCGGCCTCGTCCAAGATCGCGTCGAGCAGGGTGTTGGGCTCCATGGCTCGCCCCCCAGGGACGTAAGGACTCCTTAAGTCCAGCGTAATCAGGGGGAGTTCACACGGGGTGTGAAGCGGCCACGAGCGGGGCGCGGGCCCGCCCGGGGTCGGGTATGGGTGGGTTGTGGCGAGTTATGGGTGGCCGGAAAGCGACGGGCCCCCGTCCGCGGAGCGTGGACGGGGGCCCGTTCGGGGCCTCGATGGGCCGGGCGTCAGCCGCGCAGGGTCGCGCCCACCCGCTCGACCGCGACGGCGACCGCCGCGTCCCGGGCCGCCGTGGCCTCCTCGGCCGTCAGCGTCCGGTCGGACGCCCGGAAGCGCAGCGCGTACGCCAGGGACTTCTTGCCCTCGCCCACCTGCTCGCCGGTGAAGACGTCGAACAGCCGCACCGACTCCAGCAGTTCGCCGGCGCCGGCCCGGAGGGCGGCCTCGACGTCCGCCGCCGCCACCGACGCGTCGACGATCAGCGCGACATCCTGCGTGGCGACCGGGAAGGTGGAGATCCGCGGCGCCTGCTGGGCGCCGGCCGAGGCCCGCTCCAGCCGGTCCAGGTCGATCTCCATCGCGCTGGTGCGCTCGGGCAGACCGAGCGCCTTGACGACCCGCGGGTGCAGCTCACCGGCGTTGCCGACGAGGACCTCCTCGCCGTCGACCATCGCGAGCAAGGCCGCGCACCGGCCGGGGTGCCACGGGGCGTGCTGGTCCTGACGGACGATCAGCTCAACTCCCGCCTCACGGGCCACGATCCGGCCCGCCTCGATGGCGTCCGCCCAGCTCGTCGGGTAGCCCTCGCCCCACCAGCCGGCCTGCTCGCGCGCGCCGGCCAACACCACGGCGGCCCGCCGCGGCTGCTGCGGCAGCGAGGCGTCCAGCGAGGCGATCTCGTCGTCGGTCGGCCGGCGGTCGACCACCAGCCGGCGGGCCGGCTGCTCCTGACCGGTGGCCCGGAACACCGGACCGGTCTCGAAGAGCGCCAGGTCGTGGTTGCCCCGGCCGACGTTGCGGCGCAGCGCGCCCAACAGCCCGGGGACCAGGGTGGTGCGGAGGTCCGGCTCCTCGTCCGAGAGCGGGTTCACCAACGTGACCGCGTCCCGCCGCGGGTCGTCCGCCTCGATGCCGAGCTGGTCCAGGACGGCCGAGCCGGTGAACGGGTAGTTCAGCGCCTCGACGTAGCCGGCGCCGGCCAGCGCGCGGCCGACCCGGCGATGCAGGCGCTGACGCTCCGTCAACCCGCGGCCGGCCGGCGGCAGCGGCAGCGTGGAGGGCAGGTTCTCGTAGCCCTCCAGCCGAATGACCTCCTCGGCCAGGTCGTTGGGGTCGCTGAGGTCGGGGCGCCACGACGGCACCGTGACCACCAGCTCGTCCTGGCCGTAGACGTCGCAGCCGACCTGCTGGAGGCGGCGGACGACGGTCTCCCGGCCGTAGGCGACACCCGCGACCTTGTCCGGGTGGTCCGCGGGGATGCTGACGGTGCGCGGCCCGCGCGGCGAGACGATCTCGGTGACGCCGTCCTCGACGGTGCCGCCGGCGAGCAGCACCAGCAGGTCCACGGTGCGCTGCGCCGCCGCGGATGCCGCCTCCGGGTCCACCCCGCGCTCGAAGCGCTTGGCGGCCTCGGAGGAGAGCCGGTGACGGCGGGCGGTGCGGGCGATGGAGATCGCGTCGAAGTGCGCGGCCTCGATCACCACGTCGGTGGTGCCGTGCAGTTGGCCGGACTCCGGGTCGGCGGTCGGCGCCGCGATCTCGGTGTTGGCGCCGCCCATCACGCCCGCCAGCCCGATGGGGCCGCGGTTGTCGGTGATGACCAGGTCCTCGCCGTCCAGCACCCGCTTGGTGCCGTCGAGGGTGACCAGCTCCTCGCCGGGGGTGGCGCGGCGGACACCGATCGGGCCGTCGACGGTCGCCCGGTCGTAGGCGTGCAGCGGCTGACCCAGCTCCAGCATCACGTAGTTGGTGACGTCCACGGCCAGCGAGACCGGGCGCATGCCGGCCTTCTGCAGCCGGCGCTGCATCCAGATCGGGGTGCGGGCCTCCGGGGCCAGACCGCTGACCGTACGGGCGGTGAAGCGGTCGCAGCCGATCGGGTCGGCGACCTGGACCGGGTAACCGCCGGCGTTCGGCGGCGCCACGTCCAGCAGCGCCGGGTCGCGCAGCGGCAGGCCGAAGGCGATGGCCGCCTCGCGGGCCACCCCGCGCATCGACAGGCAGTAGCCGCGGTCCGGGGTGACGGCGATGTCCAGCACCTCGTCGCGGAGCTCCAGCAGCTCGATCGCGTCAGTGCCCACCTCAGTCTCCGGCGGCAGCACGATGATGCCGTGGCTGCCGTCGTCGCCCATGCCCAGCTCGTCGCCGGAGCAGATCATGCCGTGCGACTTCTTGCCGTAGGTCTTGCGGGCGGAGATCTTGAAGTCGCCGGGCAGCACGGCGCCGGGGAGGACGACCACGACCTTGTCGCCGACCGCGAAGTTCCGCGCACCGCAGACGATCTCCTGCGGCTCGCCGGTGCCGTTGGCCTGGCCGACGTCCACCGTGCAGAAGCGGATCGGCTTCTTGAAGCCCTCCAACTCCTCGATGGTCAGCACCTGGCCGACGACCAGCGGGCCGCTGAGGCCGGCGCCGAGCTGCTCGACGGTCTCGACCTCCAGGCCGACGCCGATGAGCTTCTCCTGCACGTCACGGCCGGTCGTCGCCGCCGGCAGGTCGACGTATTCCCGCAGCCAAGAAAGCGGGACCCGCATCAGATCTCCATCCCGAACGGCCGGGTGAACCGGACGTCGCCCTCGAACATGTCGCGCATGTCTTCCACGTTGTGCCGGAACATCAGCATCCGGTCGATTCCGAACCCGAAGGCGAAACCGCTGTACTTCTCGGGGTCCACACCACAGGCGATCAGCACCTTGGGGTTGACCATGCCGCAGCCGCCCAGCTCGATCCAGCCCTCGCTGGAGCAGGTGCGGCACGGCCGGTCCGGGTTGCCCACGGACGCGCCGCGGCAGACGTAGCAGACCATGTCCATCTCGGCGGACGGCTCGGTGAACGGGAAGTAGTTCGGCCGCAGCCGGGTCTTCATGTCCGGGCCGAACAGCGCCTGGACCATGTGGTCCAGGGTGCCCTTGAGGTCCGCCATGGTCAGGCCCTCGTCGACGGCGAGCAGCTCGATCTGGTGGAACACCGGGGAGTGCGTGGCGTCCAGCTCGTCGGTGCGGTAGACCCGCCCCGGGCAGACGACGTAGACCGGCGGCTCGCGGTCGACCAGCGTGCGGGCCTGCACCGGCGAGGTGTGGGTGCGCAGCACCACGCCCGACTCGGCCGAGTCGGCCTCGGCGCCGTTGGCCTTCACGAAGAAGGTGTCCTGCATCTGGCGCGCCGGGTGGTCCGGCACGAAGTTCAGGGCGTCGAAGTTGAACCACTCGGCCTCGACCTCGGGGCCCTCGGCGACCTCGTAGCCCATCGCGACGAAGACGTCCGCGACCCGCTCCATGAAGGTGGTCAGCGGGTGCCGGGCGCCGGCCGGGACCCGGTCGTACGGCAGCGTGACGTCCACCGCCTCCTCGACCAGGACGCGGGCGTCGCGCTCCGCCTCCAGTTCCTCCTGACGGGCCTTGAGCGCCTGGTTGACCCGCCCGCGGGCCTGGCCGACGCGCTTGCCGGCGTCCGCCTTGGCCTGCGGCGGGAGGGCGCCGATCTCGCGGTTGGCGAGCGCCAGCGGCGAGGTGCCCCCGGCGTGCGCGGTCTTCGCCTGGGCGAGCGCGTCGAGGTCACCCGCGGCGGCGATGGCGGCCAGCGCCTCGTCGACCCGTCGGGCGATCTCTTCCGGTTTCAGGGCTTCGACCTCGACAGGGTCGTACGACTTATTGGGTGCGGACATCTCTTCCCGTGCTTCCGGTGGTGTGGCTTGGCGCGGCTCGCTTCGCCTCGGCTCTGCGCCCGCGTGTCCGCGATGCCTGTGCGCCAAAGGTGCCAAAGGTCAAGTCTAAGGGGCGGGCCACCCGCCCCTCGGTCGGGGCGCCCGCCGCGCCCGCCCGTCGCCCGGCCACCACCCCTGTCCGACGCTTCGCGTCCCCCTCTTCACGCCAGGAAGGCCGGCGCCGCGACGGGCAGGCTGAATCGGAACTGGGCGCCGCCGGCCGGGGCCCGGCCGACCGTGATCGTGCCGCCGTGGGCCTCGACGATGCCCTTGACGATGTAGAGGCCGAGTCCGGTGCCGCCGCGCTTGCTGCCCCGCCAGAAACGGGTGAACACGCGGCTCATCGACTCCTCCGGGATGCCGGGTCCCTCGTCGCTCACGGTGACGCTCGTCCCCTTCCCCCCGCTGGTGTCCTTCGCCGGTCCGACCTCGATGGTGACCGTTCCGTCGCCGTGGCGCACCGCGTTTTCCAGGAGGTTGCCGAGCACCTGGTCCACCTTGTCCGGGTCCGCCCACAGGTCGGGCAGCGGCTCCATCATCCGGATCAGGAAACGGTCCGGCCGCTGGCCCGCGGTGGTCTGCGCCTGCACGTGCCGCCGCACCGCGGCGATCATGTCGACCCGCTGCCGACGGACCTCCAACCGCCCGGAGTCGATCCGGGAGATGTCCAGCAGCTCGGCGATGAGCCGGGTGACGCGGTTGGCGTCGGCGTCCACCGTCTCCAGCATCAGCCGCTTCTGGTCGTCGGTGAAGCGTTCCCACTTCTGGAGGAGGGTGGCGGTGAACCCCTTGACGGAGGTCAGCGGCGAGCGCAGCTCGTGGGCGACGGTGGCGATCAGCTCGGCGTGGCTCAGCTCGGTGCGCCGCCGGGCCTCGGTGCCGCGCAGCGCGATCACCAGCCGCCGCACCGGCCCGGCCGGCCGACTGCGCACATAGCGCGCGGAGACCAGCACCTCCCGCCCGCCCAACAACAGGTTCCGCTCCGGCTGCCCGCGGCGGATGGCCAACCCCCCGTACGGGTCCGTCACTTGCCACCACCGACGGCCCTCCAGGTCCTGGAGCGGCAGCGCGTCCCCCACCGGCCGGCCCAGCGCGTCCGGCGCGGCGATCCCGGTGATCCGGGCGGCGGCGGCGTTGAAGCAGATCACCCGGCCGTCCTCGTCGGCGACGACTAGGCCGTCGGGGAGGTCGTCGGGCGCCACCCCGAGCGGCCCCGCGACCACGCCGGACGCCTCGGGCCCGCCGTCGGCAGCGGTCGCCGCACTGGCCGAAGTCCTCGCCGTCATCGCCCTGTTACCCCCTTCCGGGCCGGAGCTGGTCACACTACTAGCTCGGCCCGGCCCCACCGTCGGGATCGCGACTACGCCCCTCCCGCGGGTGACGTCGCGCGGCAGCCGCCGGTCGTGCGCTGGGCGCGCGCGGACGCGTAGAGGCACACCGCGGCGGCGGTCGCGAGGTTGAGGCTCTCGGCCTTGCCGTGGATCGGCACCCGCACCACCGCGTCGGCCAGCGCGCGGGTCTCCTCGGGCAGCCCCCACGCCTCGTTGCCGAAGAGCCAGGCGGTCGGCCCGCCCATCGAGCCGGCGTCCAACTCCGCGTCCAGATCGCGGTCGCCGGCCCCGTCCGCGGCCAGCACCCGCACCCCGGCGCCCGACAGCCCGGACACCACCTGCTCGACCGGCACGCCCACCGCGACCGGCAGGTGGAACAGCGAACCCACCGACGCCCGCACCGACTTGGGGTTGTAGAGGTCCACCGAGGCGTCGGTCAGCACCACCGCGTCGGCGCCCGCGGCGTCCGCGCAGCGCAGCACCGTACCGGCGTTGCCGGGGTCGCGGACGTTGGCCAGCACCGCGACCAGTTGCGGGCGGGCGGCCAGGATCTCCTCGAACGGCGAGTCCAGGAACCGGCAGACGCCGACCAGCCCCTGCGGGGTGACGGTCTGCGAGACGTCCGCGACGGTCTTGTCGTCGGCGAAGTGCACCGGCACCCCGGCAGCGCGCGCCGACTCGACGATCTCGGCGTGCCGCTCGGCGGCCTCGACGGTGGCGAACAGCTCGATGAGGGTGGGCGATCCGCCGGCGCGGTGCGCGACGGCCTCGCGGACGGCCTGCGGGCCCTCGGCGATGAACCGGCGTTCCTTGCCCCGGAAATGGCGCCGGGCCAGCCGCCGGGCGGCGGCGACTCGCGGGGAACGCGGGGAGATCAGCTCGGGGGTGCCCATGGGCGGCGGCTCGCTTCTTTCGATCGGTGCGGGGACCCGGCGCGGACCGGGCCCGGAAACGCGGCGGACCCGCAGGCCGGGGCCCGCGGGTCCGCAATCCCGACGTCTTGCCGACGTCAGTGCGCTGTCAGGCTGAGCCTCAGGCGGCAGCCTTCGGGGCGTTGACGTCGCTCGGCAGCGCCTTCTGCGCGACCTCGACCAGCGCGGCGAACGCGTTGCCGTCGTTCACGGCCAGGTCGGCGAGGATCTTGCGGTCCACCTCGACGTTGGCGGCCTTCAGACCCTGGATGAAGCGGTTGTAGGTCATGCCGTTGGCGCGGGCAGCGGCGTTGATGCGCTGGATCCACAGCTGACGGAAGTCGCCCTTGCGCTTCTTGCGGTCGTTGTAGTTGTAGACGAAGGAGTGGGTGACCTGCTCCTTGGCCTTGCGGTAGAGGCGGGAGCGCTGGCCGCGGTAGCCGCTGGCCTGCTCCAGGATCGCCCGGCGCTTCTTCTGAGCGTTGACTGCCCGCTTGACGCGTGCCACTTGTTAACTCCTTGTAGCGGGGCCGTGGTTGATCGTCACACGACCCGAATCGACGTTGGGTCCCGGTCCGGTCGGCGCGCTCCGCTCACGTGGCGGAGCGCCCCGGCTCACTTGCCGAGAAGCTTCTTGATCTTCGCGGCGTCGCCCGGGGCCATCTCGGCGTTGCCGGTGAGGCGACGCGTCACGCGGGACGACTTGTGCTCAAGCAGGTGGCGCTTGCCTGCGCGCTCGCGCAGCACCTTGCCGGAGCCAGTGACCTTGAAGCGCTTGCTGGCACCGCTGTGCGTCTTGTTCTTCGGCATGCGCCGTACTCTCCTCGTCAGTGGCGCTCCCACCGGCGGAGACCGGCATGCGGGAGCGTCAGATGTGTCGATTGTTCCGGGGCTGGTGCCCCGGCCTGGATCCGGGGCAGCTCACCCAAGAGCTCACGCCTCGGCGTGCTCCTCAGCGGGCTCCTCCGCGGGAGCCACACCCTGGCGCTCCGCCTTGCGGGCAGCCTGCGCCTCGCGGGCCTCGGCCATCGCCTCGGTCTTCTTCTTGTGCGGACCGAGGACCATGATCATGTTCCGGCCGTCCTGCTTCGGATTCGACTCGATGAAGCCGAGGTCCTGGACGTCCTCCGCGAGCCGCTGGAGCAGTCGGAAGCCCAGCTCGGGCCGGGACTGCTCGCGACCACGGAACATGATCGTGATCTTGACCTTGTCACCCTGCTTGAGGAACCGGACGACGTGACCCTTCTTGGTGTCATAGTCGTGCGGGTCGATCTTCGGCCGGAGCTTCATCTCCTTGATGACCGTGTGCGCCTGGTTCTTGCGCGCCTCACGGGCCTTCATGGCCGACTCGTACTTGAACTTTCCGTAGTCCATGAGCTTGCAGACCGGCGGACGGGCGTTCGCCGCCACCTCGACCAGGTCGAGGTCGTACTCCTGCGCAAGCTCCAGGGCCTTGGCAAGCGGCACAATGCCGACCTGCTCGCCACTGGGACCGACGAGTCGCACCTCGGGGACGCGAATCCGGTCGTTGATGCGGGGCTCGGCGCTGATGGATCCTCCTCGGTAGCACCACGCGACGGCCTGGCGGACTGCCGCGTAACGTCTGTTCGGTGTGACCAACCGCGCCGGCACACGAAAAATGCCCCGGACGGGACACAGGCGGGGCTCCACGAGATCAGGAGCACCGCCGCGATGTCTCGCGGGGCGCAGCCAGACCGTTGACCCGCCAACCTGAGATCGGTCGGGTGGGAGATCGGAGCCTCCACTTGTGGGCCGGTCACATGCGTGTCCGGCCGGTCGGAACACCAGAATACACGAGTCAAGAGGGTGACCCCACTCCTGTGCATGGGGCCGTCCCGGCCTCGGGCGCTCCCGGGCGCGGGGCCGACGGGCGGGGGTCCTAGTCTGGAGGAGACCCCTCCAGCAGGAAGTGAAACCCCAGCACATGAGCGAGCAGATCCCCCAGCAGCCGGCCGCCGCGGAGACCGCCGGCCAGGCGCGGCCCGACTTCGAGACCATGACCCGGGACATCGCGGAGGTGCCGGCGGTCGAGGTGATCACCACGGTCGCGGTGCACCTGATGAGCTCGGCGGCGGTCAACCTCGGTCTCGCCGAGGAGGGCGCGGACCACAAGGACCTGGACGAGGCCCGCAAGCTGATCCACGCGCTGGCCGGGCTGGTCACCGCGAGCGCCACCGAGATCGGCTCGTACCACGCGGCGCCGCTGCGGGACGGCCTGAAGTCGCTCCAACTGGCCTTCCGCGAGGCGTCGGTGGTCCCGGACGAGCCGGGCCAGGGCCCCGGCGAGAAGTACACCGGCCCCGTCTACGGCTGACGCACCGCGACGACGAGCCCCGGCCGCATCCCGGCCGGGGCTCGTCGTCGTATGCGTACGGAGACCGTGGGTCAGACGCGGTCGCCGGGGGCCGGCTGGTCCGGCGTGGTCGGCTCGCCGCTGGCGGCCTGGTCGGCGGTGGTGACCGGCTCCTGCGGGGGGTGGGTGACCTGGTGGACCGCCGCCGCGATCGCGCCGCCGATCAGGGGCGCGACGATGAACAGCCATACCTGGGTGATGGCCGCGCCGCCCGCGAAGATCGCCGGGCCCAGGGACCGCGCCGGGTTCACCGAGGTGCCGTCCAGCGGGATGCCGAAGAGGTAGACCAGGCCCAGGGCGATACCGATTGCCAGGCCGCCGAAGCCCGCCACGGCCACGCGGTGAGTGACGGAGAGCACCACGAAGACGAACAGGAACGTCATCACGATCTCGGCCACGAAGGCGCCGCCGAGGTTGATGTGCACCGCCGAGCGGTCGCCCCAGCCGTTGGTGCCGAAGGCCCCGTGGGTCTGTAGGCCCGGTACCTGCTTGGCGACCAGGAAGAGCAGGGCTGCGCCGACGATGCCGCCGAGGATCTGCGCGATCCAGTACTCGACGGCGGTGCGGACCGTGATGCGCTTGGCCAGCAGCATGCCGAGCGTCACCGCGGGGTTGATGTGGCAGCCCGAGATCGGGCCGAGGGCGTAGGCAAGTGCCAGCATGACGAATCCGAAGGCCAGGGCGATGCCGAAGGTGCCGATGTATTCGCCGGCCAGCACTGCCGCGCCGACGGCGAAGAACACCAGGAGCAGCGTGCCGAGGAATTCGGATACGACCGTGCGGGTCTCCGTGGTCTCCATGGGCTCTCCTCGCGTGGATCTTGAGCTCTCCTCGCATTGTGCGGCCCGCGGCACGAAGCCGCCCGTTGGAAGCGGGCGGCGCCGGACTCGTATCCCGGTGGATCAGCGTCGGTAGAGGGGCTCCCCCGGGGCGTCGGAACCGGGCGGGAGAAGGGCCAGGTCGAGGCCGCGGACCAGCCGGGCGCGGAGCGTCTCGTCGCCGGCGAGCGCCTGGGCGAGCCGCTGGGCGGCCTCGGCGGGGTCGGTGCCGGGCGCGAGGCCGAGGGCGAGGGTGCCGTCGGTCTCCGCGGACGGGGTCAGGTGCGCGAGGTGGACCGCGGGTTCGGCGTCGAGGAGGGCGCGCAGCGCCTCGGTGACGGCGGGGTCGGCGAGCGGGTCGGCGCTGGTCCGGCCCTCGGCGAGGGCCCGCAGTGCGGCGCCGGTCAGCTGGTAGGTGACCGGTCCGGCCAGGTCGATCACGACGGTGTCGGCCTGCTCGTGGGCGGCGGCCAGCAGCGCCTGCCGCATCGGGACCGCGACCGGTCGGGCGTCCGGCCGCCAGCGCTGGAGCGTCTCCATGGACGTGAACGCCGGAAGGGCGCGACGGCCGTCCGGTGCGCTGAGCGTCGGCACCGCCATGTCGCTGGTCTTCTCCCGCCGCAGCCCGTCGGGCCCGGTCTCGACCTCCCCGAGCACCGCCACCACCGGCACCAGAACGCGGGCCTCGGCCAGGGCGGTCAGCAGGGGGCCTTCGGCACCGCGATCCGCCCCGTACGCCGCGAGCGCCGCCGCCAGCGCGGGGTCGGCAGACCCGTCGTCGTCCGCAAAACCGGGATTCGGAATGTTCTTCTCCACCCAGCGACCCTATCCGCGCCCACGAACAACACCCCCCACCGCCCCCTCAACCACCCACCCACGGGAGGGGACGGGCCGGAGGGGCGGGTGGGCAGGACGTAAAGCGAAGCAGTCCTGCACACCCGCCCCGGAGGTCCGTCACCGCACCCCGACAGCCCCGCGCAGCGGCCCCGCGCCGCAGGCGCAAAGACAGCACCCCACGGCGGGAAAGCCAACAACGTGGGAAGGCTCAGCCGAGCGCGGCGGATCGGCGCCAGAGGAAGAGCGCTACTGCTACGAGTCCGACGCCGGTGGCGCCGAGGGCCCAGGGGATCCAGTTGACGGGGGTGTCGTCGTCGGGATCGGCGACCGGGCCGGGGCCGAAGTACCGGTGGGGGTAGCCAACGGGGGCCGGTTTCTGGGGTGTTGGGGCGAGCCGCTCCGCGGCCGTCAGCGCGGCGGCGGGGTCGATGAGCCCCGCGCCGTACTCGTCGTCCCGTCCGCCCTCGGGGCGGTGCTGCGCGGTGCTGGTGAGCAGGTCGCGGATCTGGTTCGGGCTGAGGTCGCGGTGCGCGGAGCGGATCAGCGCGACGGCCCCGGAGACGAAGGCGGCCGCGGGGCTGGTGCCCCAGCCGGAGACGTAGCCGGTGCCGTGGTCGGCCATGAGGATGTCGTAGCCGGGGGCGCTGACCGTGGCGTACCAGTGGCGGGTGGAGAAGGGCGCGCGGGCGTCCAGGTGGGTTATGGCGGTGGCGGCGATGACGCCGGGGTAGGCCGCGGGGTAGGAGACGTGGTTGCCCTTGAGGCCGCCGTTGCCGGCGGAGGCGACGACGGGGATGCCCTTGCCCAGGGCGTATTGGATGGCGGCGTCCTCGCGGGAGTCGGGGTGGGCGGTCTCGCTGTCGTCGCCGAGGGACATGTTGATCACGTCGGCGCCGTGGTCGGCGGCCCAGCGGATGCCGTCGGCGAGGGCGCCGGCCTTCTGGTCGCGGGCCCGGCGGCGCTCGGGGTCGTGGTCCTCCAGGATCACGCGGACGGGCAGGATCTTGGCCTCGGGGGCGACACCGAGGACGCCGTCGGAGCGGCCGGCGCCGTGGCCGTGGCCGGCGATGACGCTGGCCATGCCGGTGCCGTGCTGGGCATAGGTGTCGTCGCCGGGGCGGGCGCCGAAGCCGACGAGGTCCTTCTGGGGCAGCACCTGGCCCGTGAGGTCGGGGTGGTCGGCGTCCACGCCGGTGTCCAGGACGGCGACGGTGATGCCGGCGCCCTTGGTGGTCCCCCAGGCGTCCTGGGCGTGGATGGCCGCCAGGCCCCACTCCTGGGCGCGGAGGGTGTCGGCGCGGGCGGGGAGGGACGGCAGGACGGCCAGCGCGGCGGAAGTCAGGGCGACGGCCGCGGTGCGCAGCGCGGACTTGGTCATGGGGCTTGCTCCGTGGGCTGCGCGGGGAGGCCGGACGCGGTGCGGAAGGTCGTGCTGATCTTGTCCGCGAGGCCCTTGGCGTCGTGGCCGAGGCCGGCCTCGGCGGGGGCGGTGGTGGTGCCCGGTTGGACGGCGGCGTCGGCGGGCTGCGGGTCGGCGATCTCGCGGCCGTCGGCGAAGCCGGAGACGGCGTAGACCACGACCGGGACGTCGGTGAGGACCCGGATCGTCCAACTGGCGCGCTGGGCGGGGCCGAAGTCCTCGGCGGCGGTGCCCTTGGCAGCCAGCGGCAGCGGCATCAGGGCGCTGCGGGTGGCCAGGTCGTTGGTGCTGAAGCGGGCGTTGAGGTCCATCATTCCGGACCGGTCGGCCTTGGTGGTCTGGGCGCCGACGGTGATGACGCCGGTGCGGGTGGCGTCGACGTAGGTGGCGCGGAGCAGGCGGGCGCAGCCGGCCGAGGCGAGTTCCTTGGCGAGCGGGCCCTCGGTGGCGGGGGTGCAGCCGGTGTCGGGGGCGACCGCGATCCGGATCCAGGTGCGGTCGGCGCCGCCGGGGCCGGCGGCCAGGCCCTCGACGGTGCGGGGGAAGAGGGTGTCGACGGGGGTGTTGCGCCAGGCGTTTAGGCCCTTGGCGAAGACGGCCTCGGGGGTCGGGGTGCGCTTGGCGGGGGCGTCGGTGAGCCAGCTGCCGGCCGCGGCGCCGGCGATCAGGCCGATGCCGAGGACCAGGGAGACGGCCGCGGCCACGACGCGGTTGCCGGGCAGGCGGTCGGCCAGCGGGCGGCGCGGTTCCGCTTCGACTCCGGTGGGGTGGGCGGGAGTTGACGGCGGGCCGGGGGCGGGCGGGGGCTCGGGGTGGGCGGCGCGGTCGCGGGCGTCGTCCCACAGGGCCGCGCTGTGGGCGAGGTGGAAGGCGGCGGTGTCGCGGAACGAGCGGGGGGCGCCGGCGGGCGGCGGCGGGGCGGCGGGCGGCTCCGTACGGGGGCGGGGCGGGGCGGCCGGCGGGGTCGTCGGCCGGGGTGGCTCAGTGGGGGCCGCGGTGGGCTTGGGCGTCGGGGCGGCGGGGGCCGGGGACGGCTCGGGGGCCGGGGTGGTCTCGGCGGGGAGCGGCCGACGGGTGGCGGGGGGCTCGGCGGGTTCGGCGGGGACCGGGCGCAGGACGGTGGTCTTGGGGTCCTCGTCGGGGGCGGGCCCGGCGGGGCGGTGCGGCGGGCGCGGGGGTATGGGTGGGATGCGCGGAGCATCGGCGTAATCGGCGTCGGCGCTCACCAGCGCTCCCCCTCGCACGGTGTGCCCCGGACCCGACAAGCAATCGGGGCAGGGTGGTTCGTATCCGGACAACACGCCGCTGACCTGCTGGTTGCGGTGTCGAGCCACTTTAAGGGCTGCCCGGGTCGCCGCTCCAACCCCCGCGCGCTCCGACGTCACTTCCGGCGCGGTTCGTCCCCTTACCAGGGGTAGCGGCGTCTGGCAGGCTGCGGGCCATGTCCCCGCTCTTCACCGATGCGCATGCCGCCACCGCCCCCGCTCCCCGGGCGCCCAGCTCCGGACGGACCCCGCTCGACCGGGCCACCGCCGCCCTCGACGCGCCGCTGGCCGTGGTCGACCTGGCCGCCTTCGACGCCAACGCCGCCGATCTGGTGCGCCGTTCGAAGGGGAAGCCGATCCGGGTGGCGAGCAAGTCGGTGCGCTGCCGGGCGCTGTTGGAGCGGGTGCTGGCGCGCGACGGCTTCGCCGGGATCATGAGCTTCACGCTCGCCGAGTCGCTGTGGCTGGCCCAATCCGGCTTCCCGGACGTGCTGCTGGCGTACCCGTCGGCGGACCGGGCCGGCTTCGCCGAGCTGGTCGGCGATCCCGGGTCGGCGGCGGCGGTGACGGTGATGGCCGACGATCCGGCGCAGCTCGATCTGATCGACGCGGCCCGCCCGGGCGGTCCGGGCAGCGGCGCGGAGGTCCGCATCTGTCTGGAACTGGACACCTCGTACCGGCTGTTGGGCGGGCGGGTGCGGGTCGGGGCCCGGCGCTCGCCGCTGCGGGACCCGGAGCAACTCGCCGCGCTGGCCCGGGCGGTGGTGCGCCGCCCCGGTTTCCGGCTGGTGGGGCTGATGGCCTACGAGGGACATGTGGCGGGGGTGGGCGACGAGGTCGCGGGGCGGCCGGTGCGTTCGCGGACGATCCGGGTGATGCAGGCGGCGGCCCGACGGGAGTTGGCGCAGCGGCGGTGGGCGGCCGTGCGGGCGGTGCGGCAGGTGGCGCCGCGGCTGGAGTTCGTCAACGGCGGGGGGACGGGGAGCGTGCAGCACACCGCGGCGGAGGCGGCGGTCACCGAGATCGCGGCGGGCTCGGGGCTGTATGTGCCGCGGCTGTTCGACAACTTCCGGTCGTTCCGCGGGCGTCCGGCGGCGCTGTTCGCCCAGCCGGTGGTGCGGCGTCCCGGGCCCGGGGTCGTCACGGTGCTGGGCGGCGGCTATCCGGCGTCGGGGGTGGCCGGGGCGGACCGGCTGCCGGAGCCGTATCTGCCGGCCGGGCTGCGCTACGACCCGCAGGAGGGTCCTGGCGAGGTGCAGACGCCGCTGCTGGGGGCGGCGGCGGACGGGCTGGCGGTCGGCGACAAGGTGTGGTTCCGGCATGCCAAGGCGGGCGAACTGTGCGAGCGGTTCGCGCGGTTGCACCTGGTCGAGGGCGATCGGGTGGTGGCGACGGTGCCGACGTACCGGGGCGAGGGCCGCACCTTCCTGTGAGGCGCGGCCCTCGCCCGGGGCGCGGCACGGGTCAACCGTGGATGGTGTCCCGCTGGTCGGCGACGACGGTGCCGTCGGGGCGGCGGACCGGGCCGAGGGAGCCGTCGGTGTTGGTGTAGCCCTTGGTGGCACAGGGGTAGGCGCCGGACTTGCGGGGCAGCGGGTCGATGAACATCGGGTTGACCACCCAGCGGCCGTCGGCGTCGTCGTAGCCGCGGCACATCAGCTCGTCCTTGTTGCGGTTGATGGCCAGGTGGGCGCCGGTGGCGTCGCCGACGAAGGTGACGTCGGTGGTGGCGTCGCCGCCGCCCAGCGCGATGCGGTGCGCGGGGTCCTGCTTGCGCCACGCCTCGGCGCCCTTGATGCCGTAGATCTCCTGGTTGATGAAGCAGCGCTTGCCGTCGATGTACGGGATGGCCTCGCCGGGGCCGTCCTTGACGTCGCCGCAGCCGGCGAGGCGGGTGGTGAACCTGCCGTGGTGCAGGCGGCTGCGGATGCCGATGGTGTGCGCGGCGTCCAGGCCGACGCCGCCGGACCACGCCTCGGCGAGGGTCTCGGAGGACGCGGAGACGATGTAGACGTCGAAGCCGGCGGCCTTGAGCGTGCGGATCAGGTCCTTCTGCTGCGGGTAGTAGCGGATGTAGCCGGCCAACTTGTGGGTGCCGACGGTCTGTTGGGCGCCGATCGGCGCGGCGAGGTTCTCGGCACGGGCCCGCTTGGCGTACCGGGTGAGGGTGGCGGGCTTCAGGCCGGCGAAGAGCTGGGGGACCCAGGCGTATTGGGGGACCGTGCGGCGGTGGTTCCAGGTGCCGGCGAAGGCGGCGGCGCCGCTCATGGTCTTCCCCTCGCCGCGGATCTCCATGATCTCGTCGGCGCAGGCGGCGCGGGTGGACGTGGGCAGCGGGCGGCCGGCGCGGCCGGTGCCGCAGGCGCGGGTCAGCGCGCGGTCGGCGGCGGCGGTCAGCCAGGGGCTGGTGTCCCGCCAGCTCTTGGGCCTAAGCACCTTGTCGTGCCGGAGCATCCAGGCCAGCGTCGCGTCGGTGATGTCGTTCTTGACGACGGTGTTGTCCCAGTCGAAGGCGGCGACGGGGCGGGGGCCGATCGAGAGGGGCTGCGCGGAGCGCATCCGGCCGGGGTGGTGGTCGGGCGACGGGTGGGCGTCCGAGCAGGTGCCGCGCTCGTCGATCATCTTCTGGAGCTTGGCGCGGTTGTCGCCGTACCAGGGCAGGTCCTTGGAGAGCTGCGGGCAGGTGGTGCGGGCCGGGGCCTTGGCGGGGGTGGCGGCGGTGGCCGGCGCGGTGGCCGTGAGGGCGGCGAGCGCGGCGGCGCCGGCCAGGACCTGGGCCAGCAGCCGGCGGGGGCGGGCGGTCAAGTGTCCTCCGTGGTCAAAGGGGGAAGCACGGCGGGACCGGCACCCGGGGGTGCCGGTCCCGATATTGATCATGGAAGCTTACAAGGGGGTCACATAGGCGCCCGCGATGCCTCCGTCGACGAGGAACTCGGCGGCGTTGACGAACGAGGAGTCGTCGCTGGCGAGGAAGGCGACCGCGGAGGCGATCTCCTCGGGCTCGGCGAACCGGCCGACCGGGACGTGCACCAGGCGGCGCGCGGCCCGCTCGGGGTCCTTGGCGAACAGCTCCTTGAGCAGCGGGGTGTTGACCGGCCCCGGGCAGAGCGCGTTGACCCGGATGCCCTCGCGGGCGAACTGCACGCCCAGTTCGCGGGACATCGCCAGCACGCCGCCCTTGGAGGCGGTGTAGCTGATCTGCGAGGTGGCGGCGCCCAGCACGGCCACGAAGGAGGCGGTGTTGATGATGGAGCCGCCGCGCCCGGTCTGCTCGAACTGCCGCTGCATGTAGGGCAGTGCGTGCTTGCAGCAGAGGTAGACCGAGGTGAGGTTGACCTCCTGGACGCGCTTCCAGGCGTCGAGGCCGGTGGTCAGGATGGAGTCGTCGTCGGGCGGCGAGATCCCGGCGTTGTTGAAGGCGATGTCCACCGAACCGTAGGTGTCGTAGGCGGTCTTGTAGAGCGCCTCGACCTGCTCCGCGTCGGTGACGTCGACCTGGACGAAGGTGCCGCCGACCTCCTCGGCGGCGGCCTTGCCGGCCGTCTCGTCGATGTCGGCGCAGACGACGTTCGCGCCCTCGGAGGCCAACCGGCGGGCGGTGGCCAGGCCGATGCCGCTGCCGGCTCCGGTGATCACGGCGGTACGGCCGACGAGGCGGCGGCACACGGCGGTCTGGTCGGTCACGTGGCTCTCCTAGTGGGTGGTGACGGTGCGGATCACGAGCCGGCCGGCTCGGTGGCGAGGAAGACGTTCTTGGTCTCGGTGAAGGGCGTCAGCGCGTCCGGGCCCAGTTCGCGGCCGAGGCCGGACTGCTTGAAGCCGCCGAACGGGGTCCAATAGCGCACCGCGCTGTGCGAGTTGACCGAGAGGTTGCCGGCGGCGACGGCGCGCGCCATGCGCAGCGCGCGGCCGACGTCGCGGGTCCACAGGGAGCCGGCCAGGCCGTAGTCGGTGGCGTTGGCGAGCCGGACGGCGTCGGCCTCGTCGTCGAAGGGCATGACCACGGCCACGGGGCCGAAGATCTCCTCGACGGCGGTGCGGTCCTCGGGGCGGCCCTCCAGGACGGTGGCCGGGTACCAGAAGCCCTTGCCGGTGGGGGCCGCGCCGCGGATGGCGGCCGGCGCGTCCTCGGTGACGTAGGAGCGGACCCGGTCGCGCTGGGCGGCGGAGATCAGCGGGCCCATCTGGGTCGCGGGGTCGGCCGGGTCGCCGGCGGTGAACGCCTTGACCGCGGGCTCCAGCAGGCCCAGGAAGCGGTCGTAGACGCTGCGTTGGACCAGGATGCGGCTGCGGGCGCAGCAGTCCTGGCCGGTGTTGTCGAGGAAGGAGCCGGGGGCGGCGGCCGCGGCGGCCTCCAGGTCGGCGTCGGCGAAGACGATGTTGGGGCTCTTGCCACCGAGTTCGAGGGTGAGCCGCTTGGTCTGCGCGGCGCACTGGGTGGCGATCCGCCGGCCGGTGGCGGTGGAGCCGGTGAAGACGACCTTGGCGACGCCGGGGTGGTCGACCAGGGCGCTGCCGGTGACCGCGCCCTCGCCGGGCAGGACCTGGAAGAGGTGCTCGGGGAGGCCGGCTTCCAGGGCGAGTTCGGCGAGCCTGAGGGCGGTGAGCGGGGTGGTCTCGGCGGGCTTGAGGAGGACGGCGTTGCCGGCCGCGAGGGCGGGGGCGGTGCCCCAGGCGGCGATCGGCATCGGGAAGTTCCAGGGGGCGATGACGGCGACCACGCCGAGCGGTTCCTGGAGGGTGAGGTTCAGCCCGCCCGGCACCGGGATTTGATGCCCCGTCAGGCGCTCCACTCCCCCGGCCGCGTAGTGCAGCAGGTCGCGGACGTTGCCCGCCTCCCAGCGGGCGTTGCCCAACGGGTGGCCGGCCTCGCGCAGCTCCAGTTGGGCCAGCGATTCGATCTGGGCGTCGACGGCGTCGGCGAACCGGCGCAGCAGCCGGGCCCGGTCGCCGGGGGCCAGCGCGGCCCAGACTTCCTGGGCGGCGGCGGCCCGGCGGACGGCCGCGTCGACCTCGGCGGGCGGGGTGGTGGGGACGGTGGCCACCACCTCCTCGGTCGCCGGGTTGAGGATGGTCAACTCTTGCAGCACGGGCGTTCCTTACATGCGCTCGAAGGAGCGGAAGCGCTCCCAGTCCGTGACGGCGGCGTCGTAGGCGTCCTGTTCGACGCGGGCCATGTGGCGGTAGTGGTCGACGACCTCGTCGCCGAAGGCGGCGCGGGCGACCGTGCTGCGCTCCCACAGCTCGGCGGCCTCGCGGAGGGTGGTGGGGACGTGCGCGGCGTCTCCCGAGTAGGCGTTCCCCGTGGTGGCGTCGGGGAGTTCGAGCTCCTGGTCTATGCCGTGCAGGCCGGCCGCGATCATGCCGGCGACCGCGAGGTAGGGGTTGACGTCGCCGCCGGGCAGGCGGTTCTCCAGGCGGTGGGAGCGGCCGTGGCCGACGACGCGGAGGGCGCAGGTGCGGTTGTCCGGGCCCCAGGCGACGGCGGTGGGGGCGAAGGAGCCGGGGCGGAACCGCTTGTAGGAGTTGATATTGGGGGCGTAGAACAGCGTGAAGTCGCGCAGCGCGGCCAGTTGGCCGGCGAGGAAGTGCTGCATGGTGCGCGACATGCCGTAGGGGCCGTCGTCGTCGGCCAGCACCGGGCGGCCCTGTGCGTCCTGGAGCGAGAGGTGGATGTGACAGGAATTGCCCTCGCGCTCGTCGTACTTGGGCATGAAGGTGAGCGCCATGCCCTCCTGGGCGGCGATCTCCTTGGCACCGGTCTTGTAGATGCTGTGCTGGTCGCAGGTGGTGAGCGCCTCGTCGTAGACGAACACGATCTCGTGCTGGCCGAGGTTGCACTCGCCCTTGGCGGACTCGACGGTCATGCCGGCCGCGCCCATCTCGTTGCGGATCCGGCGCAGCAGCGGCTCGACGCGGCCGGTGCCGAGGACGGAGTAGTCGCCGTTCCACTGGTTGGCCGGGGTCATCTGGCGGTAGCCGCGGGACCAGGCGTCCTCGTAGCTGTCCTTGAAGACCATGAACTCCAGCTCGGTGCCGACGTGGGCGCTCCAGCCGCGCTCGGCGAGCCGGTCGAGCTGGCGGCGCAGGATCTGCCGGGGCGAGGCGACGACCGGTGAGCCGTCGTGCCAGGCGAGGTCGGCGGTGATCAGGGCGGAGCCGGGGTTCCAGGGGGTGCGGCGGAGGGTGGCGGGGTCGCCGTGCAGCGCGAAGTCGCCGTAACCGCGCTCCCAGGAGGACATCGCATAGCCGTCGACGGTGTTCAGGTCGACGTCGACGGCGAGGAGGTAGTTGCAGCCCTCGGTGCCGTGGTCGAGGACGGTGTCGAGGAAGTAGCGGGCGGCGAACCGCTTGCCCTGGAGCCTGCCTTGCATGTCGGTGAAGGCGAGGACGACAGTGTCGATCTCCCCGTTGTCGACGAGGGCGGTGAGCTCCTCGACGGAGAGTGGGGGCCTGCGGTCTGCCACGGTGGTGCCTCCTGTCGGTGCATCCGGAGCCCATAAGGTAGGCACACGAACCATTGCTTGGGAAGGGGTTCCGATGGATGCTGCGGCCGATCGGCTGGCGCCGGTGCTGCGGCCGGTCCGGGCGGGCAACGGCTTCGAGGAGGCGCTGGAGCAGATACTCCAGATCGTCCGGCTCGGGCTGGTGCCGCAGGGCGAACGGCTCCCGGCCGAGCGGGAGTTGGCGGAGCGGCTGCAGATCAGCCGGGTCACCCTGCGCGAGGTCCTCAAGGTGCTCCAGGACGAGGGGCTGGTGGAGAGCCGGCGCGGTCGGTACGGCGGCACGTTCGTGCGGATGCGCACCGACAGCCCGGGCGAGGCCGAGCTGCGGCGCCGGGTCGACCGGACCGACGTCGAGGACATCCTGCGCTTCCGGGAGGTGTTGGAGGTCGGCGCGGCCGGGCTGTGCGCGGCGCACGGGTTGTCGGACGAGCAGGCGGCGCGGCTGCGGGAGGCGCTGGCCGCCACCGAGGACGCACCGCTGGCCGACTACCGGCGGCGGGACACGCTGCTGCACCTGACGCTGGCGGAGCTGTCCGGATCGCCGTCGCTGGCCGCCCAGTACGCCGCGGTCCGGGCCGGCGTCAACGACCTGCTGGACTGCATCCCCCTGTTGGTGCGGAACTTGGAGCACTCGCAGACCCAGCACGCCGCGCTGGTGGAGGCGGTGCTGGAGGGCGATGCGGACGGCGCCCGCGAGGTGATGCGGGAGCACTGCTGCGGCACCGCGGCCCTGCTGCGCGGCTTCCTGTCCGCGCCGGCCCGCTGACGCCCCTTTTGCGCACCCGCGTCACCGGCCTTTTACGCACGGGTCTTGCGCTGCGCCACCGGGACGACAAAGGTATGCGGCTAAACCTTTACTCCGGTTGTCCCCCGCGAGGCAGGAGCGGCTCATGGCCGACAGCACCCACGCCGACAGCACCAGCGCGCCGCCCACCGCGCCCCCCGACGGCGGGCCGCCGAGCGACGACGCCTATCTGGAGCGGCGGACGCTGCGCCGCGGCAGCGCCGGCCCGCTGCTGCTGACCGGCCTGGGCGTCGCCTACGTCGTCTCCGGCGACTTCTCGGGCTGGAACAACGGGCTGGCCCACGGCGGCTTCGGCGGACTGGCGATCGCCGCGGTCCTGATGGGACTGATGTACACCTGTCTGGTCTTCGCGCTGGCCGAGTTGGCCTCGATCCTGCCCACCGCGGGCGGCGGCTACGGCTTCGCCCGGCGGGCGCTGGGCACCTGGGGCGGCTTCCTGACCGGTACCGCGATCCTGATCGAGTACGTGCTGGCGCCGGCCGCGATCGCGATCTTCATCGGCGACTACGTCGAATCGCTGGGCCTGTTCGGGCTGCACTCCGGCTGGCCCGTCTACCTCGCCTGCTTCGTGCTCTTCATCGGGATCCACCTGTGGGGCGTGGGCGAGGCGCTGCGGTTCAGCCTGGTGGTCACCGCGATCGCGGTCGCCGCGCTGCTGGTCTTCGCACTCGCCGCGCTCAGCGACTTCCACGTCGACGCGCTCAACGACATCCCGGTCAAGACCGGTGCGTTCGGGGCGAGTTCGTGGCTGCCGTTCGGGGTGCTGGGGATCTGGGCGGCGTTCCCGTTCGGGATGTGGTTCTTCCTGGGCGTGGAGGGCGTCCCGTTGGCGGCCGAGGAGACGAAGGACCCGGCGCGCACGCTGCCGCGGGCGATGGCGGCCGCGATGGGCGTGCTGCTGCTCCTCGCGCTGATCACCTTCACCGCGGCCACCGGGGCGCGTGGCTCGGCCGCGATCCAGTCCGTCGGCGACCCGCTGGTCCAGGCCCTCCAGCCGCACGGCACCCCGACCACGGTCAGCCGGATCGTCAACTACGCCGGTCTGGCCGGGCTGGTGGCCTCCTTCTTCTCCCTCATCTTCGCCGGTTCACGGCAGCTCTTCGCGCTCTCCCGGGCCGGCTACCTGCCCCGCTTCCTCTCCCTGACCAGCCGCCGCAAGGCGCCCTACCTCGGCCTGCTGGTCCCCGGCGCGCTGGGCTTCGGGCTGGCCGCGGCCACCGGCGACGGCGCCCGGATGCTCAACGTCGCGGTCTTCGGCGCCACCATCTCCTATGCCCTGATGGCCCTTTCGCACCTCGTGCTGCGCCGCCGCGAGCCGGGACTGCACCGCCCGTACCGCACCCCGGGCGGCATGTTCACCTCCGGTGTGGCCTTCGCGCTGGCCTGCTCGGCGCTGGTGGCGACGTTCCTGGTCGACAAGGAGGCGGCACTGATCGCGCTCGCCGTCTACGGCCTCGCCCTGGCCTACTTCGCCCTCTACTCCCGCCACCGGCTGGTGGCGGCCGCGCCCGAGGAGGAGTTCGCGGCCCTGGCCGCCGCCGAGGCCGAACTCGCGCGCGATTAGGGTCAGTTGCCCCTGTGCCGCAAGCAGCCACCAGCACCGCCCCGGCGCCCCGCCGCGCCCCGCACCGTACGGAGGAGCTCCCAATGTCCCGGCCGCCCCAGCCGTCCCAGCCGCAACCCCCGCTCATCGGCATCAGCACCTACCAGGAAGAGGCCCGGTGGGGGGTGTGGGCGCTGCCCGCGGCGCTGCTGCCGGCCGGCTACCCGCGCCTGGTGCAGCGCTCGGGCGGGCTGCCCGCCATGCTGCCGCCCGGCGACCCGGAGACCGCCGCGGCGACCGTCGCCCGGCTGGACGGGCTGGTGATCGCCGGCGGCGCGGACGTTTCCCCGGCCCGCTACGGGGCCGAGCCGCACCCCCGCACCGGGCCGCCCGCGCTGGACCGGGACGCCTGGGAACTGGCCCTGATCGAGGCGGCGTTGGCGGCCCGGGTGCCGCTGCTGGGCATCTGCCGGGGCCTGCAGCTGCTGAACGTGGCGCTCGGCGGCACCCTCGTCCAGCACCTCGAAGGGCACGTCGGCCCGCCCGGGGTCTTCGGCCGGCACGAGATCGCGGCGGTGCCCGGCACGCTGCTGGCCGCGGCGCTGCCCGAGCCGGTGGCCGTGCCGACCTACCACCACCAGGCCGTGGACCGCCTGGGCCGCGGGCTGGTGGTCTCCGCCTACGCCGACGACGGCACCATCGAGGCGCTGGAACTGCCCCACGCGCCGGCCCTCACCCTGGCCGTGCAGTGGCACCCGGAGGCCGGCGACGACACCCGGGTGATGGAGGTCCTGGTGGCGGCGGCCCGGGGGGAGGCGCCGGACGGCGGGTGAGGCCGTCGGCCCCAAGGCCCCGGCGCCGCCCGGCTCCTGGCTCCGACCCCCGGGCGGCCCGCCGGCCCCACAACCCCGGAAGCCACCCCTCACCCCCGGAAGTCGTCCGCCACCCCCACCAACAGCACCCGGCTCTCCGGGGCCAACGACCGCCAGCGATGGGTGACCCCGCCGGCGCAGTAGAAGGCATCGCCCGGCCCGAGTTCGTAGCGCCGGCCGTCCGCCTCGGTCTCCACCGCGCCCTCGATCACATACATCAACTCGTCGTGCGGGTGGCGGAATGCGCGCTGCCAGTCGTGCCGCCCGGTGAACTCCAGGGCGTGCAGCTGCTGGTGGCCGCGGACCAAGGGGCGGACCCGGCCCCTCTCGCCGTCCTCGGGGACGGCGGCCGAGCCGGCCCGTACCACGTCGACCGCGCGCGGCCCGTCGGCGGTGGCCAGCAGCCGGACCGCGGTGGTCTCCAGGGCGTCGGCGATCAACTGGAGCGAGCGCATGCTGGGGCGGGCCCGGTCGTTCTCGACCTGGCTGAGGAAGGGCGCGGAGAGTCCGGTGGCGCGGGCGAGGTCGGCCAGCGTCAACTCCCGTGCGCGCCGCCGCCGGCGGACCGCCGCCCCCACCCGCGGAACCTCCGTCGCGGCCTCGGACCCGCTCATCCCGCCCCCCTCCCCGGCGCCGACGCACCGTCTTTATCGTGCCGTTCACAGCCCTGCAACAGACCGTCCCTAACGTCTACGTCGTTTGATCCCATCAAACAAAGTTTGACAAGACACAGTCTGACGAGGGGAGTTCGGCATGGCTTCCAGCCCGGCCACCAGTCTGACCACGGTCGATCAAAACACACGCCGCCGACGCGGCACCGGCCTGATCGCGCTCGACGCCACCACCGCCTACCACGGCTACACGCTCTACGCCCCGCTCACCGGCGGCGGCCAGGTCCTGCTGATCGACCTGCACGGCACCGTCGTCCACCGCTGGCACCTGCCGCACCGCCCCGGCCGCCACGCCCGCCTCCTGGCCAACGGCAACCTCGCCTACAACGCCACCCTCCCCGACCAGGACGCGCTCTTCCCGATGTGGCACAAGTACCGGGGCGGGCTGATGCAGGAGATCGCCCCCGACGGCACGGTGCTGCGCTCGTTCACCGATCCGCTCCAGCACCACGACGCCCACCACTACGGCGACGGGCGCATCCTCTACTCCGCGCTGGAGCCGCTGACCGGTGAACGGGCCACGGCGGTCCGCGGCGGCGTCCCCGGCTCCGAGCCGGACGGCACGGTGTACGCCGACACCCTCCGCGAAGTCGACGCGGACGGGCGGCCGTTGTGGTCCTGGAACGCCGCCGACCACCTCGATCCGGCGGAGTACGCCCTGCACCCCGCCTACTCCCGCGAGCACTGGCCGCTGATCAACTCCGTGCTGCCGCTGGCCGACGGCGACGTGCTGGTCAGCCTGCGCAGCGCCTCGGCCGTGATCGTCGTCAACCGCGCGACCGGCGCGGTCCGTTGGCGCACCGCGCCGGGGCTGGTCGCCCAGCAGCACCACCCCACCGAACTCCCCAACGGCAACATCCTCCTCTTCGACAACGGCGTCTTCCGGCCCGACTGCGACGTCCCCTACTCCCGGGTCATCGAGGTGGACCGGGCCACCGGTGCGGTGGTCTGGGAGTACCACGACCCGGCCCGGGAGGCGTTCTTCGCGCCCTTCATGGGCAGCGCCCAGCGGCTGCCCAACGGCAACACCCTGATCACCGACTCCCCCGCCGGCCGGCTCTTCGAGGTCACCGCCGAGGGCCTGCTGTGCTGGGAGTACGTCGTCCCGGAGTTCGGCGGCTACCGCGAACCGGAGGTCGGCGACCTCTTTCCCACCCAGAACAACGCGGTCTTCCGCGCCTACCGGTACGCCGCCGCGGAACTCCCGTGGCTGAAGCGGCGGGTGTGAACGATGGCCGCCACCGCTCCCCCGGCCACCGTGGCGCCGGTGGACGAACGGGTCCCTCCCCCAAGCTCTTAAGGAGCAGGGAGGTACCCCCATCCCGGCTGCTGCCGCTCGCCGCCCAGCACGTCCTGGCGATGATCGCCGCCCCGGTCTCCACCGTCTTCCTGCTGGCCGACGGGCTGCGCCTGCCGCCCGGCCGCACCGCCGCACTGCTCAGCGCCACCCTCGTCCTGTGCGGGGCCGGGGCGCTGCTGCAGTCCCTCGGGGCCTGGCGGATCGGCGCCCGGCTGCCGTTCATGATGCTGCCCGGCGGCGCCGCGGCCGCCCTCTTCCTCCAGATCGCCCGGGAGCACGGCGCGGCCACCGCCTCCGGCGCGGTACTGCTGGCGGCCGTGCTGCTGCTGGCCGTACTGCCGCTGTACGGGCGGATCGTGCGGTTCTTCCCGCCGCTGGTGATGGGCACGACGGTGCTGGTCATCGGCGTCACCATGGTCTCCGCCGCGGCTCCGATGGCGGCCGCCGGCGGCGGTCCGGCACTGGTCACCGTCGCCGCCACCGCACTGGGCTTCCTGCTGCTGCGCGGCGTCTGGCGGCAGCTGTCGGTCCTGCTGGGCATGGCGGTGGGCACCGCCGCGGCGGCCCTGGCCGGCACCCCGCTCCGCGCCGTTCCGGGTGACGCGCTGCTCGCCCTTCCCCGCCTCCTCCCCTACGGGACACCGCACTTCGACCTGCTCGCCGCGCTGCCGCTGCTGGTCTTCGCGCTCGCCTCGCTCGCCGAGGCGACCGGTCAGACGGTGCTCACCAGCGAGGCGGTGGGCCGGACGCCGCAGCCGGCCCGCGACGTACCGCGCACCGTCCGCGCGGACGCGGTCGCCTCACTGGCCGCCGGGCTGTGCGGCGGCGCGACGATGGTGACCAGCGCGGAGAACATCGGCATCGTCCAACTGACCGGCGTCCGCAGCCGGTTCGTGACCGCGGCGGCCGGGGCGCTGCTGGTGGGATGCGGGCTGCTGGCCCCGGTCACCCGGCTGCTGGCGGCGCTGCCGGTGCCGGTCGTCGGCGGTGCCGCGCTGGTGGTCTACGCGGTGATCGCCACCATGGGCATCGACCTGCTGCGCCGCACCGACCTCACCGACCGCGCCGCCACCAGCGTTGTCGCCCTCGCCCTGCTCGCCGGCCTGCTCCCGCTCCTCGCCCCGCGGCTGTACGCGCCGCTGCCCACCTGGGCACACACCCTCCTTGGCAGCGGCGTACCGGCCGCCGCGCTCACCGCCGCGGTGCTGTCGACGCTCCTCCGGCGCCGGGACGCGCCGGGCCGGACGGCGCCCGCCGGGGCGGGCTGACGGCAGCCGACGACAGCCCGCCGAGTCCCCGCTCAGCGCGTACCGCAAGCCGGCCCGAGCGGACCCGGCCCGCCCTGGCTCAGGACGTCCCCCGCGTCAGCCCCAGCAGCTCCCGCGCAGGACCCACCGGCCGCTGCCCCGCCGGCCACACCGCACGCAGATCGCGCCCCAACTCCAGCCCGCGCACCGGCACTTCCACCAGCCGCCGGGCGGTCAGCTCCTCCCGTACCGCCAGTTCGCTCAGCACGGACGGGGCCGCCTCGCTGACCACCGCCGACTTGACCGCGGTGGTCGACGCGAGCTCCAGCAGCGGTTCGGCCGACCCGCCGGCGTCGGCCAGCGCCGCGTCCAGCACCTGCCGGGTGCCCGAACCGCGCTCCCGCAGGATCAGCGGGGTGGCGGCCAGTTCGGCGGCGGTCAGCTCGGTGCGCCGCCGGGCCCAGGGGTGGGACGGGGCGGCCACCACGATCAGCCGGTCGTGCCCGATCACCGCGCCGTCCAGCCCCGCCGGGACGTCCAGGCCCTCCACGAAGCCGATATCCGACTCACCGGCCAGCAGCCGCCCGGCGACCGCGCTGGAGTTCCCCGCCAGCAGCGACACCGCCGTCCCCGGGCGCCGGGCGCGCAGCGCGATCAGCCAGCCCGGCAGCAGGTACTCGGCGATGGTCATGCTCGCCGCGACCCGCAGCCGGGAGTCGCGCCGCCCGCGCAGCGCCTGGGTGCCCGCGTCGAACGCCTCGGCCGCCTCCACCACTCGGCGCGCCCAGTCGGTGACCAGCGCGCCGGCATCGGTCAACCGCGAGCCGCGCGGCGACCGTTCGACCAGCGCCACCCCCAACTGCCGTTCCATGGACCGGATCCGGCTGCTGGCGGCGGGCTGGGTGATGCCCATCGCCCGCGCGGCCCGGCCGAGGCTGCCGAGCCGGGCGACCGCCAGCAGCAGTTCCATCGCCCCGAGGTCCGGCACCCGGTGGTGCAGCGGAACCCCGTCGTCCGGCTCCCCGGCGGCCCGCCCCTTCATCTCGCCACTCATAACCCCACCTTATGCCCTCATAGAGACAAGATCCCTGGTCGGCGCGGACCGGACCGGCGACCGTTGTGCCATGTCCTCAGTAGCCCAGGCCCCGCCCAGGAACCCCGCCACCGGCACCCCCTCCCCGCCCCGCGGCCCCGCCTCGGTGCGCCAGCTCGGCCCCAACTGGTACGCCGCCGTGATGGGCACCGCGATCGTCGCCAACGCCGGCGCGGCGCTGCCGCTCGCCGCCCCCGGCCTCCGCGCCGCCTACCAGGTGGTCTGGGCGCTCTCCGCGCTGCTGTTGCTCACCCTGCTGACCGCGCGCGCCGTCCACTGGACCCGCCACCGCGACCAGGCCCGCCGCCATCTGCTCGATCCGACCGTCGCCCCGTTCTACGGATGCCTGGCGATGGCGCTGCTGGCGGTCGGCGGCGGCACCCTCGCGGTCGGCCGGGACGTCATCGGCACCCCCGCCGCGGTGGCCGCCGACGCCGTGCTGTGGACCGCGGGAACCCTGGTCGGCCTGGCCACCGCGGCCGGCATCCCGTACCTGATGGTGGCCCGCCACCGGATCACCGAGGGCAGCGCCTCCCCGGTCTGGCTGCTGCCCCTGGTCGCCCCCATGGTCTCGGCCGCCCTGGGCCCGGCCCTGATCCCCCATCTGCCGCCCGGCCAGCCGCAATTGGCGCTGCTCCTGGCCTGCTACGCCCTCTTCGGCATGTCCCTCCTGATGACGCTGGCCGTCCTCCCCCTGGTCCTGAGCCGCCTCTTCCACCACGGCCCGCTCCCCCTCGCCCTCACCCCCACCCTCTTCCTCGTCCTCGGCCCGCTGGGCCAGTCCACCACCGCCGTGCACAACCTCGCCGACGCCGCCCCCGGCATCGTCACCCCGTCCACCGCGCACGCCATGAGCGCCTTCGCGCTGCTCTACGGGGTCCCGGTACTGGGCTTCGCCCTCCTCTGGCTGGCCCTCGCCACCGCCCTGGTGGTCCGCGCCGCCCGCCACGGCATGGGCTTCGCGATGACCTGGTGGGGCTTCACCTTCCCCGTCGGCACCTGCGTCACCGGCGCCGCCGGCCTGGCCCACCACACCGGCCTGACCGCCTACACCTGGCTCGCGGTGGCCCTCTTCGCGGCCCTGGTCACGGCCGTCGCGGTCACCGGCACCCGCACCGCCCACGGCCTGGCCCGGGGTCGCCTGCTAGTGCTGTGACCGGAAACGATCACCGGGTTGGTGTCGACCGACCTCGCCTCCGGTGGGATCAGGGGACGTAGATAGGGTGGGCTGGTGTTCTC
>NZ_JBHVJX010000057.1:0-33414 GCF_042798755.1 Streptomyces sp. NPDC057743
GGGACGTGAGACATCCCGCTCAACAGTCCGAGAGCCTCGCCTGTTACGGGCCACCAACCATCCCCCGATCAGTGGCCGAGTTGAAGAAGTTCACTTGGGCGTCGGGTGGAAGGCCAGCAGCTTCCAGCTCTGGCCGCTTCGCACCCATACGGCCAGCGTGACGTTGTTGAGCTGCTTCGCCTGCCCGTTGGAGGTGAGGTCGGCGTTCATCTCGCCGAGCACCAGCGCCGTGTCGCCGGTGACGGTGATGTGGTGCGCCGGGTGGTCGATGCGGTGGAAGTCCCACGCCCCCTCGCGCAGTTTGCGCAGATACGACTCGTAGGTGTCGGTCGCACCGTTGGTGTGGGTGTAGAGCAACTCCGGATGACACATTTCTGACAGAGCGTCAATATCCTGCGCGATGACCGCCGCAAACCGCTCCCGCTCCAGTCGCGCGATCGCCTCAACATCTCTCTCTAAGTCAGTCATACCCCGACGCTACCTCACCAAGATCGGCTACCACGCACAGTCACCAACCAAGCGGCCGGCCCCACTTCGCGCTCCGCGGCGGTGCGCGGGCGCCCGGACCAGAGGCTGACAAGGGGGCCAGACAGGCAAACTGACGATGAATCATCGTCGAACTCGCGAGAGGGCACGATCCCCGCAACTCGGACCCCGAACCAGCACAAAGGAAAGACGATCTTTAAACCCCCGAAATTTTATGGCAGTTGCTGTGCATTCGAACACACAACGCTTTACGCAACACTGCCCTTCTCTTCACCTAACTGGGCTTCAGCGGGTCTCGGGGCTGTGCCTTACTGGGGTGCGCTACGCGCGTTGCGCGCCTCCCCCCCCACTACGTCAGAGGAGAATCCGGTGAGCCCCACCCGCCGTTTGATACCCGCCCTGTGCGCAGGCGCCTTGGCCGCGGTTGGTGCCTTCGTGCCCGCCACCGCCCACGCCGCAAGCCCGTTCTCCCTGGTGATCCTCCCGGACCAAAAGGAGGGCCCGATCTACGACTTCGTCAACTCGGCGAAGAAGTCGATCGACGTGACCATCTACGAGCTGCGTGACACCACGCTCGTCAACGACCTGGTCAAGAAGCAGAAAGCGGGCGTCAAGGTCCGTGTGGTGTTCGACTCCCAGCACGCGGCCATCGACGGCGCCGCCTACAAGGCGCTGTCCGCGGCCGGCGCCGGGGTGACGTACTCGTCCTCGGACTACGTCTACACGCACCAGAAGACGATCACCGTCGACGGCGCCAAGTCGTACATCAGCACCGGCAATTTCGACACGAAATACTATGCGACCTCGCGTGACTACGGTGTCTTCGACACCGACAAGGCCGACGTCAAGGCGATCGAGAAGGTCTTCGACGCCGACTACGCGAAGACCGCCGTCACTCCGTCCGACGGTACCGACCTGGTGTGGTCGCCCACCGACTCGCAAAGCCACCTGCTGGCCCTCATCAAGGGAGCGAAACACTCCCTCGACGTCCAGCAGGAGGAGTTCGGCGACGCCACATTGGTGAATGCCGTCATCGCGGACGCGAAGCGCGGCGTCACCGTTCGCGTCGTCGCGGAGAACCAGCGCTCGAAGTACAGCAAGCAGCTCAAGAAAGTGACCGCCGCGGGCGGCAAGGTGAAGACGTATTCGAGCTCCACCGGCTACTACATCCACGCCAAGGCCATCGTGTCCGACTACGGCACCTCCGCCGCCAAGGTGTTCGCCGGCTCGGAGAACTTCTCCTCCAACTCCCTCAACCACAACCGCGAACTCGGCCTCATCGTCAGCGACACCGCGGTCATCAACGGCATCGAAAAGGCATTCAGCGCCGACTTCCAGAAGGGCTCCGGTCGGGCCTGACGCATCCCGGCCGCCGTCCTCCGGCGGCCACGTCGTCCGCACCCGACCCGGCGCAGACGCACCAAAGGCCCGAGGCCACCTACGAATATCGCGTATTCCGCGGTATTCGCAGCGGCTTCGGGCCTTTTGGCGCCGGGGCGGTGGTGTCGACCCGGGCCGCAGAGCGGGCCACCGACGTACCTGCGCGCTCCGGAGAGGGTGCCCCCGCCCCCAACGCTCCGTCACCATCAGCCGCCACGGCCGCTCCCCCGGCTCCCGAGCGGGGCAACCCTCCCTCACCCACCGGCCGTTCACCGCACCGAGGGAAAGCCTTTGCCGTAGCTCGGTGTCTCCTTGACGCAGAGTTCATTACTTTTCCCATAAGCCACCACTCACTGGGGTGGCATCACTGAGTGCACGTGCGCAACTCATCACCGGCAGGCCGGTGCACCCATGACGGGACGCCACATCTGCACGATCTGCAAGCGATTCACGCCGTGTCATGTCGATGTGCCACGTCGATGCCCTCTTGTCGATGTGTCATGTTCTTGACAGTCCCCTCCTGTGAAGAGCCTGCAGAGCAGGACCCCGAAAGCGTCCCCGTCCCCAGGCGCCGACTGCCGGTCCCTTCCCCACGGAGGTCATTCCCTTGCGTTCGCTACGAAAGGGCAGATCCGCACGCACGCAGGCACTGGCGCACCGCGCCGTACCGGTCCTGCTGTCGGCAGCAACCCTCGTCATCGGCGGCATGATCGCCGCCGCCCCGTCCAACGCCGCACCCGCGGCGCCCGCGGCCCACGCGTCCCCCGCGGTGGCGGCGCCCCACGCCAAGGTCCCCACCCACCGGCTGTGTGCGCAGCCGACCAAGCCCGGCTACATGGCGTGCAACGCGGTGGCTCGCACGGACATCACTCCACACCTCTCCCTACGCCCGCACGCCGCACCCTCCGGCTTCGGGCCCAGTGACCTGCAGAGCGCCTACAACCTTCCCCAGTCAGGCGGCTCCGGCCAGACCGTGGCGATCGTCGACGCCAACGACGACCCCAACGCGGAGCAGGACCTGGCGACCTACCGTTCCCAGTACGGCCTGCCCGAGTGCAGCACTGCCAACGGCTGCTTCCAGAAGGTCGACCAGGACGGCGGCACCAACTACCCCGCGGCGGACTCTGGTTGGGCCGGCGAGATCTCCCTCGACGTCGACATGGTCAGCGCGGCCTGCCCGTCGTGCCACATCCTGCTGGTCGAGGCCAACAGCGCCAACATGAGCGACCTGGGCACCGCGGTGAACCGCGCGGTCACCATGGGCGCCAAGTACGTCTCCAACAGCTACGGCGGCGGCGAGGACTCCACGGACGCCACCTCCGACGAGCAGTACTTCAACCACCCCGGCGTCGCCATCACGGTCAGCTCCGGTGACAGCGGATACGGCGTCGAGTACCCGGCGGCCTCCAAGTACGTCACCGCCGTCGGCGGCACCTCCCTCCAGCAAGACAGCAGCTCCCGCGGCTGGAGCGAGACCGTGTGGGGCTCCAGCGCCGGCGGCAACGGCGCCGGCTCCGGCTGCTCCCAGTACGACGCCAAACCTGCCTGGCAGCAAGACACCGGCTGTTCCAACCGCACCGTCGCCGATGTCGCCTCGGTCGCCGACCCGGCCACCGGCCTCGCGGTCTACGACAGCTACCAGGCCAGCGGCTGGAACGTCTACGGCGGCACCAGCGCGTCCTCCCCGTTCATCGCCGGCGTCTACGCCCTCGCCGGTACGCCGGGCTCGGGCGACACCCCGGCCTCGTACCCCTACAGCCACGCCTCCGCACTGAACGACGTCACCAGCGGCGCCAACGGCTCCTGCAACCCGTCGTACCTCTGCACCGCGGGCACCGGCTACGACGGCCCGACCGGCCTCGGCACCCCCAACGGCACCGCGGCCTTCACCAAGTGAGTCGCCGCGCAACGGCGTGCGGCACGGTGAGGACCCGGTGACGCCGTAGTCGTCAAACGGCCGTCCACCCCAACACAACCCAACAGCACGGTGCGACCGATCGTCACAGTCCGGCCCCTTCCGAGGAGCCGGACTGTGACGGTCTGCGGTGCACTGCCTGGTGCGTTCCCGGATCAGGGATGTCCAAGGCATGGTTGATGGCACCGCACGGCTGTCTGAGCCCAGGTGCGGCGGGCACAGCCGTCCCGTTCGCGTCCGATCCGTCCGGTCTGGGCAGGCCAGGGTCCATCATTGGTCCGGAAGGTCGCCCGACGGGAACCAGGCAGACGAGCGGAGTGAACGTGACACGCATATTGGTCATCGGTGGTGGGATCGCCGGTTCGGCGACGGCGTTGGCGCTGCACAAGGCGGGCTTCGACGTCACCGTGCACGAGGCGCACCCCAACACCGCCGAGGACATCGGGGCGTTCCTGACCCTGGCGAGCAACGGGATGCGTGCCGTGGCGGAGCTCGACGCCTCGGACGCGGTCACCGCGATCGGCTTCCCGCTGTCCTCCATGCGCCTGCTCGACGACCGGGGCACCGAGGTGGCGCACGCGCCCATGGGTGAGGCCGGCGATGCGCTGCTCCGGTACCGGTGTCTGCGCCGCGGCGAGTTGAACGCCGCCTTGCAGGGCGAGGTGGTCCGCCGGGGCATCGAGGTCAGGCACGGCGCGCGCCTGGTGTCCGTGGCGGACGGCCCCGACGAGGTGACCGCGCGGTTCGCCGACGGCAGCGCCGCGACGGGTGAGTTGCTCATCGGCGCGGACGGCCTCAACTCGACCGTGCGGCGCTCCCTCAACCCCGGCGCGATGCCCGCCTACGCGGGGCAGTGCGTCTTCTACGGCTACACGCGCAACACCCCGGTGGCGGAGGACACCGGCCACATCACCATGGTGCGGAACGGCGTCGGCACCTTCGGTTACGCGGTCTCGCCGGACGGGGAGACGTACTGGTTCGCCCGGGTCGCCCGCCAGGCGATCCCCGCCGAGGAGCTGGCGCACCCCACCCCGTCCCGCTGGCGCGACCAACTCCTCGATGTGCTGCGGAAGGACGCCTCCCCCGCCGCGGAGATCGTCGCGGCCACGACCGACGCCCTCATGGCCACCAACGCCACCGAGCTGCCGCCGGGCACCCGTTGGCGCTCTGGGCGGACGCTGCTCATCGGCGACGCCGCGCACGCGGCCTCGCCGGCGACGGGCCAGGGCGCCTCGATGGCGTTGGAGGACGCCGTCATCCTCGCCAAGTCCCTGCGGGACGCGCCCGATTCGGACGGCGCGTTGGCGCTCTACGAGGCGTGCCGCCGCCCGCGCGTGGAGCACAACATCACGGTCAGCGGGCAGCTCTCCCGCGGTACCCGCAATCCGGCCCGCCCCGGCCAGGCACCGGCCTCCCCACGCCCCGGCGACGACACGTTGGTCAGCCAACTGGCGTGGGACGTTGACCTGCGCACGGTGTGCGACGGAGTGGGTTGACCCCCGGCCCGCCCCGGGGCGTCGCGGCTCGTCGGCGCCCTGCCGGGCCACCAACGGCCCTGCGTTTGACGGCAGTTCGGACCGGGCGAGCGGCCGCGCGGGGAACGGCTCAAAAGCGACGCCTACCAGGGAGTATTACCAATCCATGGTTGTCACATGACCTTTTCTTTTCCTAACCTGCTCTCGCGAAGCGCGATAACCGCACTCCGTACGAGCCGGCCCGGACATCACAGAACCGGGGGCATGCTGCTCAAGCATGCCCCCGGTCGGTTCGGCCCGTGACGCATCGCACCGACCACCAGCTCTGGCAGGCAACGGGTCAGGCGCGACGCGCAACCCACGCGACCACGCATCGGAGGGTACCGTGAACCACCCCAACCGATTAAGAGCCGCGATCCAGGCGGATGGCACCACCCCGCTGATCGGCGTCTTCGACATGTTCTCCGCGTCTTTGGCGGCGCGTCACTACGACGGGATGTTCATCTCCGGCTTCGGCTTCGCCGCATCCCACTACGGCCTGCCGGACATCGGCTTCATCGCCTGGCCCGACATCGTCGCCTTCGTACAGCGGCTCCGACTGGCCTTCCCGCAACAGCACTTGCTGGTCGACATCGACGACGGCTACGTCGACCCGGAGACCGCGTGCCACGTCGTCCAACAGTTGGAGGCCGCCGGCGCCTCCGGCGTGATCCTGGAGGACCAGCAGCGTCCCCGGCGCTGCGGCCACGTCGACGGCAAACAGGTCCTGCCGCTGGAGGAGTACCTGGCCAAGCTCGACATGGTCCTCCAGGCACGGCGGGACCTGCTCGTCGTCGCCCGCACCGACGCCACCGAGGAGGAGGAAATCCTGCGCCGGGCCAAGGCACTGGCCGCGACCGACGCGGACGTGATCCTGGTGGACGGCGTCCGCAGCGTCGACTGGATCCACAAGGTCCGCCGCGTCATCGGCGACAAGCCGCTGCTGTTCAACCAGATCGCCGGCGGCAAGTCACCGCGGCTGTCGCTGACCGAGCTCGACCAACTCGGTGTCGACGTCGCCATCTACAGCACCCCCTGCCTCTTCGCCGCGCAGACCGCCATCGACCAGGCGCTGAGCGAGCTGAAGCAGGCTGACGGCCGGCTGCCGGAGCACCGTTCGGGCGCGGTCGGCGTCAACGAGTGCCTGGCACTGCTGGAGAAGAACATCAGCCGCCACCACGACCGGGTCCCGGTGAACGCCGCACACTGACGCCCGACGGCAGCACCGCACCACCTGCGCAGGGGCCGTGTCGCTCCCCCGGTACCGCCCGGTATCGGAAGCGGCCACGCGGCACGGCCCCTGCCTGGCTCCGCACCACTCCCCTCCCCTTCTGCCGGAGGAACCGTGCCGCATCCCGCTCCCGACCACGCCGCCCGCCGGGTCCTGCGCCGCGTCGACTGGTACATCGTCGCGCTGTTCTGCGTCATCGGCCTGGCCGCCCTCGTCCCGGCCGACGGCGCGGCCGCCGAGGGCGTCTCGCTCGCCGCCCGCCTGGCGGTCGGGCTGCTCTTCTTCCTCTACGGCGCCAGGCTCTCCCCGCAGGCCGCCCTCGACGGCGTGCGGCACTGGCGACTGCACCTCCCCGTCCTGGCCCTCACCTTCGTCGCGTTCCCGGCCGTCGGCCTGGCGGCCGGACTGCTGCCACACGGCGTGCTCGGCCCCGAACTGGCCGCCGGCGTCCTGTTCTTGGCCGTGCTCCCCTCCACGGTCCAGTCCTCCATCGCCTTCACCTCGATGGCCCGCGGCAACGTGGCCGCCGCCATCTGCTCGGCGTCCTTCTCCACCGTCCTCGGCGTCATCCTGACCCCGTTGCTGGCCGTCACCCTGCTCCGGCAGACCGGTGCCAGTCCCGGCGACGCCCCCATCACGCCGTCCCAACTCACCGACATCGCCGTCCAGCTCCTGTTGCCCTTCCTGGCCGGTCAGGCAGTGCGCCGCTGGATCGCCGACTGGCTGGGCAGGCACCGGGTGTTGACCACCCTCTGCGATCGCGGCTCGATCCTGCTCGTGGTCTACTCCGCATTCAGCCGGGGCGTCACCTCCGGAATCTGGCACCGCGTACCGCCGACCCAACTGCTGCTCCTGGCCGTGGTCTGCGCGCTGCTGCTCGCCTTCGCGCTGTCCGCCGCCCACGGCACCGCCCGCCTGATCGGCCTGCCCCGCGCCGACCGGGTCACCGCTGTCTTCTGCGGCTCCAACAAGAGCCTGGCCAGCGGCTTGCCGATGGCCACCGTGCTGTTCCCACCGGACCGGATCGGCATCACGGTGCTACCGCTGATGCTCTACCACACCCTCCAACTCGTCCTCTGCGCCTACCTGGCCCGCCGCTGGCCCGCACCGACGCCCGCACCGAGCGCGCCGACCACCCCACCCACCACGTCCACGCCCACGCCCTCGCCTGCGTCCGCGCCCGCTGCAAATGGGAGTGACGGTGCGCTGCGCCCTCACTAGGGTCGGCTCCCATGCGCTCCCGTCCCCCCTCCCTCCACGACGGCGTCATCGCAGACGCGGTCGCCAGGCACTGGCCGTCCGCCGATCCGGACCGCACCGGTCGCGGCGATATCGCCGAAATCACCTATCTGCCCTGGGGGTTCGGCGCCCATCACTGGCGGATGACGGGTACCGGCGGCACCCTCTTCGTGACGCTGGACCAGTTGGCGCCGCGGCACACCCGGGCGTCGTTGGAAGCGGCCTACGCGGGCGCGGCGGCGCTTTTTGCGGGCGGCCTGGCGGTGGTGTGCGCGCCGCTGCCCTCGCGTTCCGGCCGCTTCACCGTCGAGGTCGCGGGCGGCGCGCTCAGCGTGACGCCGTGGTTGGCCGGGCGGACCCCGACGGAGGCGGAGGCCCGCGAGCCGCACCATGTCCGCACCGTCGTCGCCGCGTTGGCCGCGCTGCACGGTGCCGAGCCGCCGAGTGGGCTGGGTGACTGGGCTCCCGTGGTCGGCCCTTCGTTCGCCGAGGAGTTGCGCGCCCGGACGGCCCGGCCGTGGGGCTCTGGCCCGCTGGGGGAGGAGGCGCGGCGCGCGATCGCCGCCCGCCGCGACGCGATCCGGCGCTGGACCGTCCGCTACCACGAACTGGCCGAGGTCGCGGTCACGCACCGGGACCGCTGGGTACCGACCCACGGTGAGCCGCACTTCGCCAACCAGCTCGTCGACGCCCGCGGTCTGCGGCTGGTCGACTGGGAGTCGTTGGTCCTCGCGCCGCCCGAACGGGACTACGGCGATCTGCTCGCCGCGGGTGCCGAGGTACCGCACGACCCGACGATGACCGAGTTATTCGCCCTCGACTGGCGACTCTCCGAAATCGCCGAATACGCACGGTGGTTCGCCTCGCCGCACACCGGCAACGAGGACGACCACACGGCGTTGGAGGGGCTGCACGAGGAGTTGGCGACGTTGGAGTGAGGCCCGCGGGGCCCGATGTGGGGCGGGCTCCGGCCGGTCAGGCCGGTGCCGCCTCGACCACGGAGAGCACCGTGGGCGTGGGCACCACGCGAGACAGGCGCAGGCCCGCCGCCGCGAAGAGTGCGGCGAAGTCCGCCTCGGTGCGCTCCCGGCCGGTGAGCGACGCCATCATCATCAGGTCCAACGCCTTGGCCTGGTGGGGCGCGTTGCCCGACGGCACCACGGCGTCCAGGACCAGGATCCGACCGCCCGGGCGCAGCGCGCGGCGGCAGTGGTCGAGGATGAGCGCGCTGCGCTCGTCGTCCCAGTCATGCAGGATGCGCTTGATCAGATGGACGTCGGCCGGGGGCACGGCGGTGAAGAAGTCACCGTCCGCCAGCGTCCACCGCCCGGCGATCGCCTCCTCGGCGCCCAGGCGGTGCCCGGCCAGGACGTGCGGCTGGTCGTAGAGGACGCCGTCCAGTCCTGGGTGGCGGCGCAGCACCTCCATGAGCAGGCCGCCGTGGCCGCCGCCCACGTCGACGACCGTGCCGGTCGTCGGGAAGTCGTAGGCGTCGGCCAAGGGGGCGTTCTCCGTGTCGGACATCGCGGCCATGCCGTCGTGGAAGACGGCGGCGGTGCGGTCGTCCTGCGCGAAGTAGTCGAAGAACGGCATGCCGAAGATGACGTCGAACGCGGAGGTTCCCTCGGTGAGGCAGCGGCTCATCTCGTTGGCGGGCAGCCACATCGTGCGGTCGGTGAGCATCAGGATGGCGGCGCGGGCGGAGTGCGGGGCGTCGCTGCGAAGTGCCTGGCCGGCCTCGGTCAGCCCGAACCGGCCCTGTTCGTCCTCGGCCACCACGCCCCTGGTGGCGAGGAGGCGCAGCACCCGGTAGAGGTTGCGGGCGTCCGTGCTCGTTACGGCGGCGAGTTCGGTGGGAGTGCGGGGGCCGTCGGTGAGGTGGTCGGCGACTTGCACCTCGGCCGCCGCGCGGAGGGCCGCGGGGTAGAGGAAGCCAAGGGCCTCGTCGGCGAGGAAGGCGGCGGAGCGCCGAAGGCGGGTGTCCGTGTCGGTGCCCTGGCCGGTCCTCCCGCCTGTCACCGCCGCTCGCTCCCCCTCGCCGCTGCCGTTGGTATTGCCCGCGTCCTGCTGCACGCCGTTCTCCTCCTCGGTCGCCCCGCTGCCTGCGGGGACTGGACTGCGACGGAACCAGGCAGGGAATGCCCGGACGGACGGTCCCGCGCGGGTCCCGCCCGCCGGTGAGGATGCCCCGCGAGGTCCGCCCCGATGCACCAACATCACCCCATGGCGCAGAGCCGACGACGGATTCGGGCCAGCATCCCGCCCTCCTTCCCCCCCCGCATAGCGAATTCGCTTCACCTCGCACACTTTCCACGGGAACGTCGATAGGCGCCCCTTATCAGCTCACAAGAAACACCTCTTTGACTTCCCCTGCGGGCGCTTGGAGACTCGTCAGGGCCGGCCAGGCAGCGTCGACGTCCCGGTACGGGAGATGCGGGCGCGGCGGCCCGGCGTGCGACTTCGGTGCCCAACTCGGGCGCATCCCGGCGTTGTTCATCGGCCCGGGCATGCCCATGTGCACGGAAAGCAGCAGAAGGGGACGGAGCAGACCATGAGCGGCAACGAGGGTCCGATAGACGACCCGGTCGACGACCTGTCGGTGACCGAGCCCAAGACGTGGGCGACGGGCGTGCCCGCGGTCACCCACGCGCTGCACTACTCGCTCTCCCAGACCTCGGTGCGCCGCACCGCGCTGACGCTGCTGAACATCAACCAGGCCAAGGGCTTCGACTGCCCGGGCTGTGCCTGGCCCGAACCCGGGCCGGGGAAGCGGCACTTCAACGAGTACTGCGAGAACGGCGCCAAGCACATCAGCGACGAGGCCACCGGGCGGCGCATCGGCGCGGACTTCTTCCGCCGGCACTCGATCGCGGAGTTGGGGCGGGCATCGGACTACTGGCTCAACCAACAGGGTCGGCTGACCGAGCCGATGGTGAAGCGGCCCGGCGCGAGCCACTACGAGCCGATCGACTGGGACGCGGCGCTCGGCCTGATCGCCGACGAGCTGCGCCGGCTCGACTCCCCAGACCAGGCGTTGTTCTACACCTCGGGGCGGCTCAACAACGAGGCCGCGTTCCTGTTGCAGTTGTTCGCCCGCGCCTACGGCACCAACAACCTGCCCGACTGTTCCAACATGTGCCACGAGTCGAGCGGGTTCGCGCTCCAGGAGACGTTGGGCATCGGCAAGGGCAGCGTCTCGCTGGACGACATCCACACCGCGGACCTGATCTTCGTCGTGGGGCAGAACCCCGGCACCAACCACCCGCGGATGCTCTCCGCGTTGGAGGAGACCAAGCGCAACGGTGGCCGGGTCATCGCGGTCAACACGCTGCCCGAGGCCGGTCTGATCCGCTTCAAGCACCCGCAGAAGGCGCGGGGCGTGATCGGTCGTGGCACCGCGATCGCCGACCAGTTCCTGCACATCCGCGCCGGCGGTGACCTGGCCCTGTTCCAGGCACTCAACCGGCTGCTGTTGGAGGCGGAGGACGCGGCGCCAGGCACCGTTCTCGACCGGGCGTTCATCGACGCCCACACCACCGGCTTCGCCGACTTCGCGGCCCAGGCACGGACGGTCTCCTGGGACGATGTCCGCACCGCCACCGGGCTGTCCCGCGAGGAGATCGAGCGGGTGCACGAACAGGTCCTGGCGAGCGGGAAGGTCATCGTGTGTTGGGCGATGGGCCTGACCCAGCACAAGCACGGCGTGCCCACGATCCGCGAGATCGTCAACTTCCTTTTGCTGCGCGGAAATGTGGGCAGGCCGGGCGCGGGGGTGTGCCCGGTCCGCGGCCACAGCAATGTGCAGGGCGACCGCACGATGGGCGTGTGGGAGCAGATGCCGAAGGAGTTCCTGGACGCCCTCGGGCGGGAGTTCGGCTTCACCCCGCCGGCGCGGCACGGCCTGGATTCGGTGGGCGCCATCCGGGCCATGCGCGACGGCGGGGCCACGGTCTTCCTCGGCGTCGCCGGCAACTTCGTGCGGGCCACTCCGGACAGTGCCGTCACCGAGGACGCGATGCGGCGGTGTCGGCTCACCGCGCACATCTCCACCAAGCTCAACCGCTCGCACGCGGTGTGCGGCGAGACCGCGCTGATCCTGCCCACGTTGGGCCGCAGCGACCGGGACGTCCAGGCGAGTGGCGAGCAGTTCTACACGGTCGAGGACTCGATGAGCGAGGTGCACGCCTCCCGCGGCAAGCTGCCTCCCGCCTCGCCACAACTGCTCAGCGAGGTCGCCATCATCAGCCGACTGGCGCGCCGGACGCTGGGCTCCGAACCGGCCATCCCCTGGGAGGAGTTCGAGGCCGACTACGGCACCGTCCGGGACCGGATCGCCCGCGTCGTCCCCGGCTTCCAGGACTTCAACGCCCGGGTGGCCCGACCGGGCGGCTTCCGCCTGCCCAACCCCGTCAACGAGCGGGTCTTCCGCACCCCGAGCGGCAAGGCGGTCTTCACCCGCAACGCGTTCACGATGCCCGAGATCCCCGAGGGGCATCTGCTGTTGCAGACGCTGCGCTCCCACGACCAGTGGAACACCGTCCCGTACGCGCCGAACGACCGTTACCGCGGCATCCACAACGCCCGCCGGGTCGTGCTCGTCAACCCGGCCGACCTGGCGGCGCTCGGCCTGGCCGACCGGGACGTGGTGGACCTGGTGAGTGTCTGGCGGGACGGCGTGGAACGGCGGGCGGAACGGTTCGTGGCGGTCTCCTACCCCACCACCCGCGGCTCGGCCGCCGCCTACTACCCCGAGACCAATGTCCTGGTCCCCCTCGACAGCGTGGCCGACTTCAGCAACACACCCACCTCGAAGAGCGTGCTGGTCCGCCTGGAACGCGTCGCGGCGGCCTGAACGTCCCGGCCCGCGGGCCGATTCCGCACGGCCACCGGCGGCGCACGCCACACGACAGGAGGAGGAGCCGACCATGGGGCGAGTGACGGTACGACGGAGGGTGTTGCGGGTGCGGGAGGGCGTGCCCACGCAGCGCCCGGACACCCTGGCGGCCGAGGAGCCGATGGAGATCCGGGTCGGCGGGCGTCCGCTGACCGTGACCATGCGCACCCCCGGCGACGACTTCGATCTCGCGGCCGGGTTCCTGGTGAGCGAGGGCGTGGTGCACCGGGCCTGTGACGTGACGGGCATCCGCTACTGCGCCGGCGCCACCGCGGACGGCGGCAACACCTACAACACCGTCGACGTCGCCCTCTCCCCCGGCGTCGCCGCCCCGGACGCCTCGCTGGAGCGCAACTTCTACACCACCTCCTCGTGCGGGCTGTGCGGCAAGGCCAGTCTGGACGCCGTGCGCACCACGGCGCCGTGGTCGGTGTCCGGGGATACGCTGCGCATCTCGCCGGCGGCGTTGGCGGTGCTGCCCGATCAACTGCGCGCCGCGCAGCGGGTGTTCGACCGGACGGGCGGTCTGCATGCCGCCGGGTTGTTCGGGGCCGACGGCGAGCTGTGGTGCCTGCGCGAGGACGTGGGCCGGCACAACGCGGTGGACAAGGTCGTCGGCCATGCGCTGCGGGCGGGCCTGCTCCCGTTGCGCGGAACGGTGTTGATGGTGAGCGGACGGGCCTCGTTCGAACTGGTCCAGAAGGCCGTGATGGCGGGCATCCCGCTGCTGGCCGCCGTCTCCGCGCCCTCCTCGCTCGCCGTCGACCTCGCCGAGAAGAGCGGCCTGACTCTCGTAGGCTTTCTCCGCGGCCAGTCGATGAACGTCTACACGGGCGCCGAACGGCTCAGTTGACCCCTGACACCTGACTCCCGGGAGCGTGCGATGTTGTTCCGCCAACTCGAATATCTGGTGGCACTCGCCCGGGAGCGGCACTTCGCCCGCGCCGCCCAGTCCTGCTACGTCTCCCAACCCGCCCTGTCCGAGGCACTGCGCAAACTGGAGGAGGAACTGGACGTGTTGCTGGTCCGGCGCGGTCGGACCTACGAGGGCCTCACCCCCGAGGGCGAGCGCATCGTGCGGTGGGCCCAACGCATCCTGGCCGACCGGGACGCCCTCAAGGGCGAGGTGGACGCCCTGCGCACGGGCCTGAGCGGGCGCCTGCGGATCGGCTCGGTGCCCACCGCCTCGGGCGCCGTCTCGCTGCTCACCGCGCCGTTCTGCGCGGCGCACCCGCTGGCCACCGTGGACGTGCTGGCGGACCTGCGCGCGGACGACATCCTCCGTCAACTGCAGAACTTCGAGATCGACGCCGGGATCACCTACCTGCCCGAGGAGACGTCCGACCAGTTCCACACGGTCCCCCTCTACGAGGAGCGGTATGTGCTGCTGACCGGCGTCGCCGACGACCTCGCCCGGCGCTCGACCGCGACCTGGGCCGAGGCGTCCCGCCTGCCGTTGTGCCTGCTGACCAGGCGGATGCAGGGGCGGCGGGTGCTGGACGAGGTGTTCGCCGACGGCGGTCTGCAACCGGTTCCCAGGGTCGTGACGGACTCGGTGGCCTCGCTGTTCGCCCATGTCAGGACCGGGCAGTGGGCCAGCATCGTGCCGCATGCCTGGCTGCACGTCTTCGGCGTCCCGCACGGCATGCGGGCAATCCCGTTGGTGGAGCCCGTCCACACCACTTCCATAGCGCTGGTGATCACCGCCCGGGAACCCGGTTCGGCCATGGCCCGAGCCCTGCTGGAGACCGCCCAACGCACCGACGTCGCCGGGGTGTTGGACACCCTGCCGGGCCATCCCCCGCTCTGATGCCAACGCCCGGACCGCGCTCCGTGGCCAGCTTGGGCCGCCGCTCCCGAAGCGGGCGCGCCGCCGCCGACCGCGACTCCTGACTCAGCGGGCCAGGCGCGGGAAGAGCACTTCGGCGTTGCCGCGGTCGATCGCTTCGGCCTGGCCGGGGGCGTAGTCGGGATAGGTCTCCAGGAAGTGGTTGTAGTAACTGCCGGCTTCCTGGGGCGCGAAGGGCCAGTCACTGCCGTAGAGGACGTGGCCGGGTTCGGCGAAGGCGAGCAGGGCGGGCAGCGCGCTGGGGCTCGCGGCCAGTGCGGTGTCGAAGTAGAAGCGCTTGAGGTCGCGCAGGACTTCGTCGGAGGGGCGGTCGGGGTCCGTGGCGAGGGGCGCCAGTCCCGAGAAGCGGTAGGCGGCGTAGGGCAGGAAGCCGCCGCCGTGGGAGAGGATCACGCGGACGTCGGGGTGGCGGCTCATCACGCCGTTGAGCACCAGGTTGAGGGCGGTGCGGGTGGTGTCGAAGACGTAGTCGGCGAGCGGGGCGGGAGTACCGGGCAGGAGGGGCATCGGGGGCTGGGCGGGGTGGATGAAGACGGTGGCCCGACGCCGGTCGAGCTCGGCCCAGAGGGGCGCGAAGTCGGGGTCGCCCAGGTAACGGCCGTGCACGTTGGACATCAGCACGACCCCGTCGGCGCCCAGGGTGTCGAGCGCGTGGACCGCCTCGGCGACGGCGGCATCGACGTCGGGCAGCGGGATGCTGGCGAAGTGACCGAAGCGGTCGGGATGGTCCTTGACGACCTCGGCGCCGTACTCGTTGACGGCGCGGGCCAGCGTGCGGGCGTTGACGTCGGCGTCGGCGCCGGTGTCGAGGTGGACGCCGGGCGAGGTGACCGAGAGCACGCCGGTGGCGATGCCCTGCCGGTCCATCATCGCGATCGCGCTGCTCGGGCTCCAGGCCGGGATCGGCCAGCCACCGGAGTCCAGGCCGCGCGCGGCGAGGGCGTCGGCCCAGACGGGCGGGACGATGTGCTGGTGAACGTCGATTCGGGCGGGGAAGCCCATGATCCTTCGCCCCTCTCTCCATTGGTTAGCTTGCTAATGAATTTATTGAGTAAGCTAACAGTCATGCGAGAGAGCAGCAAGCAGCAGACCGGCCAGGCTCCGGAGTCGGCCCCCGACGAGCACGGCGTGGAGGAGCTGGCACGCGCCGCTGACCAGCTGTTCTATGCCATGCGTCGATCACGGGCCGCCACCGTCGGCCGGTCCGCGACCGGACTGTCCACGGCCCAGCTCGCCCTGCTCGCTCCCCTGACGGCGGACGACGGGAGCGAGGGGTTGCCGGTCGGCAGGCTCGCCGCCGGCGCGGAGGTCAGCGTCCCCACCGCCACCCGCATGCTCAAGCAGCTCGAAGCCAACGGGGTCGTCAGCCGGCGCCGCGCCGCACACGACGAGCGCCAGGTCCTGGTCCGGCTCACCGACGAGGGCACCCACCGGTTGGAAGCCATGCGCACCGAACTCCGGGCCCGCCAGTCCCGCGCCCTTTCCCACTTCACCCCGGACGAACGCCGGTCACTCACCGCGCAGTTGCACCGGCTCGCCGACCTCATCAACGCGACGATGCCCGGCGCGGACGCCACACCGAGGTGACGGGAGCGGACCCCACGCCACGACGAACGACCCGGACCCGCCGACCTACCGCCACTACCCCTCGCCCGCGGCCCTCCACAGGTCCGCCGCCGGGAACGGGGTCCGCTTGCTCCGGGTGAGCAGTCGGCGATGGAAGTCGTCGAGGAGGAGCGCGGTGCGGGCGTGCCGGTCAATCAGGGCGGCGATCCGCGGCGGTACATCGGGGCGGCGGCCGGCCAACCAGGCACGCAGGAAGGCTTCGGGGCTGAGGTCGGACTCGCACGCACCGCCCTGGCGCACCTCGGGAAGGACGTGGTGGCGCAGGAGATGCCAGGGGGCGTAGTAGCGGTCGTAGCCGAGGTGGTCCGTCAGGAAGGCGGCTTCCTGGGGCGAGAGCGCGAAGTCGCGGCTCAGCGCCAGGCCGAAATCCGCGAAGTACACCTGCCGGCCGTCGGTCAGCAGGTTGCGGAAGTGCGCGTCAAAGTGCACCAGTCCGCGGGAGCTCAAGAAGGCCGCCCCCCGGGCCAGTTCGTCCTCCACCCACTGGTAGTGCGCGCCGGCCTCCGAGGGGGTTCGGGCCGTGGTACGAGCGGCGGCGAGCCAGGCGGCGAGGGTCCCCGGCACGTGCTCCAGGAAGAGCACCAGACTGGCGGAGGCCCGGCCGATGGCCTCCAGTCGGCGGCGCACGGCGGGTTCCCCCTCCCAGTGGGCGACCGCCCCGTCGATGCCGCCGAACTCGTCGACGAAGCCTGCCGGCGGGCCGTCGGGCAGCACCCGCCAGTGGTACAGCAGGGGAAAGCCGGGGTGCGCGCCCGTCAGGACCCATCCGGTGGTCAGCAGGTGTGCGGCCAGCTCGCGCCAGGCACCGAAACCGGCGGAGCCGATCCCGTACTGGTAGCAGAGCGGCAGGTCGAAGAGGTTGGCGGTCGAGCGCAGGTGTTCCCTGCGCAGTTCGAGGTCGGTCAGCGGGATGCGTTTGACGAAGACGCGCACCCCGTCGACGTCCAACTCCCCGGCTCGGCCGCCGATGCCCACACCCAGGGACGGGGCCGCGGCGATCGCATCGCGGAGCCGCTGGTCACCGAACTGGGACAGCCGGGTCCCCACCATCGCGTAGGCGGACCGGCGCGCAGCGCGCCGCGACTCGGCTTCGTTCATCGGGAGCTCCAAGGTGACTGCCACACGACCCACACGGCCGTTGACGTCGCATCATGCCAGCCGACCGCGAACTAGCCACCATTCCAGCACAGTTGGGCGAACTCGACGCCGCCTCGCACCGCAGCCGCACCTACGGCCTCAGGTAATGGGCATGGAGCACCACACCGCCCTCGGGTTCACCGCAGCTAGGCCATCTGTCAGCGGAGAGTGGCCCGTTGAATCCATTGCGCGCCGCGCCTGGCGGGAGTGGTGCGGTCTCTACCGAAGCGTCGAAGACGTAGCGATCCGCCGTGTTGAGGCAATCGGAGATGGCGAGCGCCTGCTCGGCGAGTGGAAGGGCGGGCACCTCGTTGCGGGCCTCGCAGGTAGCGCCGTGAAGGTGCACCCAGAGCGCACCGCGCACTTGCACGAGATACACACCTCTGTTGTGAGCTGCCTAGAGCACCGGCGCTTCCGTCGAGCCGAGGGGCGGGGGTTCCGGCTGTCGCGACAGCCCATCAATCTCACTGGGCCCGTACTCGGGTGAGTGCGGGCCCAGTGGTGCATGGAGTGCGAGCGTTACATCTGCCGGTCCCCCTGCCAGGTGACCGACGCCAGCGCGGCCAGGCCGCCATGGGCCAGCCCCTTGTAGGTCACCCTCCGGGCGGGACCCAACTCGTGTGCGAGCCGCTTCGCCAGGTCCAACCCCTCCTGGAACAGCCGCTCCCACTCGGCGTCATACTTGCCCTCCTCCCGGTCCCGCAGGTCCAGGTTCAGCGTGGTGTCGATGCTCTTCGCCCACGTGTACAGGTCGGCGACGAGGTTGTCGGACAGGTCCAGCGCGGCAGCGGGATCGTCCGGGAAGAAGTCCCCGAATCCTTCGGAGCGCAGCGGCCCGAACGCGTACTCGCCCTCGACCGTGACGTCGACCGGATGCGGGGGCGTGTCGTGGTCGTCGCGCTCCCAGTGCAGTCGGTCGCAGCCCCAACACAGCCACTTCGCCGTCCGGTGGCGCTCGTCCCAGTAGCGCACGGACCAAGACGACCCGAGCCGCCGGGCTAGTCGCTGGGCGGTCGCCAGCCCCTGCTTGACGTGCTTGCGCAGGTCCGGGCGAGAGGTGAAACCCCCCGCCGGGCGGGACAGCGACCAGGCATGCAGTGCGTCCGCCAGGTCGGCCGGGAGGGCCAGCCACTCGTCGTCCAGCGGGACAGTGCGGGTGTAGGCGCCGGGGTCGTCGTAAGCCGCGGGGTCCTCGGGCTCGTACAGCGGGGACGGCTCACCCCGGGCCTGCACGAGCACGGGGCGCGGTTGTTCGGCTGTCATACGGGATTGGCTCCGATCACGTATCCGTTGTCGCCCACGCTAATGGCCAGACGCTGGGTCTTGCCCTGGAAGGTGACCTCGTAGATCCCCCTGCTGGCCCCCTGGGTGCCGACCCGCGTGCCCTCGGTCAGTGCCGTCTTCACGAGGGCCGGGATATCCTCCACCCTGACTCCCGCGGTCGCGAACTCTCCCGCGTGCCGGAACACGATATGCACCAGGCCCCTGTTGACGTCGCCCTTCTCCAGCCAGGCTAGGGGCACACCGGGCTTGGAGAACTCGGCGATCCAGATCGTGTTCGTCTTGTCGAACTTCACCCCGGCGCCCGTGAGCCTTTCGAGCAGCTTCGAGTCGACGGCGGAACGGTGGATCTTGGCCCGTTCCGCCACACCGGCTGCGATACGCAGCCCCAGGCCCGCCGCGCTCGTGGCGTCGCCGACCTGGGCGGCGCCCTTCTCTCCGTAGATCTTCTTCAGATCCGCGAGAACCTGCGCGGATTCCTCGCCGGTCTTGATGGCCTGTTCGGCCCGTATCGCGAGCTTGGCCGCTTCGGCGAGTTTCTCGGCCATCGAGGGCGGTACGAGCACCGCGGCGGCCCAGGCGCAGCTGGACTTGTCGCCGTGGTAGCACCGGGCGGCGTCACCCAGCACGATCTCGTACAGGACGGCGCCGGCCTTGTCTCCGAAGAGGTTCTGCCAGCCAATCCGGGTGATGTCACCGAAGCTGAAGTGGTGGGTCCAGTTGTTCGTCTGGTTCTTGAGCGTCTCCGTGCCGAGGAACAATGTGTCCGGCTGCGGGCAGCCGGCCTCAGTGGCGGGGACGGCGGGATTGAGGCAGTAGTAGTAGCTGACCGTGACATCGAGGTGTAGCTCGTACGTCACGGTGCAACCCTGAGGCACGTAGTCGCACTGGTTGAGTTGCTTGGCCGGTCCCGCCTCCGTGACCTTGTCGACGACGTAGAAGACGCGGTCGACGCCGGTTCCGGCGCCCGTCGAGACCTGCTTGTTCGCGTCTCCACGCTCGGTCTGTTCGGCTGCCTGCTGCGCGGATTCCGCGTGCTTTTGAGCGTCCTTGGCTGCTTCTTCGGCGGCGGTGGCGTCCGCGTCGGCTCGATTGGCTGACGCGCGGGCCTCGTTGGCGGCCTGTTCTGCTGCGTCGGCGGCCTGGCGGGCCGCTTCGGCGTCGAGGGCCGCTTCGTCGGCGGAGTCGCGGGCGTCCTTGGCGTAGCCCTCGGCCCGGCCGGCTGCCGCGTCGGCCGCTGCGGCGTCCTCGGTGGCCTGCCGGTCGTATGCGAGCGTGCGTGTCAGTGATTGCGCGGCCTTGGACGCGGCGTCAGCGGCGTCGGCCGCGTAATTGAGTGCCTCGTTGGCATAACCGCGTGCTTCTGATGCGTAGTTGGCGGCGTTGGCGGCGCTTTGGTAGGCGGCCTTGGTGTCTTCGGCGGCCTTGTCGGCGAGGCTTTGGGCGAGGGCTGCTTCCTTCTTGGCGTTCTTGGCGTGCGCTTCGGCCACAGCGGCCTGTTGCTCGGCGATGGTCTTCGAACCCTGGCCGGAGAGCACGACCAGCGGGGCAGCGGAGTCGGTGGTGATGTAGGGCGAGCCCAGTTGGATGGCGTCGTTGGCCGGCTTGGCGACCTGTGCTGCCGCCTGACGGGCGTCGGCGGCTGCCTGGGCGGTGGCATAAGCGAAGCCGGCGGCCTTTGCCGCTGCTGCCCGGGCTTTGTTGGTCTCCTTCTGCGCCTCGTCAGCATGGGACTTGGCGTCTTTGGCGTGCTGTTCGGCCTCGTCGGCGTCCTTGACGGCGGCGTTGGCCTCGGCGGCGGCGTGCTGGGATGCGGTGATGGCGTCCGCGGCGGCGCTGGTGGCTGTCCTTACCGCGGCGTCGGCCTTGAGTTTGTCGGCCTGGGCCGCGTCGGAAGCAGCTCGGGCCCTGGTTGCGGCGGCTTCGGCGCGAGTGGCCGCGGCATCGGCGTCCGCTGCGGCCTGCGTGGCCGCGTTAGCTTCACCGCGTGCCGACTTGGCCGCTGATTCGGCGGTGTCGGCTGCGTGGTCTGCGGCGTCGGCTGCGGCGCGGGCCTCGGTGGCATTGTCGTCGGCGTCGTGCGCGTCGGCGTAGGCATCCTTGGCGTCCGCTTTCGCGCGTGCGGCATCCGCCTTCTGTTCGGCGTCCCAGGCGTCATCCCGCTTGGCCTTGGCGTTGTCGCGGGCTGCCTCCGCTGCTTGACGTTTTTGGGAGGCGGTGGTGGCCGCAGCGTCGGCCTTCTTCTTGGCTTCTTCCGCTGTGGACTGGTAGCCCTGGGCGTTGCGTTTGTGCTCGGCGGCTTCCGCCTTCTTAGCGTCGGCTCTCTCCTTCTGTGCCTTGGCGGTCTTTTCTTCGGCCTCCGCTGTCAGTCGCTTGGCGTGCGCATCGGCCGCGGCGGCCTTGGCGTCGGCCTCGGCCTTGAGGGCCTCCTGCAGCTTGCTTTCAGCGGTCTCTTTGTCCTTTTTCGCGTTGTCGCGGTGTTCCTTGGCGGAGGCGGCGGAGGCTTTGGCCTGCTGCTCGGCGAACTGTGCTGCCTCTTTGCGGAACTCCGCCTTCGACTGGGCGGCTTGTGCCAGCGCGCGCTGCGCGATCGTCGCGCTGTCGGAGGCCGAAGCGTGCGTGGCGGCCTCGGCGGTCTGCGCGGCGATGACCATGGCGTCCAGTGCGGCTGCCGTGCCGTGGGTGACCTGTGCCTTTTGCTGGGCGACCAGCAACCCGCGCCCGCGCGGGGCTCCGTTGGTGTCGGCGATGGTGTAGGCGGCCTGTTCGGCGGTGTCGGTGGTGGTGACGGCCCGCTTTGCCGCGGCTGCCTGTTGCTTCAACAGGATCAGCTGAGATTTCGTCACTGACTGGGCACTGGCCAGGCTCTTCTTGGCCTTGTCGAACTGCGCCGCGTCGGGCTTGGTGGGTTTGCTGCTGCCAGCCCCGCCGGGTGACCAGTAGGACTGCCATCTGGCGACATGGTCGGCCACCCAGGAGTTGCCCAGCATGTTGCCCAGGATCTTGGCTCCGGAAACAAGGGCCTTGGCCGCGTTGGTGTTGGCGTCCAGAATCTGGTTGCGCTGTGTGGCCTGCGAGGTGATCTCCTGCTGCCACTCCTCGGCCGCGGTGCTCACTTCGTTGCCGAGGACCTTGTCGGGGTCGATCGGATCGCGCCATGTGCATGCGGCGAAGCGGTTCTTGAGGTTCTCGACGGCGATGCGGAACTCGGCAGTGTCCGGGTCCGGCGCCGACTTGGGGAAGCCTCCCGATTCCAGGAAGATCCGGGCGTTGTCGGCGCCCATCGGCTCTACCGTCTGGTTCAGCAGGTAGTCGTACGCGTCGTGCTCGGCCAGGGCACGGTTCCACTCATCCCGAGGCAGGCTCGGGTCCGGGTCGTTGGCGTACAGCGGGCCGCCCTGGGCCGCCACCGCGTCCCTCGTGGCTTTGTCGGCGGACGCCGTGGGGTCGTCGTAGAACGTGTCCTCTTGCTGCCAGAAGTGGCCGGCGTACCACTGCCCGAGGCCGGTCTGAGCGTAGAAGTCCTTCTTCCCGTCGCCTGGGGAACCGGGCGGCCAGTGGAAGTCGGAGTCCGTGAAACCGCCTGGCGTTTCCAGGCCCTCCAGGGGCGTCTGCCATCCCGTGGCTAAGGCGCTGAGGTCGTTTATGGCCTTGAGGGCGGTGTCCTTGTCACTGCCGTAGGCATGGCCAAGTGGAGTGTCCCCCCAATGCTCACGATTGGCTAGGACGTGCAGCTTGTCCGGGGGCTGGTTGAGGCCGTCCTGGGCTACCGCTGCCATCGACGTTCCGCCTAGCCGCAGCACGTCGTTCATCAGGCACTGGTCTTGCCGCAGCCGCTCAGCCGCGGTGTCCTCCTGCCAGTCGTAGGAGTCACTGACCTTGCTGGTGCGGTCGCTCTGTTTCGGTGTCAGAGGTCCCGGTTGAAGGGCAAGCCCGGCTACCAGAACCAGCGCGGTGACTGGCGTCAGCGCCGGAGCGAGGCGTATAAGTCTTCGTTTTCTTAGCCCACTTGGCGAAGTCCTGCGGGGCAACTCGGCTCCTTCCGCGTGCCGCCGCCGGCGGCACGAATGAGCATGGGCCTGACACGAGTCCCCTCAGTTCACGGGCGCTGGCGCCGAGTTGGCGGCAGGGCGAACTGACACGAGACGGACATCGGGCCGCATCAACAGACTTGATCTTCACTGATACATCACAGGGTGCACACACTAGGCGCACGGCATGTACATGTGGCAAGATCCGTGAGGCGGCCAACTCCCACAGTGATCACGCGACCTTCCTGATATGACTCGCAGTCATATGCACTGGATGTACTGCTCGTTCGCAATGAACCGGAGAATTCGGGCAGCCACGATCCGCGGCAGTCCGCCAACGCCGACCATCACCTGCGTTTTCGATCCAGTTCACGGGAGATCCCATGCCTGGCCTCGCCAACTACCGCCACGACAGGCTGCTCTCGCGGCTTACGGTCACGCTCGTGGTCGCAGCCCTGATCGCCACCACGGGCAGTGCCGCATCAGCGGACACCGCCACATCGACCGAGGCACCCGACGCCTCCCAGATCACGAAGGCAGCCCGCGACGCAGCTCCGGCGCAGCCCCGCTCGCCCCAGGCGTCCGCATCACGGGCTGCGGTCTTCGGCATGTTCGCCATCGACACCCAGGGCAACCTCTACTCCTACGCGCCCGACAACTCCCAGGTCCTTGCCCCTCGCGAACTCCTCGCCACCGACTACGGCAACGTACGGACAGCCAGCAGCGCCGACGACGACGGGGACGGTGTCGCCGACGACACCTGGGTCTGGACGACCGACGGCGGCATGTCGAGTAGCTACGGATACGTCGGAGGCGGCTGGAACATCTACGACACCGTCTTCTCACCAGGCAACCTCGGCGGCGCCCCCGGCTACGACGTACTCGGCCGAGACTCGTCCGGCGTCCTGTGGCTGTACTTGGGCAACGGCGACGGCACCCTCACCGCCCGCCGCAAGGTCGGCGGCGGCTGGGACGCATACACGCAGATAGTCGGCAAGGGCGATCTCACCGGAGACGGCTGGCCCGACATCGTCGCCCGCGACACCTCCGGAGTCCTCTGGCTCTACCAGGGCACCGGAGACCCCGATGCCCCCTTCGCGACACGTACGAAGATCGGGAGCGGCTGGAACGCCTACGACGCCCTGGTTGCCACAGGCGACATGGACCTCGACGGGAAAGCCGACCTCATCGCCCGTCAGCCCAACGGCGACCTCTACTTCTACAAGGGCACCGGAAACCCAGCGGCCCCCTTTGAGCCGAAGCGGAACGTCGGCCACGGCTACCAGAACTACCGCGTGATGTTCTCCTGAACAACCAGACCGCTGCTCCGCATAGAGCAGCTTGTTGCTTCTTCCTTGGCCCACTCCCCAGCTCGGGGCTGGCGAGCCGCCGCTGCGCTGGTGTTCGTCTGCCTCCACCGACGAGCCGAGGGAGGGGGCCGGCGTCGCTGACGTACACGGTGCTGCACCCGCTGGGCGGCCCGGTTGGAGGGGCGCCGCTGGCGGACAGGTCGGAGGACGCTCACCTCGTCTACCAAGTGACGGTCGTCGCGGCGCGTACCGATCAAGCCGAGTGGCTCGCGGATCGCATGCGGGAAGCACTTCTAGGCCGCAGGGACGCTGGCCCGTGGGCGAACGCGGTCGACGCGCCTGGCGCTGCGCTCATAGCGGGCACGGTCGCCGGCCGACGGAGACTCATTCCGTCCCGACGGCCCCAGGCTCGGCGGCGCTCAGCTCGGCTTGGTGGCCGAGACAACCATGGTGGGAACCCAGGGACCGCTCCACCACATGCGTGCCCCCGCACCTCGGCAGGTCACGCCGGACAACCCGAGTCGTTGCAGATGAGCGCCGTACTGACGGGCGTTGCGGAGATCGACGATGACGAGGCGGCCGCCGGGCCTGAGCACGCGCACCGCCTCCTCGACCGCCGAGGCGCGGCCGGCCGGATCGGAGATGTTGTGGATCGCCAGGCTGCTGATCACGAGGTCGAAACGACCGTCCTCGAAGGGGAGTTGGGTCATATCGGCCGTGTGGAGCTCGATGCGGTCGGCGACGCCTTCTGCCTGTGCGTTGCGTTCGGTGACGGCGGGGTGGTTGCCGCTCTGGTCCTGACTGCGCCACAGGTCGACGCCGTGGGCCCGGCCGTCGGGTATGCGGCGGGCGGCCGCCAGAAGCACCGCCCCGCGCCCGCAGCCCAGGTCGAGGATCTGCTCGTCCCCACGGAGCGCCAGTTCGTCGAGGAGCTTCTCCCAGACGAGGAACTTGCCGCGCCGGGTCACGTAGAGGAAGAGTGCCGCGGCGGCGAGCGCCACGCAGCCGGCGAGGACCGCCCAGGGCGCAGGGGCCAGGCCATCGACGGCCAGGGAGACCAACCCCCAACCCAACAGCCCCAAGCCCACCACCCCGTACAGCGCCGGAACGTAGGGGGCGTCGACGCCGTACGTCCCACGACGCCGCGCCGAATTCCCGGTTGATGTGCGGTAGTTCAAGGTCCTGTCCCTCCCTGCCCGTCAGCGTTCCACGTGGTCAGCCCCAAGGTAGTCAATCCCCTGTCACGGCTGCCTGTGGTTGTCACCGCGACCTTGCTCCGGGCGGCGCGAGCGGGCCATTCACCGGGCCGGGCGTGGCGCATCTCGACATTGCGGCGTGCGGTGCGACAGATTCCGTGCGGGCGGAAGAGGAAGGCCGTGGCGTGACGCCTGGGGAGGGGCGGCTGGGCGCACCGACGTGCGAAGGGCAGCGCGCCCAGCCTCTTCCCGTCCGTCCATTCCCGACGGGCCTGTTCCGACGCTAGGGGGCAGCCAGGCGGGTCGCCAGGCAGGCACGTCCGCCTTCGGTACGCGCGGGAGCGGAAGATGCATACGGGCTCCCGGCAGCGGGAGCCGCCAGTCGACGCCCTTGCCGTTCATGCGCGGGTCGAGGGTTGGCCTGCGGGGCTCCATGTCGCACCGCAGGACGGCCCTTCGCCTCTCTGTTTGGTCGCCGGCCAACAGCCTTCCCTGCAGTGGTCCGATCCCTGCGCTCGGGGTCGACCCTTAGACGTGGGCAATGTGCCAGCTCCGTTCACCGCAGAACGCCCCGGCCCTGCCCGTCTGTTGGCGGCCAGGGCCGGGGCGTCCTCGGGCGCGCGTCAGGTGACCGGTGTGATGGAGAGGCCCTGCTTCTTCAGGGTGTTACCCGCGTACACGTCCACGGTGAAGTCCAGGCGCTGGCCGTGGTGGACGTGTTTCCGGAAGTCGCAGATCGTCCAGCCGCCGGCGACGCCGGCGTAGTCCTTGCAGTCGAAGAAGTCGCCTGCGGTGTTGCCCATGTAGAAGGCGCGTGCCTCGACGTGGTAGCCGTCCCTGGCCAGGTCGCGGACCCAGAACCGGCCGGACCGCGAGCATGCCTGGCCCAGGACCTTGCCCCCGTGAAGGGTGACGATGGTGCAGTCCCTCGGCAGGTCCCACGGGGTGCCGCTGATCCGCTTGGCGTTGGCGACGTAGTCGTGCGGGCGCGAAGTCAGCGCTGGGGAAGGGGTGTTGTGGGAGGCGGGCTGCGCGGTCGCCGGCATGGTGCCGGCTGCGGTCAGCGCCGCGACGGACGCAACCATGACCGCTGCCTTACGGAATGCTCCCGGCATGGTGTTTCCTCCTTGATCGGACTTGATCGGACTGATCGGGTTTGATCGGACTGTGGTGTTTCAGCGCCGCGCGACGAGGCGCCGGCCCGCGAGGGCCCGCTCCCGGCACGCGTAGGCCGGGCGGCTCTCCCCCCGTGGCAGAGCCACCCGGCCGGTCTGGTGGGGGCAGTCGTTTCGGGACGCCGACGGAGTCAGTTGTTCCGGGACGTCGACGGGGTCAGTTGTCCAGGGACGTCAACGGGACCGAGAACAGGACCCGTTCCGGGATGGCCGGCGGGTGCCACTTGGCGTCGGCGGCGGCCGCCCATTCGGTCAGCGACCACAGTTGGCCGGTCCGGCCGGAGAGGGCCATGCCCTCGGAGTGCTGTGCCCAGCACGCCTGCGGGCGGTCGGAGCCGCAGTCGTGGGCGGAGGTCGCGCCGTGGGTGGTCAGGCGCCACATGATGCCGTGTTGGCCGCGGCCGCCGCGGGCGTCGGCGGCGTACCACACGCCCTGGTGCGCAACGGCGCCCTGGAGGCCGACCGCCGCGGTGCGGTACGCCTCGGCCGCCGGTGCGTGGCCCTTGCCGTCCGTGGCGAGGGGCGCGGCGCTGTTGGGGGCGGCGAGGCGGTAGCGGAAGAGGCGGGCCGGCTGGTTGCCGCCCGAGGAGAACCACTCGTTGGCGACGATGCTGGGCCGGCTGCCGCTGCGGTCCAGGGACACCGAGGCGAAGCAGGGCGCCCCGCGGCTGGTGGAGGAATCGCAGGCGGAGTTGAGGCGGTAGGAGCCGATGGCGGGCATGACGTACTGGAGGCCGTGTGCCGCGTAGCCGCCGGACACCTTGCCGATCGCCGGGTTGTTCACGGTGGCCCGCAGGAGGTGCTTCATCGAGAACACGTACAGGGCGTTGTGGTGGGCGTCGCCGTTGGAGGCGGTGACGATCAGCTTGTCCCCGTACCAGGCCATGCCGCCCAGGTGGGAGCCGAGTTTGGCGAAGTTGTGGCCGCCGTCGGTCGGGACGGCCAGCAGCGCCCAACGGTAGCTGAGGGCCTTGGGGTTGTTCGCGTTGACGAAGGCCACGCGGGCCAGTCCGGCGTCGCGCGCGGGGCCCTTGGCGGCGTTGTGCGTCCAGCCGGACAGGATCACCTTGTCCGGGCCCCAGGTGCCGTTGCCGGTCGCGCCGTCGGAGGTGGTGACCGATTGTGGCAGCCAGTCCTGGGTGGTGGCGTCGCCGTGGTCCCAGCAGTACGCGGCCGCGGCCTTGGGGGCCAGGGGCAGCGCGGCCACCTCCGTGTGCGCGCAGTCCGCCGCGTTGCGCATGCGGTGGTTGGCGCTGTTCAGGACGGAGTGCACGCTCGCGTGCGGCAGCAGTCCGTCCAGCGTCGACAGCGTGTGTGGGCTCACCCGGTGCTCGGTGAGCGTCAGTTTGGCGCGCTCGGCCGCGGAGGTCAGCGGGACCAGTGGCCCCGGATTGCCGCCGGGCGCGTGCGGTGCGGCCTGGGTGCCGGTGGCCGGCAGCAGCGCGGCGCCGAGCGCCAGCAGTGCCGTCGCGGCGCACCGTAGGGCTCGTGTCATGTGCGGGTCCGATCTCTTGGTGCGGTGGTGACGTGGAGAGGTGGTGACGTGGAGAGGTGGTGAAGTGGTGAGGTGTTGGGCGGGGCCGGGCCGGGTGTGCGGCCCGGCCCCGCGCCGTGGCACGGTCAGCGGATCGGGGCCCAGGTGCAGTCCTCGATCTTGGCGCCCTTGTAGCTGCACACCTTGATGTTGAGGTGGCCGGCCGGCGACTGCGGCAGGCGGCCCCAGCCGCAGTGGCCCTTGGCGCTGGGGTCGTTCACCTTCAGCAGCACGGTGCCGTTGCCGGGGTCGCCGTGCTTGGGCCGGTAGATGTAGCCGCGCGTCCCCCAGCCGTCGGCCTTGTCGTCGCAGACCCCGATCTCGTGCTTGGCCTCGAACCACTTGGCGTGGCCGGAGTTGTCGTGGGTGTAGACGGTGAGGTCGTTGGCGGTCGCCGTCTGGGCCATCCCCACAAGGCCGATGCCCGCCAGTGCGAGCGCCGCCGGAACCTTGTACTTCGCGAACGTCATGGTCGCCCCCTTGTTCGGATTGTTCGGACCGGCCCCCGGATGGGGCCGGTTGTCCGTTCGGTTTTCCGTGGTGTCGGTTCGGTTTTTCTCGGCGGTCGGCGCGGCGGACGTGCCGCGGGCCGATCGCTGACATCGACCTTGGGGCGGCCGGGTATTGTCCGAAAGTCCTGCTCGCACAGGACAGACAAGTCGTTCAATGGTGCGGGCGGAACGGGCAGGCGATCGGGGGAGGTTGAGGTGACAGGTTCGCAAGGGGGTCGGCTGGGAAGGCCGGAGCGGCCGGTCGATCCGGACGCGGGTCCCATCCAGCGGCTGGCGTGGGAGCTGCGGCAGTTACGGCGGGAGGCCGGGACGCCGAGCTATCGGGTGTTGGCCAAGCGGGCGCACTTCGCGGCGAGCACCTTGGCGGAGGCGGCCAAGGGCGAGCGGCTGCCGTCGTTACCGGTCGCCGTGGCGTACGCGCGGGCGTGCGGGGGCGACGCCGCGGAGTGGGAGACGCGGTGGCGGGCCGCGGCCGCGGAGTGGGACGCCGACCGGGATGCGGACGGGGAGGAGGCCCACTGCCCGTATCCGGGGCTGGCCGCGTTGACGGCGGCGGACGCCGGGGTGTTCTTCGGCCGGGCGGAGCTGGTGAAGGAGGTGCTGCTGCGGGCGGAGAGCGAGCCGTTGGTGGCCGTGGTGGGGGCATCCGGCTGCGGAAAGTCCTCGGTGCTGCGGGCCGGGGTGCTGCCGGAGCCGGTCGACGGCCGTCATGCGCTGATGCTGGTGCCCGGCGCCGGGCCGCTGTCGGCGCTGGCCGCCGCCGTTGCGCGGCTGACCGGCGGCGAGGCGGAGCGGCTCGGTCGTCAACTGGCCGACGACCCGGCGGCGTCGGCGCTGGCGCTCCGCACCTGGCTGGCCGGGCGGCCGGAGGACGAGCACGTCCTGGTGGTGATCGACCAGTTCGAGGAGACCTTCACGCTGTGCGAGGACGAGGGCGAGCGGGACGCGTTCCTGGCGGCGGTGGCCGAGTTATGCCGTGGAAGCACCCCGCACCTCCGCACGGTGATCGCGGTCCGCACCGACTTCCTCGCGCACTGCTGCGCCCACGAGGCGCTGATGTCCGTCCTGCGCACCGGCGCGCGGCTCCTCGTCGGCCCGCCCACGCGCAGCGAGTTGCGGGACATCATCACCCAGCCCGCCGCGGCGGCCGGGGCGAGCGTGGAGCCCGGCCTCGTCGAGGCGGTGCTGGCCGATGCCGGGGGCCAGCCCGGCGCCCTGCCGTTGGTGGCGCACGCCATGCGCGAGGTGTGGCGGCGCCACGAAGGAACCACCCTACGGCTGGCCGACTACCGGGCGAGCGGCGGCATCCGTGGCGCCATCGCACAGACCGCGGAGCAGTTGTACGCCACCGTGCCGGCCCGTCAACAGGCGGCCCTGCGCGCGCTGTTCGTCCGTCTCACCGCCCTGGGCGAGGGCACCGAGGACACCCGGCGCCGGGTGCGGCGGGCGGAGCTCGACGGGCTGGCCGAGCCCGCCGTCCTGGACGCGCTGCTGCACCGGCTCTCCGCCGCCCGCCTGATCGTGCTGGCCGACGACACCGTCGAGGTCGCCCACGAGGCCGTCATCCGCGCCTGGCCCCGGTTGCAGGGTTGGCTCACCCGCGACCGCGAGGCCCTGCGCACCCACCGGCAGCTCACCACGGCCGCCCACACCTGGCAGGAATTCGGCCGCGACAAGGGGGCGTTGTACCGCGGCAGCCAGTTGAGCACCGCCCGCGCCTGGGCCGAGGGCGAGCCCGCGGCGCTCAACGACCTGGAGGACGCGTTCCTGGCCGCCAGCGTCGCCGCGGACCGGCGCCGGGTGCGCGGCACCCGCGGCGTGATCGCCACGCTCAGCCTGCTGCTGGCCCTCGCCCTGGTCTCCACCACCGTGGCCCTGTGGCAGCGCAGCGCCGCCGAGACGCAACGGAGCACCGCGATCTCCCGCGAACTGGCGGCGCGCGCCGACAACTTGGCCGTGCAGCGCCCCGAGGCCGCCATGATCGTGGCCCTCCAGGGGTACCGGCAGGCCCGCACGGCCGAGGCGCGCAGCAGCCTGCTCAGCGCCTACGCCCGGTACTACACCAACCAACTCACCGGCCACACCGGTGCCGTCGACGCGGTGGCGTTCTCCCCCGACGGTCGCGTGCTGGCCACCGGGAGCAACGACCACACCGTCAAGCTGTGGGCCCCGGCCACCCACCGGCTGCTCGCCACGCTGCCCGGTCACACCGATGCCGTCAACGGCCTGGCGATCAGCCCCGACGGCCGCACGCTGGCCACCGCCAGCAACGACCACAGCGTCAAGCTGTGGGACCTGTCCTCCCGGCGCACCACCGCGACCCTCCTCGGCCACGCCAACACCGTGACCGCGGTGGCCTTCAGCCCCGACGGCCGCACGCTCGCGAGCGCCAGCAGCGATCACACGGTGCGCCTGTGGGACGTGGCGTCCCACCGGGTGCGGGCCACGCTGACCGGCCACAAGGCGGCCGTGAACGCGGTGGCCTTCTCCCCCGACGGCCGCGCCCTCGCCACCTCCAGCAGCGACCGCACCACCCGCCTCTGGGACACCACCACCCATAAGACGACCGCCACCCTCACCGGCCACACCGACGCGGTGACCGGCGTCGCCTTCTCCCCCGACGGCCGCGCCCTCGCCACCTCCAGCGACGACCACACCGCACGCCTGTGGGACGCGGCCACGCACCGGCAGACCGCCACCCTCACCGGCCACAGCGGCAAGGTGGAGGGCGTGGCGTTCGCACCGGACGGCCGGACGCTGGCGACCGCCAGCAACGACCACACCGTCCGGCTGTGGGACCCGGCCGCGCACACCACGACCGGCGTGCTGTCCACCAACTCGACCGTGTTCGCCGTGGCGTTCGCCCCCGACGGCCGCACGCTCGCCGGCGCGGAGACCGACTACAAGGCGCACCTGTGGGACGTGCGCGACCAACGGCAGACCGGTGTTCTCAACGGCCGTGCGGGGGTGGTGACGACGACGGCGTTCGCGTCCACCGGCCGGCGGCGGGCCACGTTCGACCAGGGTGACGCGGTGGCGCAGTGGACGCGCGGCGGCCGCCCCGCCCTCACGCCCGGCACCGATCCCGCGCAGGTGGTGGCGAGCACACCCGACGGCCGCACCCTGGCCACCGCCGACGCCGACCACACCGTCCGCGTCTGGGACCTCACCGCCGGAAAACCGACCGCGGCACTACCCCAACCGCCCGGCAGCGTAAGGGCGTTGGCACTCAGCGCGGACGCCCGCTACGTGGCCGCCGTCGGCGCCGACGACACCGCCCGCCTCTGGGACACGACCACCCGTCGGAGGACGGCGACGCTCACCGGCATCCCCGGCCCGGTCAGTGCGCTGGCGCTCAGCGCGGACGGCCGCCTGCTGGCCACCGCCGGCTCCGACGGCACCGCCCGCCTCTGGGACACGGCCACCCGGCGCCGGCTGGCCACCCTCACCGGCCACACCAACACGGTCAACGCCCTCGCCTTCAGCCCCGACGACCGGACGCTGGGCAGCGTCTCCATGGACCACACCGCACGCCTGTGGGAGGTGCCCTCCGGCCACCCCGAGGGCACCCTCGCCGGCCACACCAACTCCGTCTACGGCCTGGCCTTCAGCCCCGACGGGCGCACCCTGGTGACCACCGCCGCCGACCACACCGCGCGCCTGTGGGACGTGCGCTCCCAACGCCCCGCCGGCGTCCTGACCGGATCGACGATCCCCCTCACGGGTGCCTGGTTCTCCCCCGACGGCCGCACCCTGGCCACCGTCAACAGCGACCGCACCGCCCACCTTTGGGACATCGACGCCACCGACGTCGCCCGCCGCACCTGCGCCGTGATCGACACCCAACGCTGGTCCCGCCTCCTCCCGGGCCTGCCGGCGGATGGGGTGTGCCGGTAGGAGGCCGGCATCGGGCGCCCCGCGCTCCCTCACCCTTGCTCTGCGCGGCCGCCGAACAGAGCCACGGCTTCCCGGCCCTTGCTCTGGTTCTCCGTGACGTAGGGGCGCAGTTCGGTCTCGTAGGCGGCGAAGGCGGCGCGGTGGTCGCCGTCGGCGGCGGACAGGTTACGGGCCAACGAGCGGGCCCCGAGCAGGGCTTGGGAGGTGCCCATGCCCGCGGTGGGGGCGGCGCAATATCCGGCGTCACCGAGCAGGGCGATCCGGCCGCTGGCCCAACGGTCGAGCTGGACCTGGCAGGTGGAGGCGAAGAAGAAGTCCTCGGCCCGGGCCATGGCGTCGAGCAGGCGGGGGACGTGCCAGCCGCGGCCGGCGAAGGCTGCGCGCACCGCGGCCTGCTGCACTTCGGGGCCGCGCCGGTCCAGCGCGGGCGAGTCGGTGGCGAAGGAGAGGCTGACGGTGATCCGCTCGGGGTCGCCGGCGCTGAAGAGGTAGACCGCGGCGTTCCCGGCGAGTTGCAGCACACCCTCGCGGTCCAGCCCCAGGAAGTTGTCGGTGGTGAAGCCGACGCCGGACAGGCCCAGATGGTGCAGCACCCGCTCATCAGGCTCGAAGGCCAACCGCCGCACCCGCGAGTAGACCCCGTCGGCACCGAAGACCAGGTCGAACTCGCGAGCGGCAGCCGTCTCGAACTCGACGGCGACGCCGCCAGGTTGCTCGCTCAGCCCCACGACCGAGTCATCGAAGAGGTACTCAATACCGTCTACCGCGGCGGTGATGTGGTGCAGAACCCGCGTGAAGTCGCCTTTGGGGACCTCCAGTTCACCCGCGAACGCCTCGGCGGGCAGCCGTCCGCTCTCGACCCCCGCCTCATCGACCAGTGTGGTGCCGCGCATCGCGGTGTCGAGCTCGCGCACTTCGGCGAGGATCCCGAGTTCGTCCAGGACCTCGAAGGCGGCGCCACGGAAGTCGATGGCGTAACCGCCGCCACGCACGGCGGGGGCGCGCTCGACGACGGTCACCCGATAGCCGTCGCGGTGCAGCAGATGGGCCAGCGCGAGCCCGGCGACGCCCGCACCCGAGATCAGAACCTTGGTTTCGGTCATGGCGAAGACGCTAGTGCTGTGACCGGAAACGATCACCGGGTTGGTGTCGACCGACCTCGCCTCCGGTGGGATCAGGGGACGTAGATAGGGTGGGCTGGTGTTCT